>DATMFC010000278.1:0-11690 GCA_035556335.1 Planctomicrobium sp. | reverse complement strand
ATGACCTGAATTCGGCGAGAATTGGAGTGATTCAGTTCCTTCGCCAGTTGATGGCCTGCGTCCTCATCAATATCCAGAATGGCGATGTTCCCCCCTTCCTTGTGGAAGACACGAACGCATCCGGCGCCGATTCCTTTGCTGCCGCCGGTGATGATCACGGTTCGGTTCTCGAATCGCATATCGGAGATTTTCTGGTTATGTGGATTTTAGGGGTGTCGGGATGCACCGGAACTCGTCCTGAAATCGGAGATGACGCCCAATCATGACGTAGTGTTGCAGGAGATCAACATCAACGGAGTGAATCAAGGGATTGAACGACACAACTGACACCATGCCTGAATTGACAGACAACTCTGAAAGCAACGCCAGAATCGATCAGACCGATTCCGGGGAACCGATGCAGACGGTTTACCTCGGAGCCGGTCGGGGGGGAGTGGTTCGTAAACAGGTTTCCCCTGCGGTTCTTCAAGGGAATCAATATCTTCAGGAACTTTTCGACCGGGTCAACGAACTTCTTGGTGACGAGGGAGAAACTGACGCCCCCTTCTTTCCACATTGTCCTAAAAACCTCTATGAAATGGGGTTGCGGGAAGATGACGTTCAAAAACTGGTGTTAAAGTTCCTGGCTCAGAAAGGTTCGGCAACAGGACGGGAGATCGCCTCGCAGGTGAAAGTTCCGTTCGGAATTCTCTTTCCCCTGCTTTCCGACTGGAAGTTGCAGCAACTGGTTACTTATCGATCCGCCGGAGAGATGGGGGACTATGTTTTCGCGATCGTGGAAGGAGGACGCGAACTCGCCAGAAAGTTTCATGCGGAGTGCAGCTATTTTGGCTCTGCTCCAGTGGGGCTGGCCGACTATCTAAAGGGGATGGAACGACAAACCATCGTTGGGAAACAAGCGACCGAGGAAGATCTTCGCGAAGCGTTTTCTGATCTGCTGGTCAGTCAGGAAATGTTTGAACGACTCGGCCCGGCCATCAATTCCGGTCGGGGAATGTTTCTTTTCGGAGAACCTGGGAACGGGAAAACCAGTATCGCCGAGCGGATCACCCGATGTTTCGGAGATTCTGTCTGGATTCCTCGGGCACTGGGGATCGATGGGGATATCATCCGTCTTTTCGATCCCGGCGTTCACGACGAAATGCCCGTGGACGAAACGGGGGGCTTGCTGGATCTCTCCGACGTCGACCCACGTTGGGTTCGCATCGCTCGCCCGACCATCATCGCCGGGGGTGAACTGACGATGAACGAACTGGAGGTGACACAAAACCCGGTCACCAAGATTTGTGAAGCACCTCTCCAGTTGAAAAGTAACTGCGGAACATTGGTGATCGACGACTTCGGGCGTCAGACCATGCCGGTTGATATGCTGCTGAACCGTTGGATTGTGCCGCTGGAAAAACGATACGACTTCCTGAATCTTCCGAGTGGAAAGAAAGTTCAGGTTCCGTTCGATCAGTTGATCATTTTCTCAACGAACCTGGAACCGCGCGATCTGGTGGATGGGGCGTTTCTGCGGCGGATTCCGTACAAGATCGAAGTGCCTGACCCGAGTGAAGAACACTTTCGCAAACTTCTGGAAATCATGGGCCCGAAACTCGGACTGACGTTCGAGCCGGACGCCGTCGACCATCTGGTAAAAACGCACTATCTCTCGAAGAAACGCCCCTTCCGAGCCTGCCAGCCACGTGACTTGCTGTTACAGGTGAAGAACTACTGTCTCTACAAGCAGCAACCGAAAGTCGTGACGAAGGAATCGTTCGACTTCGCCGTGGCGACGTATTTCTCGATGATGTGAGACTCTCCCCTCGTTTTTTCTGTAAGAGAGATCGCAAAATGCCGACACTTAAAGTTGACAACATATGTGCAATTGCTAGTGTGTAAATGGCGACGCGATGTGAAATCCGCACTTCTCCACTGATGTTCTTCAGAATCTCTGCCGTTCGTAAGTCATTTCGTTTCGTCGCCTGATTGGGAGTGTGGTACTGCGACTGGCAATCAGTGTGGGAAGTGATGCTATGCGCGGCCTTTCTCAAATTGTTTCTGATCGCAGGCAACGGTTGGGATTTACCCTGATTGAACTGCTGGTGGTCATCGCCATCATTGCGATTCTGGTGGCCTTGCTTCTTCCCGCCGTGCAACAGGCACGTGAAGCGGCGAGACGGGCTCAATGTAAGAACAATCTCAAGCAACTTGGATTGGCTCTTCACAATTACGAATCCACTCACAAAGTTCTTCCCGCCGGGTGTACGTATGGAGCGAGTCCCCGGAATGGTCAACCTGCCGGAACGAACAGTTTCGGCCCCAGTTACATTGCCATGCTGCTTCCATTTCTGGATCAGGCCGCTGCATACAGCAACATGACCTGGATCGGCAGGTCACCTGGATACGTCGCTGAAACAGGTGCCGGTTCTGCGAACCGACCTTGGGCCCGAGGGGCGACTCCCCCGGTGATTTGCCCCTCATTTAGTTTGCCGGGATCTCAGGCCACTCGTGAACGCATCAACGTTTATGCCGGAATCGCCGGAGCCGCTGATCCGGCGACCTTCACTGAACCGAGAATTTATGTTCTTCCAACTGGATCGGGGACGGCCGTGGGAGCGTTGCAAAGTGGCGGTGGGATGCTTCCTCCAAATGTCTGGGTGAAATTCAGTCAAGTCTCCGATGGGCTCAGCAATACACTGATGATTGGTGAACAAGGGAGTTATCTGCAAAGTGTTGGCGGGACGGCGTTCTGGGTGTTCGCCAGCCATTATGCTGTCAGTGCCCCGACAAATGACGTCATTGGATACATGATGGGAACCCGCATGGCGGGAGCTCCTCCCTATTGTGATCCAGCGTGCGGTACCAGCGGGAACAACGATGGATGTGATAATGATGCACGCTTCTTCAATGTCACAACCATTCGCTACCGTCCGAATCAGACTCCGTTTGCAAGTGGCACGTTCAATGGGATGTCTTCCGGCCACGGAGTGAATAATCCTCTCTGTTCTCCGCATGCAGGTGGGGTTCATGGTTGTATGGGAGATGGCTCTGTCCGATTTCTGGGAGAGAACGTTTACCTGGAAACGCTCAAACAAATGGCCACCAGAGACGACGGGCAATCCGTTGCCGAGTTTTAAGAGCGGTCCGTTCCATTAAGTGTCCGTATGACAGAACAGCCTTGTAATTTATGGATATGTTCCATGAAGCCACTTCAACTTCTCTTTGCGGCAGCGATCCTTTTTTTGTTCGCAGTGGGGTGTTCAAGAGGGACAGATTATGGCGAGACTGGAACAATTTCCGGTCGACTGACATTGAGCGGTGAGCCCCTCGTTCCGGGGCATGCCGTTCTGTTCATGGAACCTCTGAAGGGGTTTATTGCGTTTGGGCAGACAGACGCCAATGGGCTTTTTCAGATTGATTCCTGGAATCAGGGAAAAATGCCGGTGGGGATGTATCAAGTCCAGATCATTCCTCCTGCTGCCAGGGAACAAAAGTCTCAGCGGGCCTTATCGACAGAGGAGCAGTTCGAGAATCCAGAGAGCCCTGTTCGAACTGCCGACATTCGATTCCCGAAAAAGTACTGCGAATTTAAAACCAGTGGACTTCAATACGAGATCACATCTGGAAAAAATACCTTTGAGATCGATCTGGAGCCGCAGAGTAACCCGAAAAAGAAATGATCCCTTCGGTCGTATGGAATCTGCGAGTTTTCCGTTTGTTTCAGCCTTCATCCATGGAATGGATTTTCATCGCTAAGGACACGAAGGACGCAAAGAAATGGTTCTCTTTGCGTCCTTCGTGTCCTTAGCGGTAAATCTCTTTGAGATTGCTGACGGGAGGAAATTTGTCAGACGAATACCTATACCCGTTCGGCGGCGATCAGATCGTCGTAAGTTTCGCGACGACGGATGACACGGCTCTCAGAACCGTTCACCAGAACTTCCGCAGCACGGGGGCGGGAGTTGTAGTTGCTGCTCATCGTCGTTCCGTACGCACCGGCGCTGAACGTGCAGATGAGGTCGCCTGTCTCAACCGGCGGGAGCCAGCGCTGTTTGGCGAGGTAATCGCCTGATTCACAGATCGGTCCGACCACGTCGGTCGCTTCACACCCCGGGATTTCCGCTTCGAAGTCCACAGGTTTCTCTACGGATGGCTTCACCGGCCAGATGGCGTGGAAGGAATCGTACATGGCGGGACGAACGAGATCGTTCATGGCGGCATCCTGAATGATGAACAGCTTGCCCCCTTCCCGTTTGGTGTAGATCACCTGGCTGATCAGCGCTCCGGCGTTTCCGACAATGGAACGGCCCGGTTCCAGAGCAAGACGGCATTCCGCTTTCTTCACCCAGGGAAGAATCACGTCCGCATACTGTGCCGCACTGGCCGCTTCGGTGCCGCGATAGTTGAGACCAAAGCCTCCTCCCAGATTGATCCAGTTGGTCTGGTGTCCCTGTTTGCGGAGTTCGATGACAACGTCGTGTGCCTTCTTCGCGGCCTGTTCATACGGCTCGACGGTATTGATGGGGGACCCGATGTGCAGGTGGATTCCCCGCAGTTCGAGATGAGGATTCGCCAGCACTTTCGCTGCGAGAGCGTTGTGCTTTTCGATATCCATCCCGAACTTGTTCCCCTTCTTGCCGGTCGTGGTTTTCGCGTGAGTTTTGCCGTCGATATCAGGGTTCAGACGCAATGCGACCGGGGCGACTCGACCCAGACCGGAAGCGACCCGGGCGATGGCATCCAGTTCCGCTTCACTCTCCACATTGAACATGAGAATGTTGTTCTCAAGCCCCTGAGCCAGTTCCGCATCGGTCTTGCCGACGCCGGCAAAGACGACTCGCGTGGTGTCGGCTCCGGCTTCTTTCACCCGAAACAGTTCGCCGCCGCTCACCACGTCAAAGCTGCTTCCCGCTTCGTTCAGGAGTTTCAGCAGACTGAGGTTGGAATTGGCTTTGACCGAGTAGCAAATCACCGGGTCGACATCCGCGAAGGCGTTGCGAATGGCGTGATATTCGTGCAGAAGTTTGGCTTGAGAGTAAATCCAAAGGGGAGTCCCATGCTGTTGCACCAGATCGGCAACAGACACATTTTCACAGAACAGCTCACCTTGTCGGTATTCAAATGGATTCATGGATCTGGTCAGGGGAGTCAGTGGTTCGAAACAAAGAAAGCCCTGAGGATCAGGGCTGACATTCACAAGCAAAGAATAGCCACAAACAGAGAATAGCAAACAGCGCCGTCCGGAGAACAGTGTCCGAAATCAGGGCTTTCGCTTTATTGAAAATCGCCAGGGAGGGCGAGGCTCCCGCCGAGCCGCAAACCATGGAAAGCGTCATCTTTCATGCGGCTCAGCAGGAGCTTCGCCCTCCCGAACACTGTCCATCTTGAAACTGGCAAAAGCCCTGTGTCTGAAATCGCTCTCACGATTTCTTGCGTGACAGCCATCCTAAAGTTTTGCTGACGAAGGAATCGTCAATTCCCAGCTTACTTTTGATGGTGCTGTAGGCCCAGAGAACCCGTTTGTCCAGCCAGAACAGGGCCGCTTTCAGGCCGTCAGTGGGACGGGAGCGGTAGTTCGTCCAGACTTTTTTCGGGAGCTCTTTTTCTTCCGTGAAGTAATACAGAGCAATCGATTTTCGGGTCATTCCCTCAGGACATTGAATCGGGTCAGGGAGACCGTGATAGGAATCTTCATCGGTGTTGAAGATGACGGCACGGTTCAAAAGCGGAAGAATCCGGCGGGAACAGCGGCTCATGTCCCGTTCCCAGAGTTCCAGTTCTCCCCGATATTCCGGCTTCCAGTCCGGATTCAGATAAATCAGCAGATTGACCCGACGTCTCCAATGGGGCTGATGCGGGTGAACAGTGAAATCGGCGTGCACATTCAGGAAGCCGTTCCGTTTGCTTTGATGCAGCCCCCCTCCTTCCATGGAATCGTCTGGAAGAAGATTAGGGATTCCCGTCAACTTGCTGAGGAACGCACAAAACTCAGGGCTGTTGAGTTCGTCAATCAGCAGGCTCAACGATTCCGGCAGCAGGTCTCGTTTGTTGAGGCCATGTTTCTTTTCGTTGAGGTGAACGTAATGAATCCACCCGGCATCTTCGACATCCGGGAATGATTCCGCCGCATAAAGAGCGGTTTCGGAATCGAGGAAGTCATCGAGCTGAATATGAGGAAACGGCCCGGCTGCCTGATAGGTTTCAGACAGTTCCGGAAGTTGCTCGGTCCAGAATTTGAGGTCGACAACCGGAGGAACGGTATTCGTGTTCTCCACACGTTTCGCTGTGAGCGACGTTTGAATCTCGGGAGAAGTGGTATCGGTGATATGGTGAGATCGGGCAATCATCTGAAATCCTTTTCAGAAAATGAAGAAGTCGGAACGAATTTTTCCTAACTCCTGACTCCTAATTCCTCTTTCACACTGTACCGATCCCGTTCGTGACCGGTGTTGGCGACAATCAGTTCGGCCAGAATTCCGAGTGACAGAGTCTGTGCTCCCAGCAACAGAGACGTCACCGAATACAACAACAATGGCCGCGATCCGATGGGGGAATGTTTCCAGACATCGAAAACGTTCATCATCAGCCAGGAGAACCCGAGGCACGACAGACCGAGGGCACCCATTCCAAAAAAGAACAGGCCAATTCCCCCAAGGAAATGGAGCGGGCGTTGTCCGAATGTGGTGAGGAACGCAACGGTCAGGAGATCAAGGAACCCTCGCAGGAATCGCTTCATCCCATACTTGGAATACCCGAACTGACGTGGTCGGTGGTGGACCGGAATTTCGGTCACCTGAAACCCGCGAGCGTGAGCCAGTACTGGAATGAAACGATGCAGCTCTCCATAAAGCCGCAGTTCCCGGGCAACTTGCACCCGAAAAATTTTCACTCCGCAGTTGTGATCATGCAGCTTCAGGCCAGTCAGTTTCCCGACCATCGCGTTGAAGACTTTGCTGGGGTAAACCTTGTGCCAGGGATCGAGACGACGTTCTTTCCAGCCGTTGACGACGTCGTAACCTTCGTTCAGCTTCTCGATGAATCGTGGAATTTCCGCGGGGTCGTCCTGTAAATCGGCGTCCATCATCATGACGACATCGCCACGGACCGCGTTCAACCCGGCAGTGAGAGCGGCCGCTTTTCCGAAGTTGCGACGAAAACGAATCCCGGAAACGTTATTGTCTTTCTCGGCAAGCTGGCGAATGATTTCCCATGAACCATCGGTCGAACCGTCGTCGACGAAGATGATTTCGATCGTCAGCTGGTGCGCAGCTTCGACACTCCGAATCTGGCGGTGCAATTCATCCAGGCTTTCGTGTTCGTTCAGAACGGGAACAACAATCGACAACATGATCATTCAACCTGTCGAGGCAGGTCTTGAGGCTCTTGGGTAATTGAACGTGTTAGCGCAGGAAACTTGCGGCGGAGGGAAGATAACTGGTCAAGACCGGTTTGACCTAGAGCAGTTTGGGAGAGAGGACGTTCGGGAACGTCTACTCCAGAGAAGCAACAGCGGTCATCTGGAATTTGGAGCCAGTGAACGAAAACCCATACGAAGCCAGCCAGTTCGGAACCGGGCTCCCGTAATGTCCCGGAGCAGGGTTGCTGACAAGAGGAAAGCAAAGTGTGAGAATAACTTCGTCGTCGGCCGGAGATAACGTGGGGAAGTCGTAAGCGGGAGGGTAATTTGAAATGTTTCCCTTGTTCACCTGAGTCTGAATACCTCGCTTGATGGAAACCGTCGCGGTGCTAGTGGCGGGATCGTCAGTGATCTTAAGACCAT
Source organism: Planctomicrobium sp. (assembly GCA_035556335.1). Lineage (GTDB taxonomy): Bacteria > Planctomycetota > Planctomycetia > Planctomycetales > Planctomycetaceae > Planctomicrobium. The sequence continues at coordinate 3,925 of DATMFC010000278.1, read as the reverse complement.
GCAGATCAAGGATGGAGTTGATTCTGGCGACAATCTCTTCCGCAATATCATTCTCATCCATTCCAGAAGGATAGAACGCCGCTCCTTTTCTGGCTCCTTCGATGGCTGCCGTTGTTCCCGTCTGCATGACGAGTGCGAGAATCCCGAACTGAAACACCGCCAGCGTGGCGATAAAGACGGCCGGGAAGACAATGATGAATTCCAGAATCACCGCCCCGCGCCGTTGCCGAGCTTGCGGCGTTGAAGTCGACATCCGGTGGCGTTGAAGGTGTCTGGAGTTATTCATCGCTGGTTGAATTCGGAAACAGCAGTAGGAGTCACGGAATGCACCATTTCTTGCATTCGCTTCGTGCTTCATGCACCCTACGCCTGCTGCATGACTTACGGAGGAGGGATGATGGCGTTGATGGCATTTGCCAAGTCCAGTAATTCGTTATGCAGGGCCGTTCGCACGCTGGCGATTCCGGCGATGGCTCCAATTCCGACGATGGTGAGAAGCAGCAGGTACTCGACAAAGATGGACCCCTTGCGTTTTCCGTCTGTCGACCGGCGGACTTTGAAGCGATGATTCACGAGTTTCCCTCTCGATTGCGGTGTTCTCAATGGCAGTGAGACGGCCCGGGGATTTCGATTTCTCGTTCTCACTTTGATGCCACGGAATGCAATTGACATGCCAGCCGGAAGATTTGAGAGAAGAAGAGACTCGTCAACATTACAAGACGTGACGAATTTCACCTGACTCTCGCTTCTTTGCGCCTTAGCGTCTTTGCATGAGATTCCTCTGACTGAACCACCAGTGGAGATGCAGCGCAAACAGAAAGAACGAGCGCTAACTGCCGGTGGCGCTGGTTCTGTTTGGCGGGGAATCTGTAAAAACAGCAGCGGAAATGAAACACAGAGGTACAGAGAATCACAGAGTTTTGTGTTCCAGTCTTTCTCTGTACTGCAAACGTTCCAGATTCTCTCAGTCTGTGAGGATTTTGGACAATGTGAATTCCTTTGGTTGCGGCCGAGACAAACCGGCCGCGCCGGGATCCTCTGTGTTTTCTGCTTTAGATGTTTGTTTGAACGTTCCGGCATGAATCCTGCTTCTGTTGTCATGACGGTGAATCATCAGTTTTTGAGAATGCGGCGTTTTCCAGATCAAGGGCCCTTTCATGCAGAGACGCGGTCGTCAGAGCGAATTCGGCTCTTTGCGCTCGCGACTGCGCGCCAGGAAGCGGCGGGGCGTTGTCGTTCTGGAATTCATCATCGCCATTCCGCTGCTGATCATCCTCGTCCTGGCGGTGATCGAATTCGCTCTCATTTTCAAAGTCAACCAGCAGGTCGCCGCCGCAAGCAAATACGGCGCGAAACTGGCGTCCGAAATCAGCCGGTTTCATGCTGACAACCCCAATCTCCGGAACTTCAACACCGCTTCCGCTCCATCAAATCAGTCTCTTAAATACCGCATTGATCAGTTTCTGCAGCAACAGGGATTAACAGCGTCGTGTGGGGTACGCCTCGAGCACAATGCGTGCGGAATGTTGCCATTAACTCCCAATCAGCCGTACCCTGTGATTGCAAATCCCTCGAATTGTGACTGCACTCCTCCGAATGATCCGCAAGTCCCCAATGCTGTTCTACCGAATGGCGAAACAGAAGTTGCCTATGTCAGGGTAACCGTTGGATTGCCCCTTGTTGAAAGCAACGTTCCAGACCTGTTGAGCTACTTCGGCTTCAGCGTGGAAAACTTCGTTATTCAACACACGACGACCATGCGAATTGAGCCGAACAATACGCCCCCGGACATAGTGGTAACAGGGGTGCTGGTTTCTGTTCCAGCCAATCATACGCCTCAAAACGACATGCAGAATTGTGACGGGACATTTCAGATCACAAATGCTTTAGGAACCACGACGAACAGTCACATCGTGACCATTGACTTTAATGGAAACGGTTCGTCTGATTTGGAGCAGAGTTCAGGTTTGGGATATCTTTGGACCGTGTCGGCGGAATCTCCGGCTCCAACTCCAGGTGGTCTTCCTTCTAACAATGGCACAACGTTTAATGGAATTCAGTTTGCCGTACCAAATGATCCGAACACAAACGGTACGACAACTGAAGATGAAGTTACCTACAGCTATACGGTCACACTGACTGTCACCGACAGTTGTAGTCAGTCGGCTTCATGTGACATTCATGTTGAGATAACGACACGGGACAGTAGTCCGGCACCTTAGATTTAGGTCAATGTTCGTACAACGAACCCTCATCCTCGAACGCAATTCCGCCAGCCATGCTCGGCGGGGGGCGATTACGTTGTGGATGATTCTGATCATTCCGGCGATTGTCCTGCTCTTCGGGGTTGTTGTCGATATGTCCCGGCTCTGGGTGGCCCGGATTGAACTGACCAACGCACTGGAAGCGGCCGCACTCTCCGGAGTGAAGACTTGGGAGAATATAGGAGACACACCGACAGGTCGCGAGACTGCCCGTATTCATGCCAGAACTGCCGCTGCAGCGAATACGGTGACCGGACATGGTCCATTGGTGCTGGATGAGAATGAAAACACCAGCAATACAAATGACAATAACCTTCCATCTGGTGAGATTCTTTTGGGCAGGGTGAACATCTCAGGTTCCCCTGTAAACTTTCAATACAATGCTGAACCAGATTCCGGCTATTATTTCGCCGTGCGTACGCAACGCACAGACTTGAATGTCGCCAGTATCTGGACCGTGCCATCATGGATCTTTGGTAATGCGATGGGGCCTTATGAAATCACGGCATCTGCTGTTGCGGTTTATGCGAATGGTCAGCCTCGGATTGTGCATGTTGATGCCGTTGTTCCGTAGAAGTATTTAAGAGACAGACCAGTAGGTCATGCACCGCATGACGCAATTTTCCCAGTTGTAGACTCCGAGTGACCGTTAGTGTCAGGCAATGCCTGACCTACTCGACTTGATGGTATCAGTTTACGGTGTCTTTATGAGAAATCGAAAAATATTCTGCCTGTTCGGAGCAGCGTTGTTGTTATTCGTCTCTTCTTCCTGCATGATGACGCCGGAGGAGAAGATTATCGGGCGATGGTATAGCGGCGGGATGTCGATCCGGTTTCGGAAAGATAAATCGGTGCTTTATAATACGGCAGCCGGTCGGGCGGTGGGGTATTATTATTTCGATCCAGTGGTCAAGAATCTGGCGAGAGAGCAGACAGTTCCGAATCTGGTGCTGGATGTGGTTCGAAACAATCAACGCGTGCGAGTTAACTTTGAACTGGAAATCATGGCGAATGATCGGATTCGTCTCACCTATCTCCCCGGTCCCGATGCTCCTCCCTCGAATCGTTCACCACGCGCATCGATCCTGAAGCGGGCTGACGACGCACCGGTCACGCCGGTGGTTGCTGGTGTCCCGTCTTCACGATGAGGACTGATCCTTTTCCCAATAGATGGGCATCCGGGAGGGCGAAGCTCCTGCTGAGCCGCATGGAAGATCACGCTTTCCATAGCTTGCGGCTCGGCAGGAGCCTCGCCCTCCCAAGGTCGTTTCCATCGTATAAAAACGACATGACATTGAGCGTTTCATAAATTACGGTTGTCCTCTCAGCGGAATGGCAACTTCAGGAACCATCATCCGGTAGACCGAAGCAGTAAAGAGTGTCGATCGGGCCGTTCACGGTCTGTTCAATCACCCGACAGAACAGGCGACCATGGCAGATGGTCGGAGTGGCGAAGGCGCTGGTTCCTAAAGGAACTTCAAACCGCTTTTCAAACAGTTCCGGGTGATCTCGGAACGCCACGAGTTTTCCCTGTTGGTCGATCTGGTAGATGATACCGTCGGCAAGGATCGGTGAGGCACTGACCGGGCCGCAGAGCGGGGCTGACCACATTTCTTTTCCGTCGTCTGCACGCCAGCAGAACGCAACACCGGTGTCATTGA
>DATMFC010000277.1:0-5685 GCA_035556335.1 Planctomicrobium sp. | reverse complement strand
GCCGGCCCACGACTGGTATCCGTCAGATAGAGATAACCGTGACGCGCCCCCAGAAATCCGGGGCCACGTGTGACATTGGGATAACCGATCAGAACATAAGGGGGAACCCCTTCGCCCGCCGGTCCCCGTTCATGTGAAACGATCGATCCCAGTGACGGATAGACCACAGTCCCACTGACCGGGCGTCCTGTATGCATGAAATTCGTGGCTGCCGCATGTTCATCAATGACATGGTGATTGACGGTTCGAACCGCTGTGACCCGGTCCATTAACGGGGCCATGTGCTTTAAATGCTCACAAAGCTTCACTCCCGGAATTGCGGTTTCAATACTGGGATAGTAGGAACCGGGGACCTTCTTCTGCGGATCTCCCACACGTTTAGGATCGAAGGTGTCCATCGCTCCCATTCCTCCTCCGAGCCAGATCGAAATCACATGCTCGACCTTCCCTTGTAATGGGGGAGCTTCCGCATATGTAAGATGAGGCATTGAGGAAGAGGATGCCGCAGCAGCGATCGCAGCGGTTTTCAGAAAATCTCGACGATGCATAACTGCTCCAGTTGAATATTATGATAAGTAATGTGTTTTAAATTATCAGTATTCGTGATCACGGAACCCACACGAACTCACTCAGGTTCACAATCCCCCAGACCACGTCTTCGTATGCTTCCCGCCATTCCGGGCGAAGTCGCGGATCGGGAGGAAGACCCGCCTGGGCGCGGCGTTCCATTTCCACGGCAATCGAGTTCGCTTCCGGCTGGACATGGTTCGACCACGTCACCACCGGCAATGGGTCAGGAAATTGCACCGGTTTCTGTTCTGCGTTGGGAAGCAGTCGCTGCTGAAATCCCTCTGCGAGAATCGGAGTCAATGCCCGGCGTTCTTCCTCTGAAGGAACACGGTTCAGAATGCTGAGAAAGAGGGTTTCCACCAGTTGCTCCGGAGAGACCGCATTCACGGCGCGGTCTGCCAGGCCACTTTGAATGGAGGCTCGCGTCAATAGAACGGCTGCGTCACTGTTTTGCAAAATGCCGGGCTGCAGGACATTGGAATCGGTTTCGCGATCGGTCCGGGGACTTTGCCGTGCCCCGTTCCACCCAAAGGCTTCCATGATATCAGCAATGGCTCGGGCTCGAGGAAGACTTAAACTTGGACGATCCCGTTCATTTGCCAGGTTTGCAAATTTCCACGCACGATCGGGGACCCCCAGTGTTAAGCGAGATTGTGACGTTCGTCCCGCTTCCGGGGCAAAAGTCATCTCTTCCACGTCCATCGACTGACCAACAGCAACACACAGTGAATCAACAACCTGTTCTGCAGACATTCTTCGCCGTGTGGGAGCGATAAAAAACTGCATATCAGGAGAGACCGGAAGAGTGGAGCGTATCGCTTCCCGCTGATAAATCTGTGAATTGAGAATGAGACGGCTCAGTTGTTTTATATCATAACCATTAATGATAAATTCCTGTGCTAACCATTTTAATAATTCCGGGTGACTGGAGGACTTGCCTTCCCAGTCATCAGGCGAGTCGATAATCCCCGTCCCGATCAATCGTCGCCAGACACGGTTGACGATCACTTCTGAAAACCGCTGATTCTGAGGAGCGGTGATCAGCGCCGCCAGTTTTTCCCGGGAGTCGGCAGGGTTCTGTATCAGCGTGGCGAGGGTTTCGTCATCAATGCTTCCAGTCAGTTCCCCGAATGGCCAGACTGGTGGAATCGGTTCATCCGGCTTCAGGGAAACGTGAATCAGAGACTCACGCGACTGATTTTCAAAGAACGCCGCCGGAACGCGACTGCTCTTCGGAACAGTCACCGGCTTCTTCTGGAACATGGCGGCAAGTGCATACAGGTCCTGTTGTTTTGTGCTGTGATAAGGAGAATCATGACACCGGGCACATTGCAGTTCGATTCCCAGAAAGGCACTGGCAAGAATCTGACCTTTGGCAGCGAATGGGGCATCATTTTCGGCGGCGATCCCGAACCCGGCACTTCCCCCTTCGTAGGCGCTTCCTTTTAAAAGAACTAATTCCGTGACAAAGCGATCGATCGGTTTATTATCCTTAAATGAATCATAAATAAACCATCGAAACGGACCGGTTGTATTCAGGCTTCCATTTAATAAGGTCGGGTTCTCGGCGAGAACATCCAGCCAGTAGGCCATCCAGTGATCGGCCCAACGATCATCCGCAAGGAGACGATCAACCCAACGAGCCCGTTTGTCAGGTGACTCATCATTGAGAAACTCCCGGACTTCTTCAGCCGTTGGAATGACTCCAACAGTGTCCAGGAAGAGGCGTCGCAGGAATGCTTCATCATTGAGCACCGGTGGATGTTTCACCATTTCTGGAGTCACCGGAGGGGCCGGCCATCTGGCTCCGTGATTGATCCAGTCTTCCAGTACAGAACGTTCCTTTTCGCTCAGTCCTGCTCCGCCGGGGGGCATACGTTCTTCCGGAGAATCAGAACGGATACGGCGGATCAGCTCACTCTTTTCAGCGTTTCCAGGGTGAATCGCGGCAAACCCGGAATCTCCTCCCGTTTGTGCTGCCTCGAGTGAGATGAGGCTTAACCCTCCTTGCGTTTTCTCTCCATGGCACCGAAAACACTGGTCCCGCAGAATCGAAAGAACGTCCTTGTGAAACTTCCGGGCTTCCTCCAGTGGAGTCTTTGAAGAGGCCGCCAGCGCCGATTGAATTTTGGCTTCCAGGAAAGCATCAATCGGATGACGTTGCTGAGCGTTTGCAGGAAGAGAGGGAACCGGATTCTGTTTTGCCCAGTCTCGTGCAAACTGGTGTCGACGATTCCAGAACGACTCCTGACTCAGGGCCGCAGCGCGGCGCCGCTGATCATCAAACTTCTGCATCTCCCGATTCTGTTGTGATAGCAGTGAGGTGACGACCGGGTTGGTCAGGTGTGAGGGAGATTCCTGGTCCGGTTGCAGCAGGAGGAATGAATTCCCATCCGCAGTTTCCACAGCAACACAAAGTTCGCCTGGATCGGAACGAAAGTCTCTTCCGCCGACCAGTGTTTCCAGAACGACGCGGGATTTCCCGTCAATCGTCACTTCATATTCACCAGACACTTCCTGTTGACGATGCTCCGCGATGCGCAGCCCCGGCTTCGGAGGGACTGCTGGAGGAGTCATCGGTTCAAAACCATCCTGCGACCCCTTGGCAGGGACTCCACGCGCGACCAGCGTTCCATTGATCCAGAGTCGACTCAATCCACGCACCCGCATCAGGAAACGATGTTTTCCCGGAGGAAGAGAAACATCCGCAGCCAGTCGCACCAGTACAGGAGCTTTCCAGTTTTCCCTGATTCCCCATGAGTCGTATCGTTGCGGCAGTCGGTCCATCAGAAAGGAGTTTGTCTGCCAACGGAGCGTTTCCGCAGGGAGAGTTTCGTCGTCATTGAGCCAGCGGAAGTGAGTCGGCATTCCTTCGTGACAGGTGACTTGAACAGCCCCGTCTGGAAGGTTTTCCAGTCGCGGCATCTCTTCCGGCTGCAATCCGGATGAGAATTGAACTTCAGGACCACGATATCGGGCTTTCAATGTGGCGACCGAAATCGCGGTCCGATAGATCCCGACTTCGTCAAGATCTCCGCGAAAGCTGTTCCCTGCCGAACCTCCCAGGGCCGAACCAATCCAGACGGCATCGTTATCAACGGTTGGAGGATTCTTGGTCGGGCCTCCTGCGTCCCAGTATCCGGTGACTTGCTTGCCATCGATCACGGAAACAAGGCTTTCCGGGGAGCCAAAACGGTAGGCGATGGCAACATGGTGCCAGTCCTCCCCTTTCTTGAAACCTTGATCGGACGTCCAACGGTGCCAGTTCTCTTCGTTCTTTGGAGGAGAGGAGCCTTCATGGATGGAGGAAAACAAAAAACTGGCTCGAATTCGTCCATCCATCATCCGGATACGTAATGCCCAGTTCTGATTGTCTCTGGCAAAACCGGGATTTCCTGTCCGTCCTTTTCCGATGAGATAGACACTTTCCCCTTCCAGGATCTGATCAATCTTCACCCAGGCTTCGAGTGTGATTTCATCGCCGTTGGTAAAATCAAACGGACTGCCAGGACCGGGATCGGTGAAGGTGAAACGTGCCCCCTTTCCGTCGAATCGGGCGGCGATGTTATCGGCCGGGAAGTCTGGATACCGGTCCGGACGCGGGCCGGGGACATCCCGGTGCACTCCTCCATGTGACTGCAACGGAGTCGATTCTTCCTGACCAAATCCCCAATAGGCGACCGGTTTCACCTCCTCTGCAAATGCCGGAGGACACATCAAAGTGACACCTAGCACCGTGAAAAAGAGATGTCTTTTTTCATGAGCAATGTCAATGAAATTGGAAACAATGGAAGGCAGTTTCATAGCAGTTCCCTGACATACGGCGCATCAAGTTCAGCGCATCGGATGAAAAGATGCAGTCTCTGGCGGGACGCCGACGACAAGTGACTGTCCTGTCGACGCAGCAGAAGCGGAAAGTTCTTTATCCCGAATGATTCATGGTAGGGTGGGTCAAAGTCGCGCAACGTGATGGTGGGTCGTCGCCAACGGCCGATTGTGCTTGCGGCGGTCTATATTCTTTGGAAGTGAATCCTGCGACTGAAGACCCACCGCGCCATCATGTTGGCTCGACCCACCCTACGAGTGTGAATAATCCAGGTTATGACGGCTTTATTTTTCCGGGCGGAGCGGAGGAAGTCCCACGATCATCACGGGATCAACTTTATGTCCACCCGGTTCGGCAGCATGTTGAAAGAAGAGTTCTTCCACGCTCTCTCCCTCGGCATAGCCTAAATCAGAGAGATCGATTCCAACGGCAATGACCTGAAAATGACTATGACCGACATCAATCACGATGGGAGTGTCCAGTTTTCGAAGTTCATCCAGTGAACTGGCGACTTGTTGCGATCGGTGCGACCATAACGGATCCACTCTCCGAACCGTTGGTGAATTCAGCGTCAGATCAAATTGCCTGACGGTGAACGGTTTCAAGTCAGATCGGTCAGATACGGGATACACATGAAACGGATCTCCTTCTACCGGATTTCCGAAGGACTGAATCTCAAACAGCACGACATCCGGACCAGGATGATTCACCACGGGAGACCGGAAACGAATCCCCAGCCCCGGCGGAGCGGAACGTCCTCCTTGCGATCGAAGGGCGTTCAATCGCTGGGAGTTCATCGGCTCCGGCTGTCCTCCAAAATTGATTAACCCCGTGACCAGTTTCCGGTCTTCCAGCAGATCTTCTAATCGATTCGGCTTCTCACGAAAGCCACAGTAGTATCCATTCCGTTCCGGAACAGAATCCCCCTGAAATGAAGTGACCTCAATTGGAATCAGTTCCTCAACAGGATAGGTATCGATTTTTCCATGACGTTGAACGGTCAGGGACGTCAACTCGTCGGCTGTTCCATTCTCCGTCGATGAGGCGTCATACTTCACGACTCGATCAGGGAGTTGGCCCCGATAAGATTCCATGTCAAACCGAGTTTTCCCACCAGACGAATTCGCGAATCCTCCCAGTCGAGCAGACTCTCCATCTTTCAGTCGAACCGATTCCGTGCTCTGGCTGTGATCCTGTTCCAGTGAAAGAGTGCTGTCGTTCGAGGTGTTGATGGAATACAGGTCAGCAGCTCCTTCGATCACATGGACTTCCGTTTCGCTGTTATCCTG
>DATMFC010000276.1:0-1665 GCA_035556335.1 Planctomicrobium sp. | reverse complement strand
CACAGTGTCACTCCGTGTAAATTCGCCTGAGTCGCCAGTTCACTCAGAATTTGCAGCAGAATTCCCCGTTGCAGACTCTCCACGTCCGGAAGTTCTCCCGGCTGAAGTGTAAGACAACGAATTTTCAGCTTCGAGGCGAGTGCGATCGCCGAGTTCAGCGCCGCGAGGCGCTGGTCGAGTCGTTCCGGTTCCGCCAGAGGACGGTTGAGTGGGAAATGCCCGGAGGCCAGTTCCAGATTTCGTTCGGAAAGATAGGTTTGAAGCTGTCGTCGGGCCGAGTCCCCAAAATGGTCGGCCGTCACTTCCGAGCGTAAGTCAAACTGCACGCCATGCGCACCAAGTTGCATCGCAGTATGAATCGCTTTGCGTAAATCACGTTGTAACGCACTGGTCGGAACAGAAATCTTGATACGCATGGATCTCTCGAATGAATTTAAACAGGGGAATGATGGGGAAAAATTCGAAATTCAAAATACGGAAAGCGTTTGGGTGGCCGCGATTGCTTGCAATCGGGGCGGCGCAGCCGTGAGAGGCCGCAGCCCCGAAGCTTACGTTCCACCTGAAGAGTCGTGCGTCGTCCATTCTCAATTTTCGGGTTGGGCAGAGTGAGAGCGGCCAATGAGCCTCGGAACAGTTCTGGCAACACGCAGACTCAGGCTGGACACAGCAGTAGATCTAATTTTCAAAACGACGTGGCCGGTTGACGACTGTTCGGCAAGATTCGCCGATTGACGGCGAGTGGAGCAGACTGGTGATCCGTTTCTGCGGGTTGAGGCAAAAAAATTCAAGTTCGCATCCTCATTAAAGCGGATCGAGCCTCGCCAATTGACGATAAACAGAAAGAGCAGTTGGCCCCTCTGGCATTCTCTATTGCCACATTTTGGCAATGTTACTGACATTTTCAATGTGGCTGACATTTCAAGGCACGGACGCATGCCGTTGATCAGATTCAATCGGAAAAAGAAATTTCAGGGAACCCGTCGTTACGTCGACATGTGGACCTTTATCGGGGTGCATCCGACGAATCTGGAATTGTTTCAGCGCCTGCGGTCCGGAGACGACCGGCAGTTCGGCCTGAACATGGATGTCTGCGGCACCGTTTCCACTCAGGACAATGCCAGTGGAAAGTGGGACCAGACGCACATGGTGGGAATCCGGACGGATGCCTGGAATCCGGCGGAAGAGGAACAGAAAAAGCGTCTGGAAACAATTCAGCTGGCTCGACAGGAAACGTTACGCCGTCAGATTCGCCCCACCGGAAGCCTGACTGAAGCTCAGACTCAAAAACTGCATAAACAGATGCTGTACGATCCGGTCATGAAGTTGCGTCCTTCTGACCTGGAAACGCGCCGACTGGTTCTCAAGCTCTTTCGCCAGACAGACACACGTATCCGCTGGGTGGGAAGCGTTGAAGAACTGATTACGACGGAACTGCACCGCTCCTGCGGCGCCGGAAAGCCGCTGTTGTCTCTCACCGGAATTATCGAAGGAACCCGGTATCTGTCAGAGATTCATGAGAACCAGTTGCGTTACCGTTATCCGTCGATTTATACGTTCTGCTACTTTCAGGAACGCCGGTCGCGGATGTGGTATGTGACGATCAAACGAAAATGGGTCTCGGTCGGAGCCGACTTTACCATCGAAACCGAAGGACGAAAAATTGGT
>DATMFC010000275.1:0-3772 GCA_035556335.1 Planctomicrobium sp. | reverse complement strand
TCCCGTGTCTTCTCACGACTCGCGGCCTCGGGAGGAAAACTGTATCTCGCCGGTGGCTTCACTCAGATCGACGGCCACTTCGCCGGGGCCACTCCGATTGAAGTCTATGATCCTGAGACAAACACCTGGGGAACGGTACTGGAAGAGTTTGCTCCACAACTCTCCAAGATGACTTTGCTGGGATATCAGGACCGGTTGCTGTTTTACAGCATTGATGCCGATCAGGCAGGACTGGCTCATTTCGTACTGATTGATCCCGCTCCTCAGACGGATGGTTATGGACCGCCGGCCAACGAAGGCCAAGACCGATCTGCCAGTCAGGAACTGGCCGCGCAGTTGCGAAGTCTCGACAAAAACGGAGATGGACAGATTGCGCTGGACGAAGTGGGGGAACGGTTTCAGCAGCTCATCAAACGGATCGATACCAACGGAGACGGCATTGCCTCTCAGGAAGAAATCAGCGCCTTTGGCAAAACTCTGGACGAGCAGAATCGTCCTCAGCCAGGAGCCGCCGGTGGTGGAGGGGGTGGTCCAGGGGCCAGCCCCGCAGCCGGAGCGTCTCCGATGACCGGTCCCATGACCGGAGCCGGCAGAGGTCGGGGACCACGCGGAACCCCGGAGGAACGAGTGACCCGATTCTTTGAAGAGAACGATAAAGACAAAGATGGGGTTCTCAAAGGGGAAGAAGTCCCCGAGCGATGGCGAAACGATCTCGAACAGATTGACACCAACAAGGATGGCGCCCTCGATCGCGCCGAGGTGGAAGCACGCTTCCGTTCCTTCGGAAGAGGTCGCAACGGGGGACGACCTGGCTCGGGGAATCCGGCAAGAACCGGCCAGCCTTCACCACAGGCAGAGGGACCGGCTTCGTGATCTGGCGATTCCAATACGATCGATTTCGTTCCTGTTCATCTCGTTTCCAATACTTTCCGGCTCTGGAGTGAAGAATGCGACTTTCTGGATGGTTCTGTTCCTTTCTGATGATCCCGATCACGGGATTGATGGTCTCCTGGACGCCGAATGTCATGGCGTCGGATCGGTATGTTTTCGAACATGAATTCGTGTTGGGAACCTCTCTCCAGATTCAGGTCGACGCCGATTCGTCTGAAGCGGCCGATGCGGCGGAGAGCAGAGTTCTCGCCGAGATCCAACGTCTCGAAAAAATCTATAGCCGTTACGACGCTCTGAGTGAACTCTCTCAATGGCAGGCATCCGGGGCTCAGGCAAAACCGGTTTCCAAAGAATTGTTGCAAGTGCTCGTTGCATGCGATCGCTGGCAACGACTGAGTCATGGAGCATTCAACCCGGCAGTCGAGCTGGCATCCCGGGTCTGGAAGCTGGCCGAACAGAACGGGCATCTTCCTGAACCGGAAGAACTCGCTCGTACTGCGGAACGGATCCGGCAGCCACAGTGGACGTGTGATGAAGCGACAGGCACTGCCACCCGTCTTGCCTCTGGCCCATTGACGCTGGACGGCATTGCCAAAGGAACGATTCTCGATCGGGCTGCACAGGTGGCACTGGACGGCTTTCCGGAAGTTCGCGGAATCATCGTCAATATTGGCGGCGATATTCGGATCGCTGGCGAAGCGGTCTCTCCGGTCCAGATCACCGATCCATTCCACGATGACCTGAATGCGAAGCCGTTGTGTAGCATTTATGCCCACAATCAGGGAATCGCCACAAGCGGTGGGTATCGTCGTGGGTTTCAGATCGCGGGAACGCTGCATTCTCACATCATCGATCCACGAACCGCTCAACCGGTTGACCAGTTCGCGAGCGTGACCGTTGTGGCCGGAGATGCCGAGACAGCCGATGCGCTGGCAACAACATTCCATGTGTTGCCTGCAAACGAATGCTTCGCACTGGCGACCACCATTCCGGGAATCGAATTCCTGCTGGTGACGAACGAAGGAGAACAGATCGCCAGTCCCGGCTGGGAAGAACTGCAACGTCCCCGTCTGTATCGACTCGCTGAAGCGACTCAGGCATCCAGTCCAAAAGCCTCTCCATTTGTTGATGCCGGGAGCGGACTGTTGGAACTGGAAGTGAACTTCGAACTGAGTCAGCCCACCGGAGCCCAGTATCGACGCCCCTATCTCGCCATCTGGCTGGAAGACCCTGATGGATTTCCGGTGCGAACAGCGTTGCTCTGGATCACCACCAAACAGCCCGGGCCGCGCTGGCATCGTGACCTGTTGCGATGGTATCGAAACGACCGGACTCGAAAACTGGCCGATCAGCGGGACCTGATCGGAGTCATCTCGGATGCGACCCGCGGTCCCGGAAAATACAAAGCCGTCTTCGACGGGAAAGATGATGCCGGTAAGCCCCTCAAGCCTGGGAAATACACTCTGTATCTCGAAGTCGCCCGGGAGCATGGAACCTATCAGTTGATCAGTCACCCTCTGGAACTCGGTGCCGAACCGATTGCCGCAGTCAACCTGAAGAGCAATGTCGAAATCAAATCCGCCACTGTTGAATATCGCCAGCCCGTCACCTCCGGCGGCGAGTCCCAGAAGCAGTAGTCCACTTCCGGATCTTCTGCGGAAACCGGCGGTGCGACCCTCCGGCGCCAGTGTTCCTGCGCGCCGACGCAGCCCCCTGTTTACATGGACCGCCGCGACAATTCGCTGGGTACACATCTATATTTCGCTTCTGGGTTTCACCGCGTTAATCTTCTTCGCCGCCACCGGAATCACGTTGAATCATCCAACCTGGTTCGGTGGCGACGTTCAGAAAATCAGTGAATTTCAGGGAGAGATGTCTCCGCGCTGGCTGGAACGCAAGGTTCCGGACTCGGCTTCTCTCTCCCCATCAGAGGAAGTGGATGAGTCGCTTCTGATTGACCGGTTGTCCGTAGTGGAACATCTGAGAAACGCTCATCACATTCGGGGAGCTGTCGCGGAGTTTCGCGCAGACGATCAGGAATGCATGATTCTCTTCAAAGGCCCCGCCTATGCGGCCGACGTCTATGTGGATCGCATCTCGGGAAAGTACAGCGGAACCCTGACGACGATGGGGGCGGTCGCTCTGATGAACGACCTGCATAAAGGACGCGACTCCGGCCCTGTCTGGTCCTGGGTGATTGACCTGAGTGCGCTCCTGATGATTGTTGTCTCCGTCACCGGGCTGATTCTGGTCTTGTATCTGAAGCGAAAACGAAACTCCGGAATCCTGACCGCCGTGGTCGGCACGGTCCTGTTTGCACTCCTGTACTTTGTCTGGGTTCCATGATTCTCCGTGGTTTAATGGCATTCCGGAAAAAGCAGAGGAACCACGGAAAAAGTCGATTCATCAGGCGAAAGCCGTTTTAGAGCCGCGAACAAAACCTCTCAAACGATGAATATTTCCTTTCCGCGAGCGGATCGGTGTCGGTTTTGTTAGGGGTTATTAGAAGCATGGTTGCTAGTGTTGCGTCAGCATTCAAAATTCGGGTGGAAGAATCGAAACGGGAGCGGCCAACGAGCCGCGCAACATGTGAGACAACCCGACGTTTGAAGCCTGACAAGGCACTCGCTTTCCGGGTAATGTGCAATCGGGAAGTTGTTTCGGGACTGTTGCGAGCAAGGCTCCGTCAGCACATTGCGGCCCATGCTGATTCACCACATGTACTGCAATCCGCCGCTGCCGACGTTGAAGACCTGGTATTCATTCATCTGGATGTCGTAGTTGGCGAAGATCGAGAGTTGACTGGTCGCCTGCCAGCTGAGTCCGGCTCCCAGGACTGCCCAGTCTCGGCCGAAGTTCAGGCCATTGGTTGAGAAGCTCG
>DATMFC010000274.1:0-7335 GCA_035556335.1 Planctomicrobium sp. | reverse complement strand
AAAAAACCGCAAGGATCCTGTGGATTACGACAAACACCTGTACAAGGTTCGCAACCTGGTGGAACGATTTATTGGTTGGGCCAAGCACTTCCGCAGGGTGGCGACCCGCTACGAGAAAACAGCACGTAACTTCCTGTCATTTTGGAACTTTGCTGCAATCCTCAACCTCATGAAATCATTGTCAACACGACCTAGTTTCGCGGTCTGAAGTTGTCAGGGACCAGCTTGCTGGCGAGGAATGATTTTCACCGCGAAGACGCAAAGATCACGAAGAAGAGAGTGAGACTTCCGATCCCACTTGTCTGGAAAAGATGGTGTAAAAGATTGTCTGATGAGGGTCGAAAAGAGGATGAATTGGTTGAATCCGACGACTCTGATGATTCACTTTTCTTTCTGGTTCATCCATCTGAACGTAGCGAGACCTTCTTTGCGCCCTTCGCGTCTTTGCGGTAAAAATTCTCTTTGCGATTTGTAAGAGACTTCATTCCGCTAATGTGTTACTGGTGAGCGAACTTTTCAACAGTGTGAAACCGGAAAGTGATTTTCAGGCTGATCCTTATCCGCGTGGATGGAATTTCGCGTGAATCGCTTTCAGTCGGCTATGGTCGACTTGCGTGTAGATTTGTGTTGTCCGGATGCTGGCATGGCCGAGCAACTCCTGAAGAGCACGAATCTCTGCGCCTCCGGCCAGCATGTGTGTGGCGAAACTGTGTCGGAGTGTGTGAGGGCTGATCTTGGGACCGCAACCGGAACGGCGTGAATATTTCTTCACCAGATGCCAGATGTTAATGCGTGTCAGCGATCGGCCAGTCCGGGTGACAAACAACGATCCAGAGTCATGCAGACGAACCATCTTGGGCCGTTCCCGGCTGAGATAGTTCTGGATACACCGAATTGCGATGGGGTTGAGCGAGACGATCCGTTCTTTGTTCCCTTTCCCCAGGCAGCGGCAGAAGTTCTGCTCCAGATTCAGCGACATGACGGTCATCCCGGAGACTTCGGACGCACGGCAACCGGTCGCATAAAGCATCGCCAGAACGGCACGATCCCGAAGAGGAAAGGCGTCTGACCAGTTAGGGTTTTCCATCAACTGATCGACCATCTCCGGGCTCAAAACCGTTGGCAGGTATTTCCAGAGCTTGGGAGACGAGAGCAATTCGACTGTGCTTTCGGCCACGATTCCTTCCAGTACCAGATACCGGAAGAACATTTTCAGTGCGACCAGACGTCGCGCGATTGTCGTGGCTTTCAGGTCGCGCGAATGCAGGACCTCTACGAATCCGGCGAGAAGCTGCAGGTTGACTTCCAGAACGGAGTTCAATTGTTCGGCATCAAACCACGTAATGAATTGATTGATATCAACGCGATACGCCGCCACCGTATTTCGGGACATTCCGCATTCCGCTTCCAGATAATGCAGAAACGGCTGGACGTACTGGTTCGGATGCAGCAGCTTTGCCGGTGCGGTGAGAGTCGAATTCGAAGGTCGACGGCGTGGAGGCATAACGTCACTTCTTCGAGTGGTGTAGTCGGTTTTGTATCCGCATCGCGCAGCGGCGAACTGGTGGCAGCGGCGAATTGGTGCGGCATGCTTTTTATTCATCGTCGGTTTTCTCAGATCGTCAACACCCGGTTCGGCGATTCCTGCCGTGTTGGAAGAATGTCTGTGCAGGTCGTTCTCATCATTTCGTTCACATAAAGCTGCACGAGCGGAGATGGGCAGTTTGAGTTGAGTTTTTCGTTGCCTCAATAATGAAACGTGGCTCATCAGCTATTGAACGAGTTGTTCAAGTTTCTTGATGGTGGGCACCGTGCTGTAGAGGGGGCCGTTCTCATCGGAATTTTCCTGTGATCAGTCATAACCTGATTGTTGATCGAGGGATCCGCTGTGTGGATTGCCCGAGGATCGCAAAATTCAAGTGATGTGAACCGGCATCAGGCATCACAACTGCTGTTTTCTGGCAACGTCGTCACTTCTCTCCGGTCCTGAGAGCGCCGGTTCCCCAAGAAGAAGACGATCACGAATTCCCGGGGCCAATGTGCCGACGTTCGCCCCGGGACTTCTTGTTTTTCAAGTGTGATTCCCTGTTGATCATCGTTGGCGGTGCTGCCTCCTGAAAACGGAGTTGAGCACATGTGTCGACGTTTCAATCTCTTGACGCTTTGCTATGTCAATGCGCTCGTGTTACTTGGCGCCCCGTCCAACCTGATCGCTTCATTTTAGGTGCACCGCTCAGTCACAACTCATTGACCGGGAATTGGTTGCGATTCGATGCCATGGTTTCCGGAAAGTTCAGGCACGTCCCCTGCATTGGGATCAACCTGTCGGAAGTGATCTCGGCAGATTGCTTCCTTCCGGCTTTTCTCGAATGAACAGCCGTGTTCGTGTTGCGTTCATGTTGAATTTGTCGCGGTGAAAGAGGTTGCGAGTACGGCAACGACCGTGCGGACTACGTGCGATAACCGGTCAATTCAATGTGGTCACACCACTCAGCTCTCACAGATTGCTCTCAACAAATGATCCCAACACACAACAGGGATCGCACAGGGGAAATGGCTATGACGACTGTATTCGGCGCGCTTCTGCAGGATGAAAGTGGCTTCATCGTTTCCGCAGAACTGGTTCTGGTTGCCACGCTGCTTGTTATTGGACTGATTGTCGGACTGAGTGAAGTCCAGTATGCCGTTGTCGCCGAACTGAACGATGTGGCTGATGCCATTGGCTCGCTGAATCAGAGTTATTCTTATACCGGATTCACGGCGAAAAAATCTGGCGGCCAGATCAAATCCCGGTTTGTCGGATCTTCATTCAACGACGTGACAGACGAGTGCGACAACAATCAGTGTGAACTCGGTTGCGATGCTCCGACCAAAGAAGGCAACAAGGGTGGACATCACTGGAAGTAATTTTCAGAAACGATCCAGGAAGACAATGCTCCTGCTGAGTTGCATGACGGATCGCGTCTTCCCATTGCTTGCGGCTTGACGGAAGCTTCGCTCTCCCGATCGGATTCATCAGCGGCAAACCAGCGAAAGCCCTCGCTGAATCCGTGGGCACACGGTAGAGCAAACTGTTCGAAATATGTTACAACAATGAAAGTGACCTGTTTTCACCCGAAGTGCAGACAACATGATGGGTTGAGGTGAGGACAATTGCAGGCATTTGGGACAGAAATGTCGAGTGCCTGCAATCAAGGTGTTGACGAGTTTTTTCAGGACGTTTCATGCCAGTCTTTCGTTGGGGTAACCCGCTTCATGCGCACCCGGATCTCGAACGGGAGATGGATCGGTGGCTGAAAAGCGTGGAAGTCGCCTTTGAAGGATTGCGACTGGGACGCCCATTCCCTGCACTGAATCTGTTCGCGACTCCTGACGCCTATCTGATTACTGCGGAACTCCCCGGTTGCGAGGTGAGTGCCCTCGACATCGAAGTCGCTGACGGAAAGCTGACACTACGAGGAACACGCTCTTCTCAAGGGGATATTCCCGCCGATCATTTTCGTCGGAGTGAACGGATGAGTGGAGCATGGGAACGGACAGTCACCCTGCCGGAGCGCGTCGACGAAAACGGAATTCAGGCAGAACTGACACATGGGCTTCTGAAAGTCCGGCTTCCCCGGTTGCCGGCGACGGCGCCCCGTCAGATCAAACTGAATGATCCAGGAGCGTCGAACGGATGAGTCGAGATCAGGTCCGATCCATTCACGGCGATTGGTCAGGCGATTGGCTATCAGTGAGCCGATCATGGAAAGCGTTCAGGCCGAGTACACAATAGATTGTCGGCCCATCACTGCGGACGACGAATGATAATGCCCCTGGCGGGCTCCCAACGGTTTGAAGAAGATGTCTACCGATCCACGACCGACTGATCTCCCCTCGGAACAAGGCGCGGAGTCTCCGCCGGAACGCTGGGTCCGAACCCCACCGATCGACATCTTCGAAAACGAGCAAGGTCTGGTGTTGCGTGCCGACTTGCCGGGAGTGGCTGCCGACGGACTGGAACTTCAGGTTCAGGACAATCGTCTGACTCTTTTCGGTCGAGTCACATTACCGATTCCAGACGGTGCGGAACTGGTCCATGCCGAATATCATCCAGGGGACTTTTTCCGGTCATTCATTCTGAGTGATGATGTCGATCACGATCGCATTTCCGCGAAGCTGACCAATGGGGTACTGGAAGTGCTGCTTCCCCGACTTCCCCGATCGGAACCACGCCGTATTTCGATTCAGACTCAGTGAGGACCGTCCTGAGAATCGGTGTCGTGCGTGAGTGTGGCCGGGGTTGGACAGAGCGAAGCGAAGGAAACCCCGGTCGAACGCGAAGAGTTGAGAGAGCGAACAATGAATTCAACTCCTCTCTGAACTCGTTCCGGGTTTCGCGGGTACGCTCCAACCCCGGCCACCCCTCCCGAAATCGAACGACACACCCGTCCTGTAAAAATGACAGCAACATTCGGGGCCGTCCGAAGTGGCTTATTTTTTCCTGCCGGGCTGGTGCCCTGGTTTCTGGTACCCCGGCTTAATGGAACTGGCGGCGGTCTGTTTGTTCTGCGTCTGCTTCTTCTGGAGTTGCGGGAAAACAATGGCAGGACGCCGCGCGGGGCCGCTTCCGGTTCGTTTCATAGCAAGATTTTCATAACAATGGTTTTTCGAATCATCCCAGCTTTTGCTGCCAGATGGTAAGTTGTTCCCGAACACGATCGGTGCCGCCTGAGCCGAATGTCACCAATGCCTGAGCGGCGTTTTCTGCTCCCAGAATCTGGAAGATGTCCTCATTCACAGCCGGAGCGACCGACTGCAATTCAGCAAGTGTGAGATCTGCCAGTCGGCAGCTCCGACTTTCGCACTCAGCGACCAGCTTCCCGACGATTTCATGACCGGTCCGCATCGGCACGCCCACTTTGATCAGATACTCCATCAATGCGGTGGCATCAAGAAATCCTTCTTCAATGCGGGACGAGATCCGTTCCCGGTTGAGTTCGGCATGAGCCACAATCGCCGGAGCAATCTGGAGACAGGCATCGATGGTGTCGAAGGCAGCAAACGCGGCGAGTTTGTCTTCCTGCAGGTCCCGGTTATAGGCCATCGGGAGCCCTTTCAGCAGGACGAATAATTGCTGTGCTGCTGCAATCACCCGGGCCGATTTTCCTCGAATCAATTCCAGAACATCCGGATTCTTCTTCTGTGGCATGATGGAAGAACCGGTGGTGTATTTGTCCGGCAGTTTGAGAAAGCCAAACTCGGTGGTACACCACAAAATCCACTCTTCCGCCCAACCGGAGAGATGAACCGCAATCAAGGCAAGCGTTGACGTGAACTCGGCGAGATAGTCCCGATCGCTGGAAATATCCAGACTGTTGGCCGCCGGTTGAGAGAAGTTCAATGCCTGAGCCGTGAACTCCCGGTCCAGCGGCAAGGTCGACCCCGCTAAGGCCGCCGCTCCTAATGGAGAGAGATTCAATCGTTTCCGGCAGTCTGCCAGACGTTCCCGGTCTCGTTGAAATTTCTCGCAATAGGCGAGCCAGTAATGCACCGCATTCACCGGTTGAGCCCGTTGCAGATGCGTGTATCCCGGCAGGATGAGCGTGATGTCACGGTCTCCGCGACTGACAAACGCCCGTTGCAGAGCGAGCAATTGTTCGTCGAGCGAATCAATCGCATTGCGGATGTAAAGTCGAAGATCGGTCGCCACCTGGTCATTACGGGAACGTCCGGTGTGCAGCTTTCGTCCGACGTCCCCCAATCGACGGATCAACGCCGATTCGATGTGCATGTGAATATCTTCGAGAGAGGTTTTGAGTTCCATCTCTCCCCGTTGAATCTCCCCGAGAATTTCTGTTAATCCCGAACAGATTTGCTCAGCCTCGTCATGAGAGATCAGCCCCACTTTGGCGAGCATACTGGCGTGAGCCTGCGATCCCTGTACATCGACCGCAGCCAGTCGGACATCGAATGAAATGGACTCGGTGAACAGTTCCATCTGAGCGTCCGTGGGCTCACTGAACCGTCCCCCCCATGCTTTTTGTGACACGTTACAATCCCGTCTGAAGTGTTCCGAGAGCAGTTTGCTCTACTGTATGCAGTTGTTTGAGTCCATTTCGACACGCGAAAGCCTCATGTGACGACTGCGGAACGCTGAAAATCGTTTCGAAAGATGTTCTATCCCGGATGATTCATGGTAGGGTGGGTCAAAGTCGCACAATGTGTTGGTGGATTGTCGTCAACAGTCAATCGTGCTTGCGGCGGTTTGTTTTCTTGAAAACTTGTTCTGCGACTGAAGACCCACCACACCATCATGTTGACTCGACCCACCCTACAAATAGGAATCATCCGGGCTCTATATAAGTTGAAAGTCGATCTCCCAATTCTGGCTGGCAATAAGGAAATTGTCGAGGACAGAGCCCAAGGCTTTCACTTTGATGAAAGCGTCCCGGGAGGGCAAACGGGTAGCCCGGCCAGTTTGGCCGGGTCGCGAAGCGACAAGAGGCTTGCCCCTCAGCGTTCAATTTCAGAGAAAGACCCCATTCTTCTCTTCGGTGCGGTGATCGATCGACAATTTACGCTCGGTGAAGACAGTGGATGCCTTAGGGTGAAAGCGTCTTGTGCCTGCGGCACCCGGCCACACTGGCCGGGCCACCCAGGTCATGAACATCTGTCATACCACTACTCGTCGCCGGTGGGGCGGCGCATGAGGGTTTCGGTCGCTTCGAGGGGAGTCACTCCTTCAAAGAGGACACGATAGATCTGCTCGATGATCGGTAACTCCACTCCCAGTTTTTGTGCCAGGAAGTGAACCGCCCGCGATGTACTGACCCCTTCCGCAACAAAGGTGACCGATCCGAGAATCTCGTCCAGCGTTTTCCCCTGTCCCAGCATTTCTCCCACTTTTCGATTGCGGCCATGGCGACTGGTGCAACTGGTGATGAGATCTCCCAACCCGGCCAGTCCAGCAAAAGTTTCCGGCTCGGCCCCCAGTGCGACTCCGAATCGGGTGATTTCCACCATTCCCCGGGTCATCAAGGTCGATTTCGCGTTGTCTCCAAACCCCAGCCCATCACACATTCCCGCCGCCAGGCTGATCACGTTTTTCAACGCTCCGGCCAGTTCGGCTCCAATCAGATCCGGAATGGTGTAAACGCGAAATCGGTCGGTGGTGACCAGATCCTGCACCCGTCGAGCCCGATCCAGATTCGGACAGGCGGCCACCACACTGCACGGAAGACGTCGTGCAATCTCTTCAGCATGACTCGGTCCCACCAGTGCGACAACGTCACGCTGACCAAGTACCTGCTGGATGATTTGACTCGGGCGGGAAAACGTGTCGTTCTCAATCCC
>DATMFC010000273.1:0-9880 GCA_035556335.1 Planctomicrobium sp. | reverse complement strand
TCGAGGATTTCTGATTGCCGTGCTCCCTGTCGCTTTACTGTTGGTTGCCACCTTGCCGTTACGCAGCGAAGAGGTTGTTCACCCGTTCCTGCGGCTTCTTCGGGAGATGGGAATCGGTCAGGAAATGCTGCTCATCTTCGTGACCGCCGGAATCATCGCCCCTCTCAAAGAAGAACTGATCTTTCGAGTGATCCTGCAGAACTGGCTGACAGAATTTCTCCCCGCCTGGCTGGCCATTGGAATCGGTGCGGTCATCTTTGCGGCGATTCACGGCTTTCCGGATTCCATTCCGTTACTCGCGCTGGCGCTGATTCTGGGAATCATTTTTCATTACCGACGCAGCTATCTCACGGTGGTCGTGATTCACTTCCTGTTTAATCTCTACAACCTTGTCGCCACACTGCTTCCGGAAACCACTCCGCCCGTCGTATAGTATTATTTTGCAAGTCATAAAGTGAGGCGATCTTTCATAGCGACACACCTTAGTGCAACTCTCGTGTTGCACAACAGAAATATTGAAGCTCAATTCTCACTGACAATCTGAGACAGAAATATGAATTCCACTCGGCATGATAAAACGTCTGTAGCCTGCATATTGTCATTTCTATTGATCTGGAATGCAGTATTACGAGCAGATCCACCGGCGACTCAACGTTCAGACACTCAGACGATTCAAACTCCGGCCGATCTCCCCGGCGTGTTAGCATTCTGGGATTTTCAGGAACCGTCCGGAACGCCGAAAGTTTCCAAAGGGAGACACCAATATGTTCTTGAGGAAATGAACGGGCCGATCCAGCGTATTGAAGACGGAGTCTTTGGTCCCTACTGTGCTGATCTGGAATGGGGACAATGGTTTCGGGGAAAACGTGAGGAAGTGCCGGGATTAAATCTGCATGGAGACCGGCAGGAAGTCTCGATGGTCGCCTGGGTGAAACTGGAATCCGGACGGCATTGGCAATATATCGCCGGAATCTGGAGTGAAGGAGATAAAAAATTCCTTGGAGAAGCTCGAGGAACAGGAAACCGTTATCCCGCCCGACAATATGCATTATTCACAGATGGTCGTTCCCAGACCGACTATACGACCTATAAACGTGTCCCGGTGAGCAGACGTGCAATGGGATATCTGTCTCCATTCGGGGGAGCAACTCCACAGCATCCGTATGCATTCGATTATGCAACCGGAGGGACCACACTGACATTGAATCAATGGCACATGATCGCATTCACTTATGATAAGGAATGGATCAAAGTCTATGTCGATGGAGTCATGGATAAGAACGGTAATTATAACCCGTTTCGATACGAAGGCCCGATCTTTGATGGAGGGCCTGACGGAGCCGACTTTACTGTCGCCCTGCGAAATCACCCTGACTGGCCAAACTATCCCGAAAGAAAGCCATCCGGCACAGAAGGGTTCGATGGACGAATCGGTGGGTTGGCCGTGTTCGACCGGGCTCTGACTCCTGAGGAAATTCACTCCCTTTATCAGGCTGTCCGAAAAGAAGAGAAACGCTGACATCCAGTCCGATTCTGCAGAAGTAAACTGTTCTCATCGAATTTCCTGCAATACTCCATTTGCCTCGCTAGTTATTGTTTTGAGAGAATCCGTGTCCGAACTCGATTACGATGCCGTTCTGTTTGTTTCTTTCGGGGGACCGGAAGAACATGACGATGTCATTCCATTTCTGGAAAACGTTCTGCGCGGACGCAACGTTCCGCGTGAACGCATGCTGGAAGTGGCGGAGCACTACTATCACTTCGATGGCGTCAGTCCCATCAATCAGCAGAACCGGGAACTGATTGCTGCGGTGAAAGCCGAGCTGAGAAGTCGGGGAGTGACGCTGCCAATCTACTGGGGCAACCGCAACTGGAACCCCTTGCTCACAGACACAGTCGCGCAGATGAAAGCGGACGGAGTCAAACGGGCCATTGCATTCGTCACATCCGCGATCAGTTCTTATTCCGGGTGCCGTCAGTATCGACAGAATATCGCGGATGCCTGTGCTGCCGTGGAACCGGATGCTCCAGTCATTGATAAGATCCGTGTTTTTTATAATCACCCGGATTTTATCGCTGCCAACGTCGATCGGGTTCGTAACGCGATTTCACAACTCCCGAGAGAATCACGGCAGAACGTTCGTGTTTATTTCACGGCGCATAGCATTCCCGTTTCCATGTCTGACAGTTGCTCCTATGTCAATCAGTTGGGAGAGAGCTGTCGCCTTGTTGCTGAAGAGCTTGGACTGACGACTGATCAGTGGCAGTTGGCCTATCAAAGCCGAAGCGG
Organism: Planctomicrobium sp.; assembly: GCA_035556335.1. Lineage (GTDB taxonomy): Bacteria > Planctomycetota > Planctomycetia > Planctomycetales > Planctomycetaceae > Planctomicrobium. The sequence goes on along the minus strand of DATMFC010000273.1, from coordinate 7,590 downwards.
TCGCCCGGAAGATCCATGGCTTGAGCCGGATATCCTTGATGTCCTGCGGGAGATTCCGGAGAACTCGGCTCAAGGAACAGTGATTGTCCCGATCGGCTTTCTCTCTGACCACATGGAAGTGCTGTTCGACCTCGATGTTGAAGCAGCCGAGCTTTGCCAGTCTCGCGGTATTCCGATGCAACGAGCCGGCACAGTGGGCGTTCACCCGCAATTTGTTGACGCTGTCACCAAGCTCATTCTGGAGCGGCTCCGGCCAGGAAGCCCCCGTCCATCGGTGGGAAACTACGGCCCCAGCTGGGATACCTGCCCGATCAACTGCTGCCCCGCTCCAACCATGGGCCGCCGCCCCAAACCATAAAGAAGAGAGCCGTTCACACTGAGGTGAACGGCTCTCTTCTCGAAAGTTGGCGATCTCTGTAAAAACAGTTTCAGCGTTCCGCAGGCGAAATGTAAGATTCTGCGTGCTCAAACGCCCTCAGTCGCCTGCACCCGGTAGCGCAAGCTGCTCTCTCTTACTTCTTCGGCAGTTCAACGCGAGCCAGGTAGATGTTTGTCTTTCCCTCGTGTGACGAATAATAACTGACCCAAAGCTGGTCGTTGTGATAGACCAGACCGGGGTAGCTGGTGTCGCCGCCAGAGGGGAATTCCAGAATCTCAGTCAGTTTGGCGGTGTTTGGATCGAGCCACCAAAGTGAGGTCTTCGCCGGACCTGTCGTCTTTCGACCGGCCACGACGATACGGCCGTCTGGAATCTGCAGCAATTGTGGACCACCGACGTAGTCGTTCAGTTCCTGAAGAGTCCAGTCAGTGTAGGGAGCAGACGCTTTCCCCAGAAGTGCCGACTTCTTGCCGCCGTCTCGCCGAAGCACGCAGATCGCGGTTCCGTCTTCGGTGAAGATGATGCTGGACTCGTTGACATACCCATAATCGTCCCCTGTCAGTTGTGGAACGATGGCGGTGAAGTTCTTTCCGTCCTCCGTTTTGTAGAACTTGGTGGAGTGCGGTGTTTTGGAGTCTCGTGGTTTGCAGAAATACCCCACGCCATATCCCTTCCCTTCATGCCAGGTGACGCGCCACAGCCAGAAGTTGGGATCGCCGACCGGAATGGCTTCTCCCCAGTCTTTTCCGTCTTTCGAGTACCAGACAAACGACTGATGGGTCGCTTTGCTTTTGTCATGCCAGGCCCCTGCTCCGGCCAGACAGAGCCGACCATCTGGAGCCACGCTGATCTTGGCATCTCGCAGATCTGACTTGTCGTCGGTAATCGCGGCTGCCGAAGTCCAGGTCTCTCCATCTTTGGAGGTCAGCACCCGCAACAGCCCATCCGGGGAAACGTGTCCCTTTCCCTCACGGAACACGCAATACCAGTTGCCATCATGATACAGCAGATCGGTGAACGCATTGTGGTTCCCCTGATCCCAGATTTTCTTGACATCCACCAGTTTCGCAGCCGGTTCCTCGGCGTGTGCGGCAAGCCCCCCGTGTATGAGACCCGCCAGAATCAGCATGAGAATTCGAATCTTCATTGAGTGCAGTCCTTCTGTAATTCCAAAAGACAAAACAGTGGCAACTTCAGGGTCAGTTCGAAAATTCGCGGAGATCCATCAGGCAGTCTGAATCAGGAAGCACGATGAATGACAACGTCTTTGGACCTGATCGTATCTTGTACGTACTTGTTGTCAACAGGAAGTCTCAATTCTAAAGCATCTCACACGAACGACTTGAGATACTGGCATTGATCGTGTGATTATACTGACGAATTCTGTTTTAGCAAAAGATCAATTGACACAATTTTGATGTGTGGTATTATCTTGTTGGTACTTTAATTCCATATCATGAAAACCAGAGCCGGGCCAGTGGGAGCAAAATTGTTTTCCCGTTCTGAGTGGAGAGCGAGTTGGATGGGGACGGACACCCTTCCTGTGATCACCTCCAGGGCACCAGTTCAAGCTTTCTTCTTTGCCACCGTAGATTCACATCATCTTTTCAATGCCGAAAGGTGACGTTCGCCATCTTTTCGGCCTTGTAATTCAACCGGAGAGTTCTCAATGGTCTTATCTAATCCAAAGTCGCGTCGTCATGGCTTCACTCTTATTGAACTACTGGTGGTGATTGCCATCATCGCGATCCTGGTCGCACTGCTGTTGCCGGCCGTACAACAGGCAAGAGAAGCGGCACGGCGATCGCAGTGCAGAAACAATCTGAAGCAGCTTGGGTTGGCCTTGCATAACTACCACGACACGTTCGGCTCATTTCCGATGAATATGCGCGACATTGAAAATCCTGTCACGGTGAACAACACCGCATTTAGCATATTTTCGATGCTACTGCCCTATTTTGACCAAGCTCCTTTATACAATAAAATAAACTTCAACTATTCCATCGTGGACTCGGACAATTCAGAAAACCTTGAGATCTCCAAAGTCCCGATAAGTGTCCTGATCTGCCCAAGCGATCCAACTCCTTCGATTCGTCAAGACTTGGCAAGAACATGGTTCTGGCCGAGCGTGATGACCCCCACTCCAGCAGCAAATGGAGGACATGCAGCTGTTACCTGTTACAAGGGGTGGGCCGGGTTAGGCGTTGGTAATAGTCCTCCAAATGCATTATTCGAAAGGACGACCACTTTTGGAGGAATAAGATTTCGGGACATCATTGACGGCACATCCAATACATTCGCAATGGCAGAGCACTCTCCAAGCTATGCTCCCTGGGCAGCTTGGATATCATCTAATGGAGCTTGGGTAACCTATCGTGATGACACACGGTTAAATGGAATTCGACTTACCACTCCAACCCCTAGTAATGCAGAAATTGGTGGTCCCAGAGAGGCCGCTGTAAGTATGCATGTCGGGGGAGGATTATTTCTCTTGGCTGATGGAAGTGTTCATTTCGTGAGTGAAAATATGAACTCGACCGTTTACCGACAGATCGGCTGCCACAATGACGGGCTTCCTGCAGGCGGAGCCGGGTTTGGTAATTAACCAAGAGGCATGAGTTATTTTCTAAATTCATGTTTAGTTAGTGCATTGTGTATGTTGAGGGGAGTCACCCAGATGAGGTCAGATGACGTTGCAATCATGATGATTTACCAACGAGTTGGTAAATCATCTTTGCCACTCTTTTTTCTTTGTATGATGTCGTTATGTGGATGCTACGCAAAATCGCGTCCCGCTGATCGTCCAGTGACTTCACCGACGAGCGGTGTTGTTACATATAAGGGAAAAGCGATTCAGAATGCTCAGATCTCATTTTTTCCTGAAGGGGACGGAGAAGCAGGAGCTGCAGTTTCAGGGAGTGCTGGCCGCTTTACAGTTTCGACTTACGAAAGAAATGACGGAGCGGTTATTGGACAGCATGTGGTAACTGTGAATGTTCCGCCTTCCGAACCGGTGGTTCCAGGATTTGAGCAGGAGGCACGCAGAGTGAGTCCGATTCCAGTTAAGTACCTTGATCGAGCAACTTCTCCAATAAAGATCGAGGTGAAATCTGGTGTTGCAAATGACTTCGAACTTACGCTTGAAGATTGAAAAAGACAGGGCGCTCACGGTTTTCCAAAATTTGTCGAGAAGTGTGATCTCTCTGTCAAGCTGGTCGGAGCCAGCGCAGACTAAAGGCTCAAAATCACTTGCATATTAACCAAAGCCAAGGCTTCAACTTTGCCCCAATGGTGCATTGGGACGCACCTTGCAAGGACTTAATGTTCACTCGTTTTTTGGTGTCGATTTCAAACATACAAAGTTATGAGCAATTTTGTATTCGATTCTCCTGTCGGATAGGACTCTCGTCAATTTAGAAAGATCCACAAGATGCAACGATCGATTTGGGTAACGGTGAGTTTGTTGTCGGCTTGGCTTTGTAGTTCAGATGCACTCAGTGAAGAAACCGTTTCAGTTGGATCACGATTAGAAGTATTTGTCGACAATACTCTGATTGCAACTCAAAATAACACATCGCTGAAGCCTCATTATCCGGTCGCACAGGAAGTCGTACTGACATGTGACGCCCCGTGGGAAGGGAATGTTTCCGGATACTACTCATTCATTCAGGATGACGACAGGTTTCGTGTTTATTATCGGGGAGCCCACTTCGACAAAGGAAAAGTCCTGCATGAAGTGACGTGCTATGCGGAAAGTAAAGATGGCATTCACTGGGTGAAGCCCACGTTGGGGCTGGTCGAATTTAATGGTTCCAAAGAGAACAACATTATCCTGATTGATGAGAAGTGGAAGGTTGGAGTCAACGATCATGTTGCTCACAACTTCACAGCATTTAAGGATACAAATCCTGCATGTCCTCCCGATGCACTTTACAAGGCATTAGGTGGAGAAAAATCGGGTTTAAAAGCGTTCAAGTCTCCTGATGGCATTCGTTGGACACGAATCCAGACGGAACCTGTGATTAAAGATGGTTACTTCGATTCACAGAATCTGGCGTTCTGGGATTCCGTTCGAAAGTGCTATGTCAGCTATTTTCGGGATTTCCGTAAGCCGGGATCGATTCGTGATATTAAAGTCGCGACAAGTGACGACTTCCTGAACTGGACGACAGGTGTCTATTTAAAGTATGGGGACGCCCCTGAAGAACAGCTCTATACGAACGCAATTCAGCCTTATTATCGAGCCCCTCACCTTTATGTCGGATTCCCGACACGATACCAACCGAAAACACAGCAGGTTGAGCCGATCCTGATGACGAGTCGCGATGGATTGAATTTTCATCGATGGAACGAACCGCTCATTCCCATCACCGCCCCCAAGGATCGAGACGGGAATCGAAGTAATTACATGGCTCATGGGTTGATTCAGGTTCCGGGACAGCATCGTGAAATGTCCGTGTTCGGGACCGAAGCATATTATGCCGGACCAGCTAGTCGTGTGCGGCGGTTCACTTTCCGTACTGATGGATTTGTCTCTGTTCACGCAGACGAAACCCAAGGTGAAATGATCACCAAGCCGCTGACATTCAGCGGGAAAGAGTTGACATTAAACTATGCTGTTCAAAACGGCGGAAAACTTCAGGTCGAGATTCAGGATCCGAACGGGAAGCCGATCCCCGGATTTGCCTTGGCCGACTCGGTCGCACTTACCGGGGATGAAATCGACCAGACGGTCAGCTGGAAATCGGGAAGTGACGTTTCCAAACTTGCCGGACAACCGATTCGACTTCGGTTTATTATGACTCAGGGAGACCTGTACTCAATGAAATTTAGTGAGTAGTCTAATATCGGAAGCCTGAGAGGGGGAGGATAGAAACACAGAGTCACAGAGAAGCACAGAGGAAGAAGGAGATGAAACTCTCTGTGTTCCTCTGTGTTTCAAGACCTTATGTTGATTGAACGACTGTCAAATAAGCAGACGGCTTTAAGAAAGTCGATTTCACCGAGCCCGTTCGAATTCGTCCCGGATTGATTGGACTGTTAAGTCCAGGTCCGGGTCGCTTTGTCTTTGTTCTGCGATCTTGCGGCAGGCGTGGATGACGGTGCTGTGATTGCCCCGATTGAAGTATTGTCCGATTTCGACATAGTTCAGTTTCAGTGACTCGCGAGCAAGATACATGGCGGTCTGTCGGGCCATAGAGACGGTTTGTGAACGACGTGGGCCTTTTAAGTCGGTCGACTTCACGCCAAACCGACTGGCTGCCAGACGGCAGAGCTTAGATAAAGTTTTCTCATCTGCCGGGGTTCGTTCTTCAATTAACTTAGCGACCGAACTGGCTCGTCGTTTCTGATGACGCCCGAGAACCTGTGCTTCCGTCTTTAACTGACCAATCAGTCCAAGAAGCTCTCGGGGAGAAACAGCATAGTCTTTGGCAATCTGCTCGATCTGCTGAGATGTTAAACGAAATGATTCGCTGGAAAGAACGTGCTCAATAAACGCACGCCGACTGTCTATGTCCGGGAGATCAATGGCGACACAGAGTCCTCCATGAATCCGGTTCACCAGTCGACGACTCAATCCACGAACCGCCCCTGGCATGGTTGTACTGGTTAATAAGACAACTCCTCCAGAACCGATCAGGTCGTCAATGGTCGCCTGAAGCTGCTGTTGTGTTTCTTTACGCGCGCCGAGCATCTGAATGTCTTCACAAACAAACAGATCGACATCGTTGCGATATCGACTTTGAAACTGCGAAATCGTGTTCGTATTCGAAGCTTCTGCCAGTTGCGAGGCGAACTGCGACGCGGTGACGACGCGCATTTTCTTGTTGGGTTGTTCCAGTTCCCAGCTCCGCACCAGTTCTCGCGTGAGGTGAGATTTTCCTGTCCCTGGGTCGCCGATGAGTGTCACCAGTCTGACAGTACGACGCTTCACTCCCGGCGCCAATTTCTTCACTGCGGCAACAGCCAATTGATTTTCTGGAAGAACCAGAAAAGATCGCGAATCGGCTTTTCGCAGAGGAGCATTCATTGAATGAAGAACTAAAAGGCTATTGTTAAGTCATGAAGAAGTTAACAACAATTGAATTCATAAAATCAAGTTTCTTTCGGCAGTCGCAACATAAGAAAAGACGGAAGAGGAACTCACGCAAAGGCGCTAAGGTGCAAAGAAATGCCTCTGAATTCTTTGCGCCTTAGCGCCTTTGCGTGAATATTCATTCCTTTACTCTTTTTTCTCCAGCGCCGCATAACGGCCCAGCGCCATGAGCGGGAAGTAATGTCGATACAGGTGATAACGCAGATAGAAGACCCGAGGGAAGCCGGTTCCGGTGAATTCCGGTTCGTCCCAGGTCCCCTCTTTCGTTTGCCGCTTGATCAGAAATTCAACGCCCCGTCGAACGGCATTGGAATGTCCTTCCCCGGCAGCAATCAGCCCGAGAATGGCCCAGGCAGTTTGCGATGGTGTCGTTGGACCGGTTCCACGAAGTGACGGGTCGTCATAAGTCTGAGCGGTTTCTCCCCAACCGCCATCAGTCTGTTGTTTCTCCTTCAACCAGCGGGCGGCCGCCTGTAACCGGGAGTCTTCAGGAGAGATGCCGAACTCGGTGAGACCGACGAGCACCTGCCACGTTCCGTAGAGATAATTCACTCCCCAGCGACCGTACCAGCAATGATCGGTTTCCTGTTCTTCCCAGACGAATTTCAAGGCACGTTCGAATGCCGGATCTTTCGTCGACATTCCTAATCGGCCGAACATCTCCAGCACTCGGGCGGTGATATCGGCCGTGGGAGGATCAATCATGGCGTTATGATCGGCGAACGGAACCCGGGTGAGAATTTCACGATCATTGTCCGCATCAAATGCAGCCCAACCACCGTTCTCACACTGCATGGCCGCAGTCCACTTCACGGCCCGACGCAGTGCCGCGACGATCGGTTGCATTCGCTCGACATCGGAAACGACTCGTTCCGGGGATTTGGACTGGCCGGCGATGATGACCGACAGATCGAAGTCAGAACGTTGTTGCACTCCCTGCTTGCTGAGCATTGAGGCGGCCCAGTTCGAGTGCTGGTCACCGGGAAGACACCGTGCCAAAGCCATGCTGACCATGATGGTGTCGTCAATGTCCGGGTAGAACTCGTTATTGAATTCAAAGTACCAGCCCCCCGGTTCCACATCAGGATGATTGACTGACCAGTCTCCGGGATCG
>DATMFC010000272.1:0-6932 GCA_035556335.1 Planctomicrobium sp. | reverse complement strand
ACGATCACGGCGCCGTTCATCGCTCCGACATTTATTTACACCGTGGCGGCAACATGTCTTCCCGACCCGCTTCGAGCGGACCGTGTGCTTCCACTGGGGCAACTGGCCGGATTTCTGGGATTCTGGGTGGTGGCCCCGACTTTGTCTGGAGCGGTGATTGGTCTCTGGTCGCGGCGTCAGGGAGTGATCTGGTCGGCGTTGTGGTTACGCCGGGTGAGCATGATTTGCATTCTGCTGTTGAACTACATCAATGCTTCGGCAGCACTTCCGTTGATTCGAAGTGAATCGCTTGTTCTTCAGGGGCTCGTCTGGACTGGAATCAATCTGACATTGCTGCTGTTCTTCGGCTGGCTGGCATCGCGGCTCCTCAAAGTCGGCAAGGCAGAACAGGTTTCTCTGACACTCGCTTGCGGAATGAGGAATACCGGCGCGGCGCTCGTTCTGGCCGGTTCACAGTTTCAGCAGGAACCGGTGGTGATCATGACCATTGTCCTGCAGACCCTGCTGCAGAACGTCTTCGCCGCACTGCTGATTGCATTGATGATCCGGAAGGAACCCGAACCGTTTGCATCACTCTCCCAGACGTTGAACCAATGCAGTGACAACGGCCAGGCTGCGGGAACCGGAACTGGAAACCGCCAGAGTCCGGGAAGTCTCTCCGCAGACGCCGATCCGAATGGTAAGCCGGTCTCTCGGTAAGACCTCTTCGACGCGGTTGGCCCATTCAATCAGCGAAACACAATCGCCACCAACCAGTTCGTCCGCTCCCAGTTCGAGGAATTCATCGATGTCGTTCAGGCGATAGGCATCGATATGACAGACAGGAATTCGACCATCGTATTCCTGAATCAGAACAAAAGTCGGACTGTGAACGTCATCGGTGACTTGCAGACCATCGGCAATCGCCTGCACGAGATGAGTTTTTCCCGCCCCGAGATCACCATCCAGCGCAACCACATCCCCGACATCCAGACAATCCGCCAGAGCCCGACCAATCCGTCGGGTCTCGTCGAGTGAATCAGATTGCAAGGTGAGGAACATTCGCGAAAGACTGCTTTCAGGGAGAGAGTTTGATTTATCTTAAGACCAGACCATTCTCGGGAGGGCAAGATCAGCGCTGCGAACATGGCACCCAACGACTACTTCGGATCAATCTTTTTCAGAAACAGATTCCTGACGGCGCCGGTTGTTTCATAGGTGGCAATCCCCAACGGACGGCAGAATTCCATTTCGATCCGAATGTCGACATCCACATCTTCGATCTCTGCGTTGACGATCTGATTATCGTCCAGCCAGCAGGCAATGCGGTCGTCGGTGACTCGAATTCGAATGCGATACCACTTTTTGTTTTCAAATTCGAAATAGCCGGTTGTCTCATTCTCAGAGGCATCGCTTCCGTTCAGACTGGAGAGTCCGGTCAATCCTCCTCCCCAACCACCAAGCACCAGAGAGCACGCACTTTCCTTGACCGGGAAGGTCACTGTTGCGAAGAAGTCGTTTCCTGTGATTCGCTGGGCTTCAAAGGTCAGTTCATAGTTGCTTTGAGGAGTCTTCGGACCTTTCCAGATCACCCCGTTGATGGGGAAACCTTTCTCCATGACAAGTGCGTCATCTCGAACGAGAACCTTGCTCTCTCCCAGAAAATCGGCCCGTTGCCAGTGGCCGAGTGTTTTTCCGTCAAACAGAGACAAGGTCGCCGGTTCTTTCTTCGAAGCCGGAGAGTGAACGGGCTTGTCATCTGCATGACAGAATGAGGAACCAGCCGTTGTCACCATTAATGCGATGAAGAAACGACGACACTCTAACCAGATCAATCTTCCAGACATCGTCATTTTTCTCACACCTGCAGATGATTCACGCGAAACGAACTCACGACAATTGGTAACACTTTAGCGGAATGGAGTCTGTTCAGTCGATGTAGGGTGCCTGAAGCACGAACATTCATCAGAGAAATTCAGGAGTTCGACAACTCCTTCAGCCCTGGGAAGAATCACCACCAGAACTGGTCTGCCTGGAAGCCACTGGAAGACTCGAACGCACACTCGTCAATTGTCTCAATCAGAATGGAATTCCCGGCACCATCGTCAACCTGTGAGCGAGGGCATCATCGACCAGGGATTAAGAACCCCTAACAAAACTCACCCCGATCCGCTCGCGGAAGGGAAATTCTCATTATTTGAGAGGTTTTGTTCGCGGCTCTAATACAGGTTCGGCAGGGCGAAATCCACATGATTTACGCGGCTTTCTGGTGTGATGATGCAGCGGCTTCGGCCCGTTCTTTATTCGGACGGAAGTTCGCTTTCTCTTCAATGATCGACCCCGCGTCGAAGCGGCGACCGAAATATTTCGCCTGAGCTTCCGGGTGATTGAGAACGGTTGTCACGTCTCCACTCACCAGCACCCGACCATCACAAATGATGTTACTGCGATCCGTAATCGTCAGGGTTTCCCGTTCACGATGGTCGGTCAGCAGGATTGAAATCCCTGAGTTTCTTAGCTCCCCGATGATGTCCTGAATGTCATTGATTGTGGTTGGATCGATCCCTGTGAACGGTTCGTCCAGCAGAATGATTTTCGGTTCACTTGCCAGACAGCGTGCGATTTCGAGTCGACGCCGCTCCCCGCCGGAGAGCGTGGAGGAGATTTGTTTTCGTTTCTTTTCCAGTCCAAATTGATCCAGCAGACGATTCGTTCTCGCCATGCGATCTTTTCGGGAGAGTGGAAGAAACTCGAGAATGGCAAAAATGTTCTGCTCGACGGAGAGCTTCGTAAAGATACTTTGATCCTGTGGAAGATACCCCATGCCATGTCGGGCCCGTTTGTACATCGGCCAGTGGGTGACATCTTTTCCGTTCAGCAACACTTTCCCTTCGGTGGGAGCGATCAGTCCGCACGCCATGCGGAATGTCGTGGATTTTCCGGCTCCGTTGGGACCAAGCAATCCGACGATTTCGCCGGGTTCGACATCAAACGACACTCCATCGACGGCCCGCTTTCCGCCGGGATACGTCTTGGCCAGTCCATGGCACTCCAGAATGGTCGTCATCAGCAGTCCTTTGCCGGGCTTTCGCTTTATTGAAAATCGCCCGGGAGGGCGAGGCTCCTGCCGAGCCGCAAACCATCGGAAGCGTTCTCTTCCATGCGGCTCAGCAGGAGCTTCGCCCTCCCGAAGATTGTTCGTCACACAGCACTTCCAGGTTTGATATGAATAGGAAGTACTGTCACAGTTCCATTGCCGCCAAAGTCTACAGGAAAACGGAAGAACGACTCAAGAGGAATCTGAAGTAGACGACCCGTTCTGGATACTTCGAAACCATAGTCCTCACAACAGGTTATGTCACTCTCCTCGACTTCTCGATCGCCACCTGACTTTCATTCCATGGAACATCCTGAGGAAGACGTTTGGTTAAGGCGGATAATGCTCCAACTGATCCGGCCGCTTCTCCCATAGCAACGGAGTTTCCGGTCACCCGATAGCTGGAATGGGCGATGAAATCCCCACTGATACAGCGCCCAGCCAGTAACAGGCCATCGACATCTCTGGCGATCAACGCACGAATCGGAATGTCGTACGGTTTGGTTTTGATTCCTCGATTGGAATACGCCGGGTCGGCCAGTTTGGTGGCATGAACATCGACGGCGAAAGTGGCCCGAACGACGGCATCATCATGTCGGGCTCCATTCGCGACGTCATCCTGAGTAACGACGTAACGCCCCCGAATTCGTCGACCGTCCCGAATTCCGATCTGTTCGGGAGTGGCGACGATCTGCAGCCCTTTCCACGGTCCGCCGAGCTTGCGAAGTGCGCGGACAATGGTATGCAATTCGGCTCTGGCCCGAATGGTGGCGTCACTCACTCCGCGGGCGTCGTATGGCATGATTCCGTATTCGTGGTTCATCATCGCCAGCAGCAGATTGTCACGAATCGGGAACAGCGTCGGCTGTCGATAACTGGGATCATGACCGGCACGACGAATCTCCGCCAGGAAATTCTTCTTGGCCTGACCTGGCTTCGAATTCACATCGGTGCCATGAATGAACGGACGGAGTTGATCCGCATCTTCCACGACCAGCAACGCATCCATGCTCATCGGCTGACAGGGACAATCTTTGGATTCCCCGATTTCAAACTCACATCCCGCCAGTGCCCCGAGATCCCCATCTCCAGTGGTGTCGATAAAGATCGGAGCCTGCCAGGCTTCCCGGCCCGATTTCGATTCCGTCAGAATCGTTTGCAGACGGCCATCCTTCCCGTACGCGGCAGCCACTCGGGTGTGCATCTGAACCTGCACACCGGCATCCTGACACAGTTCTTCCAGCACCAGTTTCATTTCCTCCGGCTGGTAGCACATTCCACTGGGACGGTCTCCATGGAGAGCATCCCGTTCCCGGAGAATCCCGACCAGTTCCTGATTGAAGCCCGGCTTATCGAAGTCGAGCAGATATCCCAGCAGTCCGGATGTCCAGACACCTCCCAGACAACCATGCGCTTCGAACAATCGAACGCGAGCCCCATTTCTCGCTGCCGCAATCGCCGCCGTCACCCCGGCCGGACCCGCTCCGCAGACAATAACATCGGCATCCTTATTGAGAGGAACGTCACGAGCCGCTTCATGAAAGACATCAGCCTTCGATGCCGCAATATCCTGTCCTGAGGTGGTACTCAGGGTGGCTCCGGCAAGTCCTCCGACGGCTGATCCCAGAAAAAGTCTTCGAGAGAATGCGTGTTGAGTCATGACGATACTCCGGAGAAGAAGAAGTAGGAAATGAACCGGAAGAGTTCCAGAATCTGACTGGGAACAACATAGATTCCCACCAGCACAATCGACACCGCAGCCACCCACAACAGAATGTCCGTGAAGAGTGACGGCTTCAATCCGGCATGAACTTTTCGGTAACGAAAATACAGAGCGACAATGGCAATCATCGGTAGCGTCGACGCCTGTGCCACTCCCCCGATTCTGACCAGCAGCTGCGGGTCCTGCAAAAAGAGATACCCCAGGTAAGAGACGACCGGAAAGAACAGACAAAGTCGTTGAATCAGCTTGCGTCGTTGTTCTGCTGAGTCTCCTTTGGCGTACCCTCCAAGGATCAGGAAGTCGGCCGCCAGACGACTGTTTGCCGCACAGGCCAGATAGAGCGTCTTGAACAGGACGGCCGCCGCTCCGATCAGAAACAAAACCCGAGTCCAGGGGCCGAACGGTCCCACGTACATCTGAGACAGCGTATCCACCAGAGCGGTCCCTTTGGGATCGAGTCCCTGCGGTTTCAGAACAGCGGCTCCCAGAAGATAGAACGACACCGTCGAGACCGTGAACACCACCATACTCACCCAGGCATCCAGTTGCATGACTCGAATCCATCCCCGGGCGCGTCGCTCCCATTCTGGACTGCCGTCAAACTTGCCGACGTATCGGGCATACCCCTTTTCCAGGCACCAGTACGGGTAATAAAACAGTTCTGTCGCGCCCACTCCGGTGATTCCAAACACGGCGAATGCGGCAACGACTCCACTGGGAGGAATCTGAAATTCCAGACCGGTCATCAGTTCTTCAAAGTGGATGGGGTAAGACGTCCAGTTCAACGCGACAACTGCAACAATCGTGATCGTGGTGACGGCCACGACGATGACGGTCGTCAACGATTCCAGTCGCTGATAGCTTCCTCGATAGATGAGTGCCATCGTGGCGAAGCAGGTGAGGGTCGCCCAGATCAGTTCCGGTCGGGCAGTCAACAGGTTACGAAACAACGGACTGACCTGTTCCAGCGCGGCTGCTGTGTTTTCTGTGACAGACGGGACCGCATACTGAAAGACCTGTCCGACGCCGGCGGTCATTCCTCCCAGTTGCATGGTGGTGCAGAGCATCATCACGAGCCACCACCAGCAGAGCCAGTGAACTCCGCGACCGCGCCCAGGTAAATCGTTGATCGCCCCCAGCGTCGGGCGCCCGGAAGAGATGGCGTAACGTCCCAGTTCCACCTGCACGAAAACCTTGATCACACAACTGAAGAGAATCAGCCAGAGAAAGACGAATCCGTATTGAGCCCCCAGACTGGTGGTGAGAATCAGCTCTCCGCTGCCGACGATTGTCCCTGCCAGAATAATCCCCGGGCCAATCTTGCGAAGTGCTCCCCAAAGTGTTTCCGGAGGCTCCAGAACAGCGTCCGGGGGGAGCGCATAGGGATCATAGGCAACAGTTTCTTCGGCCACTATCAAATTCCGGTTGGAAGGAACGCGTCACTTCAAACTGAAATCGTAGTGGATTCAGATATCAACTCACAGTGATATTACTTTCGTTCTCCCTAACTCCCGGATTTTCGTGAGACCTCAATGAAGGCCATTCTCAGTTCATGCAGGTTCTGTTCGACAATCTGCGATTCTGCTGGAGTCAGATTCCCTTTGGTTTTGGTCTCCAGAATTCCCAGTAGATCAATGAAGTGACGGGCGACCGAGAGTTCGACATTCAGCGAACCGTCCGGGCCGGGGATCAGTCCCATTGCCAGAATCGCCTGAGTCGAAAGCATCTGCAACAACGCCAGGAAACTGGCATTGGGCAAGGGAGGTTCTTCATCGGGCGGTTCGTCTGATGACGCCGGTATTGCTTCAGCCGATTGCGGTTGAGATTCCGAGTCCAGTTCGGCGTCTTCAGCCTTGACTCGAGATTTCCAGTCTTCGTCCGCCGCAATCTCGATTTGTGGCTTGTCACCGGGAGAAGTTGAGTCTGACATCTGAAGTCCTTACCTGATCAAGCATCATACGACAGGAAAGATTTCAGCATATTTGCCAGTGCATGCGGCGGCAACTGAGAAGAGAAAAACAGAGGGCTTTCGCTTGTTTCAAAAAGAGGAATTCCTGGGAGGGCAAAGCTCCCGCTGAGCCGCATGTAAGAGAACGCTCTGCCTGGCTTGCGGCTCGGCAGGAGCCTCGCCCT
>DATMFC010000271.1:0-8763 GCA_035556335.1 Planctomicrobium sp. | reverse complement strand
CAATGTGTCGTTAGCCAAAATTATCGATGGGGCGAGCAACACATTTCTCCTTTCGGAAGTGATCGGCGGCGTACCAAACGGGCATGTCTGGGCGGGATATAACCTCGTCGGGCTTCGGGAAGGAATCAACGGCATATACAGTCCTCCGGCTACTGGCAATCTGAGTACCTATAGCCTCGGCCCTTCAAGCCATCACGCTGGCGGTTGTCATTTTGCAATGGCAGACGGTTCTGTTCATTTCGTGTCAGAGTATACGTCGCAGGACATTCTCGTTGCTTTAACAACACGAGAAGGTGGGGAGGTTGTTGGTGAATTCTAATATTTTCTATCAACAGATCCGCCAACATGGTGTTGCCGGCCAGGTTACTCTTGACCATGGCATGCCGACCTGGTTCCGCCATCATTCCCGAAAATGGATCCCCTGGATGTTCCTCGTCATCATGTCGGTATTCGTTGGATGTACAGGAACAAATGACGACTTTTCCCGAGTCGTCATTTCCGGAGAGGTCACTTTTTCCGAAGAACCAGTTCCCTACGGAATGATCCGATTCGTTCCGGAAAAAGGATCGAAACTTCCCGTTGCGGCGGCAACCATCGAAGCCGGTCGTTACAACGCAAGCAATAAGGGAGGGATTCCGGTGGGAACATACCGAGTGGAAATCACAGGCTATCGACAACCATTGGTTGACAACGTTCCGCTTGAAACCGGAAATCCACAGTATCTGCCGGAAAAGTACAACAGACACTCGGAGATCGAATTAGCCATCGATTTAAAGACTGTATCAACATTGGATTTTCATCTGAAATAGTGAACGATTTTTTTTGAAAATTGTCCCTGCAACTGTTGGCTTCATCGTCTGCCAGAAATTGCCATTGTGGGACAGGCAAAAGCTTACAGAATCGGTACGGTTATTTAGGAACTTATTATATGACAGAAGTGGAACGATTTGAGCATTCATTACGGTCGTTTGTTCCGCCTCAGGCGTTTGACGTCCATGCTCATTTGTATTCGAACGATGAGTGCTTGCCCAGCTTTCCGTTATTGGGGAAACCGGGAGAAGTCGTAGTCGGATTTGATGCCTATCTTCGGCATACCAATCAATGGATGGGGGAACTCACTCCTCGGTCCGGTTTATTCTTCGCGGTGCCGAAAAAGGATCTCCGTGTCTCCCCGGCGAACCGTGTGATTTATGATGAATTATCCAGAGAGCCTAATTCTCGTGGATTGCTGCTGGTCACCCCACTGGACGATCCTGCTACAGTTCAGAGTCAGGTGCTGGAAGAAGGTTGGGCAGGTTTCAAGGTTTATCATGTGTTCGCTGACCGGAACGACACCTTCAATGCGGAGATCGGAGAATTCCTCCCGGAATGGGTCTGGGAGATTGCCGATTCTCTGGGACAGGTGATCATGCTGCACGTTGTACGTAACCGCGCGATCGCCGATCCTGCGAATATGGAGTACATCCGCTCGCGGTGCCAGCGTTATCCCCATGCCCGGCTGATTCTGGCCCATGCGGCGCGGGGGTTTTGCGGATATCACACCGTTGAAGGAATTGAATCTCTGCGTGGGCTGGAGAATGTCTACTTTGACACGTCAGCCATCTGTGAGGCAGCCCCTTTTGAAGCGATCCTCCGAACGTTTGGGCCAACACGGCTCATGTTCGGAACGGATTTTCCAGTCAGCGAAATTGTCGGCCGCTGTGTCAGTGTCGGGGATGGTTTCCACTGGCTGAATGATCGGGAGACAAACAAACAGACGTCACAGTTTGCCGAGCCGGTTCGAGTTGGAGTCGAGTCGTTACTGGCGTTGCGTCAGGCTTGTCATACATCAAGACTGAATGACCGGGATATCGAACGCATTTTTAGTGTGAATGCAAGACAATTGTTGAAACTTGATCAGTCCTATCCGTCAACCAATCAGGAAACCTATCTCCGAGCTAAAGAGCTGATCCCGGGAGGAACACAATTACTTAGCAAACGCCCTGAAATGTATGCTCCCGACCGTTGGCCTGCCTATTATCGTGAAGCCCGAGGGTGTGAAGTGATCGATCTTGATGAACGTCGATTCACAGATTTCACGACCGTCGGAATCGGAAGTTGTCTGCTGGGATATGCAGACCCCGATGTGACAGACGCGGTCGTTCGCCGAGTCCAAATGGGATCAATGTGTACCCTGAACAGTCCGGAAGAGTACGATCTGGCTCAAACACTGATCGAATTACACCCCTGGTCCGGACAGGTTCGCTATTGCCGGACGGGAGGGGAAGCGATGGCAATGGCCGTTCGCATCGCGCGAGCAGCGACTCGTCGTGATTGTCTTGCATTCTGTGGCTATCATGGTTGGTCTGACTGGTATCTTTCGGCAAACCTGAATGGTCCAGCCAGCAGTGAATCTCAGGACCGTCTGAAAGGACATCTTTTGTCCGGTCTGAATGCTGCAGGGGTTCCTGAA
Organism: Planctomicrobium sp.; assembly: GCA_035556335.1. Lineage (GTDB taxonomy): Bacteria > Planctomycetota > Planctomycetia > Planctomycetales > Planctomycetaceae > Planctomicrobium. Next base: position 6,311 of record DATMFC010000271.1, on the reverse strand, counting down.
GGGTTGTACTCCACTGCGTTGCCATTTGGTTATAATCGAATTGATGAGCTTCAGCAGCATGTCAAAAAAATGGGAGGTCAGTTAGCGGCAGTCGTGATGGAACCGACCCGGTCGACCGATCCGGCTCCCGGATTTCTTGAAGATGTCCGTCAGATTTGCGATGACTGTGGTGCCGTCCTGGTTTTCGATGAGATTACAACAGGCTGGCGAATGCATCTGGGGGGCGTGCATCTCAAATTCGGGGTTCATCCGGACATCGCGGTATTCGCCAAAGCCTTGGGGAATGGGCACCCGATGGGGGCAGTTCTTGGCCGACCAGAATTTATGCAGGCAGCCCAGGAGTCGTTCATTTCCAGTACTTATTGGACCGAAGGGGTTGGCCCGACAGCGGCGCTCACGGCCATTCAGAAGATGCGGACAATTGACGTGCCGTCCCATGTCAGCCGGATTGGAAACCGGTTTCGCACACTCTGGAAAGAACTTGGCCAGGAATATGGCATTGCCACGGATGCAACTGGACATCCCGCTTTGCTGCAGGTGATGTTCTCGCATCCCGATGCGGCTGCACTTGGAACGCTGTTTACCACGCGAATGCTGGATCACGGGTTCCTGACGGGGGCCGGGTTCTATCCAACTCTCGCCCATAACGACCGACATTTAGCGACTTACTTCACGGCCGCCAGTGAGGTTTTTCATGAACTGAGCGAAGCCATTGCGCGAAACGACATTCGTGATCGCCTGAAGAGCCCTGTCCGGCATACCGGATTTCAGCGACTGAATTGATTGCCGATATTACGAAGGAAATTTCATGATGAGACTGTCTGCCCCCAGCATCACCGGGTGACTTGCATGGAGGGCATCGCTGCTCATTAGTCATCCTTGAAGAAGTCGCGACCGGTGTTGGGGAAAATTACGGCTACGATTGTTGCTGGCCGGGTGTGGCTTCAGGTTTGCTGAAGGTGGGTGATGTCAAAGCAGGAGGTGATCTTGTGCCACAGCCTGAAAAGCAGGTCACAAACAGCCTCTCCAGCAGTTTGCGGAGGTTGCTCCCGGCAGCGGCCAGCACGGCATTGATCGCGTCGCAGTGAAGTCCCTTCAGAAAGAGCGGCTGCGCCGGTGGTCCTGTTTTGAAACATCCAATCTTCGGTTCGATCGTATAGCGGGTCGGCCCCGCCTCTTCACGGTTCTACTCAGTTCGCGGGGATGAACTTCTTCCCAAGGGACCGAGTCGGGTCAAACTGATCTTTCGTAACACGCTCTCTCATTTACCGGCAATTTCACCGGAGGAATTCGCCCTCCTACGTGTTCGGTGTTGCTGTAAAAGTTCTCATAGTCTTTTCTGAACCACTTCTTCTTCCATGCTCATCGTTCAACGGGAACCTTCCCGATGGGAGAGTTTTCTTTTCCGATGTGAACCTTAACTTCTTCAGCTGATTGTCTAATCTACTCTCTTATAAGAAGTTACGCGATGATTCAAAAAACATGAAAAACCATGGGATTCTCGAAATTTTAAATTTCCTGGAAATTTCCATGTACCCTTTCGGCACGAATCGGATGAAACTTTGCATGGTTGCTCCGAGCCTCCTTCGACAGGTTCGTACCAATGCAAGCACGTCTATGTTTGAGGAGACCTAGTTGGTGGACCGACATCAAGAACTTGCCCGGCTTTGGACTCGGAATTTATCCGTGGTTGAAGCCTACTTGTTCTCATTGTGGGGCAGAGGGGAAGAGGTCGAGGAACTGTTGCAGGAAACCATCACCCAGATTTTTCAGCAGATCGATAAATACGATTTTGATCGCCCTTTCCTTCCCTGGGCATTAGGAGTCGCTCGCAATGTCGTTTTTCGACACCGTCGCGACTTCGCGAGACACCGGCAGGTGTACAGCCAGAAGGCTTTGGAAAATCTGACCCGAGCGTTCGAAGAAGTCTCTGAAACTGAAGAGATATTACGACGGTCTTTGCGTGAATGTTTTGCCAGACTGACGGTTAAATCGAGGCAAATTTGCCGGTTGCGCTACGAACAGAACTTGGGACGAGAGGAGATCGCCAAGCGGCAAGGGATATCGGTAAACGCTGTCAAGATCGGGCTGTATCGGTTACGCGAACAACTGCGAACCTGCATTAAACGCCGTCTCCAAAGTAGGGGACTTCCATGAATCGATGGGAAGACCTTTTGAATGATTACATGGATGGTCTTCATGTTCCGGAGAGCCACGATGAATTAGATCGCTGGCTGGCGGAGGATCCAGATCACGCTCGGCAATATGCCATACGGATGTTACTGCATTGCGAACTTCTACGCTGTCGATGGAGTATCGAGTCGCCGAGAAATGAGGCCATCCACCAGCGCACATTCTGGTGGTCACTTTTCGATCTGAAAAAAGCACGATATGGAGTCGTCACGGTCATCGCACTGACCATCTTTCCTCTCCTTGCTTGGTTTCTTTGGGATCAGGAGCGATTTCTCGCTGAAGCGCCACCTGACGTAAAACAAAAAGAAATGGAGCAGATTGCAGTCGAAAAATCGCGAGTTTCTCTTCAAGAGATCCGCGTCCCGGCAGGGAGAATCTCCCAATCGGTTAATGTTCAATGGCCGTTAACAGAACAACGGTGGTCTGTTGGCGACATCCTTAATGAAAAGGATGTCATTCACCTGGTAAGTGGTCGTATGGAAGTGCAGTTCAATTCGGGAGCACTGATGACATTAGTGGGCCCGGCAGTTCTGGAAATCCGTTCTGCTTATCTGGTTCAGCTTCAATCAGGTATTGCAACAACACGTGCGGAAAATCTGAAAAGCGGCTTGTTCCGAATTATGACTCCCTGGACAGAAGTGGTTGACTTGGGAACAGAATTCGGAGTTCGTGTCGACCCAAAGAATGAAGAAGCAGATGTTGTGGTCTTTGAAGGGGCTGTCGGTCTGGTTCCGATCGACCAGTCATCGGAAGAGTTCACGCCATCGCGTATTCTTCAAAAAGGGGAAGCGGTCCGTGTGTCCAAACACGGAAGAATGGAACGGGTTGTTTCTATTGAAAACAGCGCCTACCCCATTGGCGACAATATTCTCTCTCCGTCTCTGAAACGCGATGCTGTGATTACTCGTGTCACTGACGATCGTCGTGATCCCAGCAGTCCGAAGTATTATCGAATCTACCACGCTGCACTCGATGAAGATTCCCGTGCCTATGTTGATCGGACACATGAATGGAACGGGATCACTGAAGAAGGGATTCCTTATTATTTACGTGGTGCAGACTACGTCGCAGGCTTTAATGACGACAAGATGAATTGTCCTGAAGTGACGATTGAACTGTCACGCCCGGCGATGCTCTATCTATTGCTTGACGATCGCTATCCACCACCGGATTGGCTGACCAAATCTTTTGAGAAACTTGACGAAAAGATCGGCCTGGATCAGGGGCCTTCGAATTTTCATCAATCCTATCAAACGGGTCATGGACCGGGAGTCAGTATTGACACGATTCACTCGATCTGGCGTCGCAGAGTCGAATCTCCTGGAACGGTGACCATCGGCGCATTACCTCGAGCAACAATTGAGCTTGACGGGAAAACATTCAAAGAAAGCACTTCCTGGAGCATGTATGGAATTGTCGCACAGCCGCTCGAATAACATTTTATAACGGGTGTGACCTCCCTCAAATAGCTGTTATCTAAAATTTGATTCCTCGTGAAATTTTCATCTCTTTGTGAATAAGGAAAAGTCCCATGAAAGCCTGTCGGTCTGCATTTACGTTAATTGAGTTGTTGGTTGTGATTGCCATTATCGCAATTCTGGTGGCGCTGCTGCTTCCAGCCGTGCAGCAGGCGCGCGAAGCAGCCCGTCGAAGCCAGTGTAAGAACAATATGAAGCAGATTGGTTTGGCATTACATAATTACCACGACTCATCAAATATGTTTCCACTCTCAGTCTCCTGGCGTTCGGGAGGAAACTGGAGGATGCGTTTGCTCCCTTATCTCGATCAGGGAAATGTCTGGAACCTGCTGGATCAAAATTCGGGACATACTGCTGACGGAGGGAGCGGATCAACATTCTATATGGGATTAACAGGCAACGAAGTTCTCCAAGGCTTTGCACCTTCTGTATACAGTTGCCCATCGGATTCATATGGAAACTTTGCAAGCCCGAGTGATACTTCCAGCTTTAACGGAGTGGGAGGAAATCCACCGAACACCACGGTCATGATTATTGACTATGTGGGAATCAGTGGAGCCGAACTCGATTCGGTCCCCGGACAAAGCTCGGAATGTACTGGTGAAGTTCTCAGTCGCTCTTCCGTCCAATGCAGAAACGGCATGATGGCCCCATTTGAGGGGAAAAAACTGCGAGATTGCACCGACGGTGCATCAAACACCATTGTGGTGGCGGAACAGTCTGGTCAGGTCAATGGCTTTAAACGATCTGCCAATAGTCAAGGGGGATGGGCGGGCTATGTCAATTCCCGGGCAACCTGGTGGACGGCAGGGACACCATTGAATCCGTTTCCGTCAACTTTTACATCTGCCAGTCAGACGAATTGCTCCCCTTCCGGTATCACAACTGTCCGAAATCCACCGAACTCGTTCTGGCTTTCCGGGGCTCCAACTCAGGCGAGCAGTGCAGTGTCAGCCAATACCGTCCTCAATTCATTTCATGTCGGCGGAATTCACATTCTGCTCTCGGATGGCTCCGTGCGGTTTCTCTCGGAGAATATTGACATGAATACATTGCGTCGACTTTGCGTGCGGGATGACGGTTTAACAATTGGAGATTATTAGAGTATTTCCATAATTTTTATGTTCACACTGGCACGTGAGAGTCAGCGTTTTATTCGTAATACGTGATCTGTGCTGCCGTATGATCCGACAAAAGGGAGAATTCATTGCTTGCGATTTTAGACGGTCTGCCCCGTCATTTTAAAGAGACTATAATCCTACTGGCCGCGATGGGATGTATTGTCACAACAGGATGCTTTCCTGCAAAGCCACACTCCAACAAGCCTCGTGGGGGGATCACCTTGTTTGTCACATATGGAACGATTCCCGTTACTTCCGGCGAAGTGAATCTCTATAATGTCAACACCGGAGAAGCAGCGGGCGGGCAATTAAACGCACAGGGCGAATTATCGCTCTCTGATGTCGTTGCAGGAACGTATACCGTAACGTTACTTCCGCCTGACGACTCTCCATCTGCTGATCCGGAAGCTTCATCATCCAGCGAACAAAGCCGACCAGATATTCCAGAACGATTCCGCAGATCGCGAACATCTCCTCTCAGTATCGAAGTGAAGGAAAAAACGCAGTCAGAATTCCGATTTGACCTGAAAGAGGGAGATCGATGATTGGTCCCCGCTGGCTTCAACTGACGTTCCTGCTCAGTATTTTTTGTGAACTGTATCTGTTAGATCATTCCGACGTTCAGGGGAGTGAAATCCCCGATGTCACCGGACAACTTCAGATGTTCGTCGACGCCAGAATGGTGGAGTCGTTACGGAATGTCGATTTAAAATTACATTCTCCGGTGCGCAAGGAGACGGCAATCACATTTGACGCCCCTTGGGAGAGCCCAACGGCTGCCTATGTCACTGTCTTCCAAGACACGACATTCCGAGAGACCACTGAGAATTCCGGATCTCTTGCCAAATCTTCAGGCATGAAATCTTTGAAGTCGTCTCGATATCGCATGTATTATCGAGGGCAGCAATCCGCGGAGAAAAGGGACGTTGCCTGTTATGCCGAGAGCCATGACGGGATCCATTGGACAAAACCACAGTTGGGGATCGTCGAATGGGAAGGATCGAAACAAAATAACATCATTCTGATTTCGATTCCGCCTGATCGGGTCGCGCATAATTTTTCTCCGTTTCTCGATACCAATCCAGAGGTGGAGGAGGGTGCCCGGTATAAATCGATCGGAGGGAGTGACATCGATCACGGTCTGTATGCTTTCAAATCGGCTGATGGAATTCATTGGGAGCGAATGTCCGACAACCCGGTGCTGCTCTTGAATACAGGCAGCATCCAATCCAAATTCGATACTCAGAACATTGCCTTTTGGGATACGGTCCGAGGAAAATATCTCATCTACTTCCGCACTCTTATTGAACGTCGACGTGCAATTGCCGTCGCGGAATCACAGGACTTTCTACATTGGACTCATCCTCGACCGATCGTCGTGGAAGGTGAGCCGGAGCAATTCTACACAAACGCTGTTACCCCCTATTTTCGAGAACCGCATCTGCTGTTGGCGTTTCCCAAACGGTTTACGCCCACCCGACAACGTCTTCCTGAACACCCGGTTCGCGGTATCTCGGAT
>DATMFC010000270.1:0-4822 GCA_035556335.1 Planctomicrobium sp. | reverse complement strand
GCTGGATCCGAGAACAAAGTTCCCCATCACCAGCCCGGGATAATCCGGATTCAAGTCGTTCATCGGGAAGACGGTTCCTGCCAGATAGGTGGCATTTTCTTTATCTGGAGTCTCGATTCTGATTGTTTCTGCGGCGACCTGGATGTCCCCGGAACGTGGGATGTGAGCCACCGGCTGGGAAGAGGTCCAGTCTGCCAGAGCGGTTTCAATCAACGGTTGAATTTCCGCCTGATCAAAATCACCGACAACTGAAACTTCCCCAACAGCACCGTTCAGGAATTCCTTGTACAGACGAACAATGTCGTCCCGTTTCAGTTCTTTCCACTGAGTCAGCTGCTCGGGAATTGTTGCAGTGTAACGAACATCCTCTTTCGGGTACGTCCCCCCCAATGCACGTGACAGGGCCGTTCGCGCCAATTCTGTCGGGTCGGTCAGACCTTGCTCAAGGTGGGAAAGACGAGTGTTGCGAATGATTTCGAGTTCTGACTCAGGAAGCGTGGCCTCACGCAGAACCTGTCGAAGAATATCAATCGAGGCGGCCAGATGCTCCCGACGGGTTTCCAGCTGGAAGGTGACTTCGCCGGGACTTCCTTCCGGAGCGAGTCGGGCTTTGTTCTTGTCCAGTTCGTCCTGAATCTGTTGACGCGAGAGTTTTTCAGTTCCACGCAACAGCAGGTTTGGAAGAATCTCTCCGGCGATTTTCATGCCGGCCAGAGATTCCCCGGTTCCGTATCGCAGCGTCAATCGGAGAATGACCGATTCCCCGCGAGTTTTCTTCGGAAGGAACGCGGCTTTCACACCGGATGGAAGGACAACGCGAGTGGTGCGGCTTTCGATGTTCAACGGAGAAACGTCAAAAGCTTCTCCGGTGGCGACTGATTCGCGGCCCTGATAGTCCCCGATCATTTCTGCCAGATCCGGAGTAGCAGGAATGTTTGCCCGGTCAGATTCTTTCGTCGGGATGAAGACTCCCGCCGTGCGATTGTTCTCCACAAGGTACTTCTTCGCAACGGCGTTGACCTCTTCCGGAGTGACGGTTTCCAGTCGATCCCGATAGAGGAAGATGAGACGCCAGTCTCCCTGTGCAGCCCACTCACTTAGCTGAATAGCCATGCGGCTGCTGTCGGTCATGGACATTTCCCAGACCTTCATCCAGTAGCGCTTGGCCCGTTCCACTTCTTCTTCGGTGACCCCCTCTTCACCAATTCCTTCAATGATTTCCAGCATCTTGGCGAGCACGTCGCGGGCATCGACGCCGGGGCTGCTTTCGGCCATGAACCGGAGGACACCGGGATCAAACAACGCAAACGCCGCTCCGGAGACACTGGCGGCCAGCTTGGTTTCAACCAGAGCCCGATACAGTCGCCCGGACGGAGACGATGTTAGAATATGTTCCAGTACATCAATGGGAACATAATCCGGATGGGCTCCCGAAGGAATGTGATAAACGGCTCCAGCAAAGCCGACATCCCCCACGCGACGCAAGGTCACCAGTCGATCGCCATCTTGTGCGGGTTCTTCGGTATAAGTCTGTTCCAGTACGCGGTCCGGTACGGGAATCGATCCGAAATGCTCTTTAATCAGACTGAGTGCCTGTTCGGGATCGAAGGCACCGGCCACGATCACCATGACATTGTCAGGCTGATAATATTTTTTGTAGAAGCGCTGCAGACTCTCTATGGGAACCCGTTCGATGTCGGCACGATTCCCGATCGTCGACTTCCCGTAGTTATGCCACTGGTAGGCAGCGGACATGATCCGTTGACCGAGAATCCCGGAAGGAGAGTTCTCACCTCGCTCGAATTCGTTTCGAACGACCGTCATCTCGGAAACGAGGTCTTCTTTCTTCACGAAGCTGTTGACGAGCCGATCGGCTTCCAGAGCAATGGCGAACTCCAGATTCTCCGGACTCGCGGGAAGTGTTTCGTAGTAGTTCGTTCGATCGAGCCAGGTCGTGCCGTTGAACTCGGCCCCGTGATCTTTGAGGACTTTGGGGATCTGTGGGAACTTGGGCGTCCCCTTGAACAGCATGTGTTCCAGCAGGTGGGCCATTCCGGTTTCGCCATACCCTTCATGGCGGGAACCGACGAAGACCGTCATGTTGACGGTGACCTGTGGTTTGGAGGGGTCCGGGAACAGCAGGACTCTGACGCCGTTCTCAAGCCGGTATTCCGTGATCCCCTCGACTGTAGTAACAGGTTGGGGATCAGCGAGTCCGGTGGCACCAGTCATTATGAACATCCCTGCTGCAAAAAGGTAAGCGACTCGACGAAGCATGTCTATTTCCTTACTCCATTTCCGACGCAAAATCCGCGCGGTTGACGACACGTGTCTGCCAGCGATGGTAACACTGCCCTTTGGATTTGGGAACTATACTGTTGCGAGAAACCGGTCAGGGAGTTGGATTCGCATCCGAACCAGAACGCCAGTCCAGCCAGCGGGAAAAGATCGACAGAACCGTCTTTTCTCCATACAGTACCCTGATTCTGTCCGCTGATTTTGCAGGCGGTTCATCAGAATCCACGACAGTTTGTTAACGATCACGAGAGTTTTCAGATGCGAGTGCTTTCCGGAATTCAGCCGACAGGTCGGTTTCATCTCGGCAATTATTTTGGTGCGATCCGGCAATATATCGCTCTCCAGAACAACGAACAGGCGTTTTACTTCATCGCCGACCTGCACGCCTTGACCACCGTGCGGAATCCAGCGGACCTGCAGCAATACACACAGAACGCCGCACTTGACCTGCTGGCGCTGGGACTGAACCCGGAACAAGCGACTCTGTTTCGCCAGTCTGATGTTCCTGAAGTGACTGAACTCACCTGGCTGTTGATGACGGTCACCCAGATGAGTCTGCTGGAAAAATGCCATGCCTATAAAGACAAACTGGCTCGGGGAATTGCTGCAGATGCCGGTCTGTTCACCTACCCGGTGCTGATGGCCGCCGACATTCTGGCTTATGACAGCACACTGGTTCCGGTGGGACAGGATCAGATTCAACATCTGGAAGTGACTCGAGATCTGGCACAGCGATTCAATCACATCTACGAGAGTGAGGTCTTCACGCTCCCGGAGGCGCATGTTCTGTCCGACACCGCCAAAGTCCCCGGCACAGACGGTGAAAAAATGTCCAAAAGCTACGGGAACACCATCGAGATCTTCGAACCGGAAAAGAAACTTCGTAAGAAATTCATGGCGATCAAGACCGACTCCACCCCGGTTGAAGAATCCAAAAACCCTGACACTGACTCGGTTTACCAACTCTACAAACTCTTTGCGTCGACAGAGGAGCAGGATGCACTCGCCGAGAGATATCGCGCCGGAGGCATGGGATACGGCGAGGCGAAACAGGCACTTTTTGAAAAAGCTCTTGAATATTTTTCGATTGCCCGGGAAAAGCGAGCGGATTGGGAAACTCGCCCGGATGATGTGGAAGAGATCCTGCGAATTGGTGCGAAAAAAGCCCGGGAAAAGGCCCAGCAGGTTCTGCAGCGTGCGAGAGCAGCCTGCGGTCTTTCAGCGAAGCCCGCCTCACCTTGATCAGGCCAACGCACTTGCAATTTCAGGTCACATCAAGAAAAATTCAAGTGTCACACCTTTGCTCTCATTGTTCATGGAGTCGCGCTGATCATGCCCCAATTTCTCCCCGCCGATGGTATCTCCCGCCGAACACTTCTGAAAAACTCCGGTAAAGCCGCCGCGGCCCTCGCTGCCAGTCAAATGCTGCTGCCGCGAGCTTATGCCGCTGAAAACAACACCCTGAATGTCGCGTTAATCGGCTGTGGGGGGCGCGGAAGCGGAGCGGTTGCCGACGCTCTGTCCGTGGAAGGGGGGCCGTTGAAACTGACCGCGATGGCAGACGTTTTCGACGATCGCCTTTCCAACAGCTACAACTCCCTTTCCAAGCGATTCGAAAATAAGCCCGAATCCGTCGATGTCGCACCGGAACGGAAATTCATTGGTTTTGAAGCCTACAAACAGGCCATGGATTGCCTGAAACCGGGCGATATCGCCATTCTGGCAACTCCCCCGGCATTTCGCTGGGTGCAATTCCAGTATGCCATTGAAAAAGGATTGAACGTTTTCATGGAGAAGCCGGTCACTGTCGACGGCCCCACTTCCCGGAAAATGTTTGAACTGGCCGATCAGGCCTCTGCGAAAAACCTGAAAGCCGCTGTCGGTCTGATGTGTCGCCATTGCCGGGCTCGTGGTGAATTATTCAACCGGATTCAGGATGGAGAACTGGGAGATCTGACGCTGTTGCGAGCCTATCGCATGGTCGGACCCACCGGTTCCGCGTTTGCTCCCCCTAACAAGGGAGACACCGCAGAAGTTCTGTATCAGATCGCGAACTTCCATGGCTTCCTCTGGGCCAGCGGCGGTGCTTACAGCGACTTCCTCATTCATAACATTGATGAATCCTGCTGGATGAAGAATGAATGGCCAGTCGAAGCACAGGCCTCGGGGGGACGTCACTATCGTGGTGATTACGTCGACCAGAACTTCGACACCTATTCCGTCGAATATACATTCAAAGATGGTGCCAAACTGTTTCTGGAAGGGCGCACGATGCTTAACTGCAAACAACAGTTCGCCAGCTATGCACACGGAACAAAAGGATGTGCCGTCGTTTCCGCTTCTGGTCACCATCCGTCACGTGCCAGAACCTATTCCGGGCAGACATTCGACAAGAAGAATCTCACCTGGGAATTCGCAGAGAAGGAACGGTCTCCATACGAATGGGAATGGGTCGACTTCCTCGACGCCATCCGTAACGACAAGCCTTACAACGAAGTTCGCCGAGGCGTCGAAGCCAGTCTGG
>DATMFC010000269.1:0-9868 GCA_035556335.1 Planctomicrobium sp. | reverse complement strand
AGTCGATCAGCCAGGAAATGGATACAAAATCGCGTCGGATTCCGTCGACTGCGCTGAAATCATGTTTCAGTGACGCAGGATGAGCGGCGTAAGCAGGCTGCCGAAAAGGATCCAGCCTCAATGCTCCTCGAACATCCAGATCGTACACAAGATCATCGACACTCACACAAAGTAATACCAGATCCGGCTGCAAAGCTGACAGCGTGGAACGATAGCGAAGCACATGTGACAACGGACCGGACTTCGGACAGCCTCCGTTGATCACCTCGATCTTCACTCCATTGGAAAGTGAAAGATTGTTTTGAAGATAGGCCGTGACGGTCTCTTCTTCGGCGACCTCTGCTCCAAACAGGTTGCTTCCCCCCAGGCACAGAATTCGATAGGTCCCGAGCGGCTTGGGAATTGCGACGGAAGGTCCACGAATTCCGAGTTCGTTGGTGCGAATGTGACCGGATGCACCATCAGGCAGGACATACTTGAAATCGACCAGCCGTCGAACTTCCGTCCATGAAGTGGGGCTGGGAATGGTGATCTCATCCGGACTGACAGGAGGGCCTTTGGAATCCACCGAATCCCAAAATGCCCAGCTTCGACAACCGAATTCCAGCGCGCAGACCCCAAGCGCCAGCAGGACTACCGCCGCGCAAAAACAAAGAACACTCCTCAGGAGCGTATTGGCCATGGTCGGGTGCCGTCTCTTCCGTGAATCGGCGGATCTTCCGCCGCGGCACAGAGCAAACTGCTCTTACGATGAACGATCGGAAGTTTACCCTCAGTGGCAAAAAATCGGCAAGATGTGTTCGTGACCCGTCCGGTTTTCCACTACGAATCCTGATGAGATCCGGCAGTTTCCGGATGTTTGGAGAAAATCCGAAACCGAGCCAGTTTCAGCTTTTGCAGCCAGAACTGCATGAGAATCCACAAGGTTGTCAGGCCATATTTGACGCATCGACTAAAGTTGATACTTGATGCTTCGTCGAAGTAGCGGACTGGAACCGGAATATCTCCCAGTTTGAACCCGAAATAGACTGACTGGGCGAGAAACTGGCTGTCGAACGCGAAATCGTCGGTATTTTTCTGCCAGGGAATCGTTTCCAGAACTTCCCGGCGATACGCCCGAAATCCGCTGTGAAAGTCTCCCAGATTCTGACCGAGCGCCGTGTTCTCCACGAACGTCAACAGACGATTCGCGAAGTATTTCCAGGCGGGCATCCCCCCATCGAGAGCCTCCCGACGGGTTCGAATTCGTGATCCGAGAACGACGTCGCAGATCCCTAATCGCAGAAATTCCACCGCCGCCCCCACGACACGGCTGTCGTACTGGTAATCAGGATGGATCATAACGACATAGTCGGCACCGCTTTCCAGAGCCTGGGTGTAGCAGGTTTTCTGATTGCCGCCGTAGCCGGTATTTTTCTCGTGAACGAAGACCGTCAGCCCCAGTTTTCTGGCAAGTTCCGCCGTGTCATCCCGGCTCCCGTCATCGACGAGAATGACTTCATCGACAATCCCCGGCGGGATATCAGCGAGAGTCTGCTTGAGCGTCGCTTCCGCATTGTAGGCCGGCATAACGGCTACAACCCGCTCTTTTCGCTCTGTCGCTTTCGGAACAATTGTTTGTGAAAGTGATTTCATTCTGGGCATCGTCTGGAGCATGGCGGTTCATTCGGGCGGAATGTTTCAAAATCCGAGTTCTCGGAATGTTCAATTCCAGAGAATCCCATCGATAAAGCCGTTTGACAGAGACCGTTCCGCAGGCGAAACAAAAATCGATGCGAATCCATACACCTGCACCCGGTCAAGCAAGTTGCTTTAAAAGATGTGCCCTCGTTGTGGACCCTGCCGGGTCAGAGTCAAAATTTCCGGACCTTCCTCGGTCATCAGGATCTGATGTTCGAATTGTGCGGACAATGAGCCGTCTTCAGTCAGGATGGTCCAGCCATCGGAAAGAGGCCCACGAGTCATTTTGCCGCCGATGTTGAGCATCGGTTCAATGGTGAAACTTGCCCCGGGAGCCAGAATATCCCGCTGGCTTCGCCGAACCGGTACATGTGGAATCCCCGGCTCCTGATGAAACGACCGACCGATTCCGTGTCCCTGAAAGTTTTCGACCACTCCATAACCCTGTTTCCAGCCATGGCGGGAGATGACCACTCCGATTTCCATCACCGAACATCCCGGACGCAAAGCATCAATCGCCAGCCACAAGGAGTCAAAGGTGGCCTGCACCAGATCTCGCGCCGGTTTGGAGACAGGTTCGATCAGAAACGTTTCGGATGAATCGCCATACCAGCCATTGACGATGGTTGTGCAGTCGACATTGATGATGTCGCCCGGTTTGAGTTCCTCGTCGTTCGGAATTCCATGACAGACAACACTGTTGATACTCGTGCAGATGGATTTTGAATAGCCGTTGTATCCCAGACACGCTGGGATATGTCCGTGATCCCGAGTGTATCCTTCCGCGAGTCGGTCGAGTTGATTGGTGGTTGTTCCCGCCTGAACATGTGGACGAAGATAGTCCATCAGACTGGCGTTGAAGTTTCCCACGACGCGCAGGCCGTCGCGCTCTTCTGGTGAGAGATAGAGCGGAAAGCGGTTCTGTTTACGAAATGGGATCAGTCGGCGCATGGATCATTTGCTGTCAAGGTGAGAAGCCACTTGCTCTATTCTGATCGGCTGAACGAACGGCATCAAGTCCAGCAACGTCAGAAGACACTTCCCTCTCCATTTACTTGTGCAGGGCGAAGACGCTCCACCAGTTCCGAAGTGACTCCACGAGGGTCGGCCGACTGACAAATGACGCTGCTGACGGCCACCCGACGGGCACCGGCAGAGAGAACCTGTTTCAGATTCTGCGGGGTGATTCCTCCAATGGCGAACCAGGGAACCGCCAGCAGTTCAGACGCCTGCTGTACATATTCCAACCCGGCGAACTCGGTGAATTCTTTGGTCTGTGACGTGAACACCGGGCCGACTCCCAGATAATCCGCTCCGTCAAAAATGGCGGCACGTGCCTGATCGGGGGTGTGGGTGGAGACCCCGATCAAACCGGTTCCGCCGAGAATTTTTCGAGCGGAGGCAACATCCAGATCATCCTGTCCGAGGTGCACCCCATCGGCCCCAACGGCCGCAGCAATATCCGGACGATCATTAATAATCAACAATGCTTTCGCTTCATTCGTCCATTCACGAACCTTGCGGCAATAGTCCAGTAACTCACGATCCGGCATCTCTTTTTCCCGGACCTGAATCACGTCGACTCCCTTTTCCAGAGAGTTACGAATCACGATCTCCGGCGAGTACCGGCATCCGGCAGCGGTTACCAGCAGGTAGAGATGACAACTCTCCAGCCGTTGACGATTCAAGAGAAGCGTTTCCATCATTTTCTCAACGGTATAAATTCGATACCGGCATTCCGAGATCCGCAACGCCGGTTCGGAGTCGATCAGTTTCCCGTATTCTTCAAGACTTCGCAGCGATTCTTCGACTCGTTTGAAATTGGCCCGAACGACATCCGTCAGTGATGCCCGGGAACGTTCAGTTGCCAGCGTTCCTTGCGGCCCCACATCACGCAAACTATCCCGTGCGGGAACCCAGCGTTCCTGACCAAGATGACGCAATGTCTGCGTAAGTTGATGACGAATCTGCTTCAGTTCTCGCTGCAACATGGCATCGTCGAGATGAAAGCGGACATAGTCTTCGATCACCCGTAGCCCTTCACGGCACCGGTTCGCACTGGCATCCATGATTCTGGCAATCGACGCGGCGTCAACGGTCCCCTGTCCTGCAGGACGAATCTGCACAAGTGCCCCGTCGGGAATCTCCAGTTCCGGAGGTGTTTCTTCGAGAGTCTGCCAGATCGCATCACGGGTGATTTCGTATTCTAAAAAGAAGCGGGCCACCATCGGTTCCTGATCGATGAGTGCCAGCAACAGGTGTTCGGTTCCCGTCACTCCATCATCAGTCGAATCGATTGCCAGACAATCGGCACGGCGAACAAGTGCTCGTTGCCAGTCGATAATGGCCACCATGTTGCCAGTTGGTGCGTGTTCCAACTGTTGGCGTAACGCCTGCGAGTCGATATCAGCGTGTCGAAGAATTTCCGCTGCGTGTCCTTCGTCTTCCAGTAGTTCCTGCAGCAGCCGCCAGGTAAAAAGCAGAGACGTTTCTTCAGACGAAAACTCCTGCCGCAGCCGGGTCAAAACCCGTTCCGCCCCGGCAGTCAGATGAAGAAAAGCCATAAGAATACCTAAGAACCCCTAAAAAAACTGACCCCGATCCGCTCGCGGAAAGGATATTTTCATCGTTTGAGAGGTTTTGTTCGCGGCTCTAAAAAGGTAAAATACTAAATCCTAAAAAATAAGAACCAAAGAGAGAGAAATCATAAATACTAAACTCGAAATTCTAAGCCAATCACACAAGATTGAGGTGCCGTTATATTTAACGTCACAAATTTCTTTGGTTCTTAGTATTTATGATTTATCTATTTCCCTTTTGGTTCTTAGAATTTCGAATTTCGAATTTTTCGATTTTATCCCACGATGTCTTTGTCGGTTTCCGGTGCCGCATCACTGTTGGGGTCGAACCAGTCCGCTTTGAACTCGATTCGTTTTCGGGTCGCCATCGCGAGATTGGCGGTCAGCGCCATGATGGCATCCGCCATGGCGACGACACCGTTACATCGCAATCCTCCCTGATCGGCTGGAAGCGGTTTGCCGTTCGGCCAGTAATCTGGACCCTGATTCCGGATTGCGTAGCAGAAGTGTTCCATTTCTTCCTGGTAGCCGCGACTGACGTTCGTCGCCCAGTCGGTTCCTCCACCTGATGCTTTTCCTGCACCGGATGTCGTTTCATAGGCTTCCAGAACAGGACCACTTCCAGCAGCATTGCCAGAGACAATCCAGAGCCGCTGATCAGGTCCGCCGCCGGTACTGCCGCGCCCTTCTTCCTTCCAGAGCATGGCCTCTTTTTCGGTTTTCATGAACAGCGTGCCACGGCTGCCGTAGACCAGTTCTCCGTAAGGCTCGAACTTGTTTGTGCTGATTGACGAATAGGTCACAACACAAATATCGCGGTCGTTCTGTTCGTAATGCTTGCCTGGGAATTCGAACGTGACATAAATCGCATCATCAATTTCCCGATGATCGTTCCACTTGTCGCTGGGGCCAACCCCCTCGATTCCGTAGAAGTTTTTGCCGCCGTACCCGTGAACCGCAACAGGGTGTACTTTTCCGAGGAAGATACTACAGGCATCGAGCTGGTGGCTTCCCAGTTCCGCCATCAGTCCGCCGCCGGTTTCGTTATACAACCGCCAGTTGACCAGCTTGTCGACATCTTCGAATTTGAAATCTTTCAGGTTGGTGTCTTTCAGTCCCTCTGCATCGGCTTTGGGGACCTGTTTCACCCAGGCGTCACCATGAGGGAAGCTGTTGTTCCGATGCCATTGAGCACGAATGTACTTGATATCTCCGAGTGCTCCAGACTGCACCAGGCTGTTGGCATTGTGATAAAGAACGCTGTAGTGCCGTTGATGCCCGACGGCCAGCAACAGATTCTTTTCCTTGGCAGTCCGAATCATCTCCTTGCACTGCGTGACGGTGCGGGCCATCAGTTTTTCGGTCAACACATGCAGACCGGCATTCAGGCAGTCGATGGCGATGGGAGCATGGGTCACCAGCGGTGTCGCGATAATCACCGCTTCAATATTGAGACGTTTCGCATTGTCAATCACTTCTTTGTGACTGCTGAAACGTTCGATTTTTCCCGCTTTTTCGGCTCCGAGTTTATTGATCAGGCCGATTCGGTTTTCGTTGCCGTCCCCTTTGAATGCCCGTTCGCGGTTGGTGGGACGCAGGTCCGCAATGGCAACCACTTCCATGTAATCCTGCGGATGCTCAGTGAGCAGGATGCTCCCTTCATCACCGGTTCCAATAAATGCAACCCGAACCTTGTCGGATTCCAGTTGATTATACCCGAAGTAGACTGCTCCGACCCCCAGCGTTCCGGCGGCCGCGGCCTTCATCAGGTCACGACGACTCAGATTTCCCGATGAGACTCCGTCCACGGCGTTCGAGAAATTCTCTTTGCCGATTCCCTCTTGCTCTGGTGTGAGTACCATCGTTATTCCCCTGTGTGAAGCGATCGCCTGCAGCGATCCGAATTACATATTTTTCGAACCGCGAACGAAATCTCTCAGACGATGAGAATTCCCTTTCCACGAGCGGATCGGGGTCGGTCTTGTTCGAGGTTCTTATAAAAACACGGATGTCGTCGAATTCTACGACTCATCTGAATTTTTGTTGAGATGCCAATTCCGTTGTGGATACAAAAATAAGGCAGTCTCTATATTGTGATCGAAAAGAGGTCGATTTTGAAGCGCGAACGGCCCGGAACGAGGGGGAAATCCACAGGGAAAACCGTTTAAACGGTCAGTTCAGGAATAAAACTGCCCCCGACCGACCGCCGGAAAGGCGCTTTTGTAATGATCGATCACTGGTTCCGAGTGACTCGGCCAGGTGACCGCAACAACGTCGAATCGCCCGGAACGATGAAGAACTTTCCGGCGTTTCATCCAGGCCAGCGCTGCCTGAGTAATCTGTTTCTGTTTCGTGTAGTCGACCGCCTCGGCGGGATGCCCTTTGGCATGTGACGATCGGGTTTTCACTTCGACGAAAACGAAAACCCCCTGATCCAGCGCAATCAGGTCAATTTCTCCCTGACGATTCCGCATCTGTCTGGCAAGGATCTTGTATCCCTTCCGCTTCAGGAATCGGGCAGCAGCATGCTCCCCTCGATTCCCGAACAAGCGTCGCAGCCAGCCGCGAGGGATGATCGGCATCTGTGCGACTCCGGGAGAAAAGAGGAAAGAACCAAATACAAAGAACCAGGAACCAAACCTCTTATTAGATAAGAGTCAACAACAAGATGTCGTTGCGAGTCTGGATCCTGGTTCTTCAATTGTCTTTTGAATTCTGCGAACCTGATGGAGGTTCAGAGAATCAAACTCAATTTGTAACAGCTTCACCGGGCTTGGCGCGGCGTTCACGCAGACGGGTTGCCTTACCAACGCGATCACGCAGATAAAACAGTTTCGCACGATGGACTCGAGCGTGGCGCTTCACTGTGACAGTGGCGACTTTAGGGCTGTTCACCGGGAATGTTCGTTCAACCCCTTCCCCGGCGACGATCCGACGCACGGTGAACATCTCAGACATTCCGTTTCCGCGACGGGCGATGACGACACCGCTGAAAATCTGGATTCGTTCCTTGTCACCTTCGAGGATTCGGGTATGAACTTCGACGGTATCACCAATCGAAAAGTTCAACTTGGTTTCACGCAGACTGGACTGTTCTGCGATGTCGAGCAATTTATTACGCATGACTCTATTTCCGGATTGTCAGGAGCGGTGTCTGCGGGACCAGGACACATCCTCATTGGTTATTCTCGTCGTTCGATTTCATCAACACCAGTTGAGTGTCGGATGAACTCGTTGTCCCTGACGAGGTCAGCCGGACGGAAGTTCCGTCGGGCCGCCGATTAAATCACCACGTCGTTGACGGGTGCGTTCCAAACTTTGTTCTTCTCGCCATCTGGCGATCGCCCCGTGATCGCCGCTCAGCAGCACATCGGGAACGGTCATTCCACGATATTCACGAGGCCGGGTGTACTGGGGATACTCCAGCAGCGATGAGGACGAAAAGGAATCGTACTTCGCGCTGGTTTCATCACCCAGAACGCCGGGGATCAATCGGATGACCGAATCAATCACCAGCATCGCCGGAACTTCACCGCCGTTGCAGATGAAGTCACCAGCGGAAATTTCCAGTGGTTTGAGTCCCTGAATAATCCGGTCGTCAAACCCTTCGTATCGACCACACAACAAGATGATTCGTTGTTGTGTGGAAAGCCGTTGAATCAGTTTCTGAGTTAACGGCTCCCCTTGCGGGGTCAACATGATCAGTTGTCCTGACGGTTCTGCTTTCGCCTGAACAGCTTCAACACAACTGAAAATCGGCTCACACCGTAACAGCATTCCGGGACCACCTCCATAAGGAGGATCGTCAACGGACTGATGTTTATCGACAGCCCAGTCCCGAAAATTCCAGAGCTGAATGTCAACCAAACCCGCATCGATGGCTTTTTTCAATAGGCTCTGGCCGAGATAGCCATCGAAAATTCCGGGAAATAACGTCAGAACATCAATACGAAACATGAACTGACCATCGTCTCACGGGAGCAAACACTATTCAGCAGCGGCAGTTTCTTCGGCAGGAGCTTCTTCAGCAACTGGAGCAGCTTTAACCTGAGGTGCCTGCATCGGAGGGGGAGCCTTCGATACGCCCCAATCGTTTTCTTTGAATTTGCGAATCAGAACGGCAACCTTTTCGCTCGGCTGGGCACCGACAGAAACCCAGTGATCGACACGTTCGATATTCAGACTGACCCGTTTGGATTTGTCACGAACCATAGGATCATAGGTGCCGACCTCTTCGATCGCCTTGCCGTCGCGCGGGCTTTGCTGATCCATGATGCAAATCCGGTAGAACGGACGATGTGTCCGTCCCAATTTCTTCATACGAATACGAACCGCCACTGAATTCTCCTGAACCGTCAAAAAATGCCGGACAATCCCGGCGGCCAGACCAGTTTGATCTATCATGTACAGGCAAATCAGGGACTTTCACCATGTGAACGCCCCTGCAAATCACCTGCAGAATCCTGAAATATCAAATGAAAACACACTGTTTCCAGTCGCAAGTAAAGCCTTACGACTGGAATGTAACGTTATTTCCATAATTTCACCATCGCGCCACGTGGGCCGGGTGAAATGGAAAAATGACGACAGAGCGAAAACTTCGCTTGCCATCACCTCTTTTTATTCTTTTTGCGAGCGTCTTTGGCCTGTTTTCGTTGCTGTTTCTTTTTGTCTTTCAGCAAGTCTTTATCGACCGGACCACGCTTGCTTCTCTGCTTACCGGCATTGAGCCCTCTGCCGGCAGGATTCATCATTTCCGCCTGCATTTCACGAACTTTGCGCATCCGGTCGCCTGATCCCAAGCCAGCCATCTGCTGCATCATTCCGGACATTCCCTTGAATTGCCTGAGCAATTCATGAACTTCAACCGGATCGCACCCACATCCGCGCGCAATCCGGTTCCGGCGAGAGCGATCGATTTTCTCAGGATTTCGCCGTTCGTCAAGCGTCATCGACTGAATCATTGCCCGAACACGACCTAAATCTTTGTCCGGGTCCATCCCATTCAGCGCATCCATCGCCTGAGAAATCTGTCCCATGCCGGGAATCATCTTCAACAGGCTCTTCATGGAACCGAGCCGCTGAATCTGCGACATCGCTTTCATGAAGTCGTCGAGACTGAACTTCCCTTCCAGCATTTTCTGCTGTTGGCGCTCCATTTCGTCGGCGTCCAGCACTCGCTGGGCCGTTTCCAGAAGCGTCGCCACATCCCCCTGACCGAGGATTCGCTGAGCCATTCGGTCGGGGTGAAACTTCTCCAGCCTGTCTAACTGTTCACCGACCCCGATAAATTTAATCGGAACACCGGTGACCGCTTTCACCGATAGCGCCGCTCCCCCCCGGGAGTCCCCGTCCAGTTTGGTGAGGATAACACCGTCCAGTTCCAGTGCTTCGTTGAACGCTTTGGCACTGTTGACGGCATCCTGTCCCGTCATTGCATCGCAAACGAGTAACGCCTGATCCGGCATCAGGTTATTGTCGATTGCCATCAACTCTTTCATCAACGAATCGTCGATGTGCAATCGTCCTGCGGTATCGAGAATCAGGACATTACATTCCTGAAGCCGCGCCTCTTTCTTGGCATTAATGCAAACCTTGACAGGATCGCT
>DATMFC010000268.1:0-4663 GCA_035556335.1 Planctomicrobium sp. | reverse complement strand
ACTCGCCGCCGAACATGGTCTGGCCAGCTCGAAACCACTCTGCTTCCGCGAAGATCTCGCTTCACCCGACTCTCGTGCCAACCCCACGCTTCACCCTCACTGATCAGCACTTTCGCATTACTGAAGACGGTCCGGGAGGGCGAAGCTCCCGCTGAGTCGCAATCGAGAGAACGCTGTCGATGGTCTGCGGCTAGGCAGGAGCCTCGCCCTCCCGGAAATTGCCGATCAAAAACAAGCCCCATTAATCACTCTCATTGAGTCGTGATCAAAACCAACCTCGAATGAGATCGACAATCGGCGGGGCAAGGATGGCGGTTCCGGCAATTGCCGCGAGAACCGCAGAAAGGAGCACTGCTCCAGCCGCGATATCTTTCGCCTTCTCGGCCAGCTCGTGATACTCCGGCGACACCAGATCAACGACCGCTTCAATCGCGGTGTTCAAGAGTTCTGCAGAGAGAACAAGCCCCATTCCGAGGAGAAGAATCAGGCACTCCAGCTTCGGGAGATACAGCATCGCAGCCAGAATGTTCACGACTGCAAACATAAACAGATGAAACCGGAAATGAGGCTGTTCACGAGCCGCGACGAAGATCCCTCGAGCGGCCACAAGGAACTTCTGGAATCGTGTTAATCGCGGAATACGACGCACAATAATATCCGTAGGGTGCGTGCGAACGCACCGCGAATGTAGAATCGGTATCCATTTTCAGCCTGGGTACCCTGCTCACATCGCGTCAGCAGGGTGAGCATGAATGGATGTCCCTACGACGTTTGGCATGCTCATGCTGCTGACGCGATGCGAGCATGGCACCCGACACATTGCAGGCGAATAGAACTATCTCTTATGACGAGGCACTTTCATTACCACTGGTGTCGGTTCGAAGAGCCATAAACGGCTTTGATCCCGATTCGGTCCGAAGCCGCTGACTCCCAGGTGAGCCGGCTGGTAGTTCATGCCCCCACCGGTCGGACGCATCGCTGGTCCAAACCGTTTCAGATAGGCATTAATTGCAGGATCATCTGGAGAAGAGAAGGATCCGACTGTCACAATCGATTCATTATGATCATGCCAGATATAGGCATCGATGTTATTCAGCTGAGACTCTTCCTTATCATAGCTTCCACGTAACACCGTTACGAGTTCCCGTGAAGCAACGATGGCCTTATCAAGCGAAACTTTGTCCGAGTTATCACCGGTTTCCGAGTAGTTAAAGTAGCTTTTAATCGCCGACTCCACTTCATTCTCTTTGACGGTGACATACTTACCATAAAATCGGGCAACAACGAGAGTGTATTCGCCACGGTTTTCAAACAGTGAATTGCGCTCCCCATTATTCATCTGAATAAGCAACGGATCGACGGATTGTTCCTGAAGTCGCTGGACTTCATTTGCGGTCAGCATGGGATTGGTTGTCAGAAACGCTCCACTGAGAACGGAAGGGCGTCCCGGTGTCGGTTCGAAGTGAACCCCTTCACTCAGGCTTTTAGGTTTGAGTTTCTTGATCCAGGCAAGAGAGTCCTGAGCCAGCTTGTCGTGAATATCACGATAATTGCCTGCCAGAACGCATGTCGATTTGATTCGGCGCAGATTCTTCTTGTATTCTTCCCGACCGAATTGATCGACCGAGGTAATCCGTTCCTGCGGCGGTTCATGTTCATAAACATACGCCGGCATTCCCAGCTTTCTCAGTTCGATCACCAGATCATGGGCCGCCTGAGCTGGTGTCTTCCCTTCATCACTGGCCCCTTCGGTGTCCGTGGTATGAAAGGTCGCCACCATCACCATCCACGGACCACGCGTTTTGGTCAGTTCGTAAGACTTGTTGGGATCCGCTTCAATCTTCGCCGCATGAGCAGCACTCCACGACGATCCGCAAATCGCAACAGCAACCAGACAGGTCAGTACCGAAACACCAAATCTCATGGCACGCTCCATGTGCAATGACAAAACCTCAAACCCCAATGAGCCGGAACGCTCAGGACTTGAGAAAAATCCGGGCCGGGTTCTACCGATTCAGAAAAAAGCTGTCCAGATAGCGGCGATTCCCGCCCGAAGATTCCCCCAAACCCGGCAATTGCTGCCGTTGCTCTCTCCGATGCAACGGCAAGGCCGCACTCCGAAAGCCGCTCTCGCCGCAGGAGAAGAATCACTCCTGCTGTCGCAGAATTCCACTGAATTGACGCAAAAGTGACTGGAAACGGAACAGGAGACTTCGGGAGAATTTCACCATAACGAGATGAACCGGCCTCAATCCTCCGTGACCTTTCCCCCTCCGACGGATCCTCACTATGGTTTTCTTTCCAATGTCTGCTGATTTCCGCTCGCTGACACGAATTGCGGCCAAATTGGACTTATTTGCCAGACGATTCCTGCTGACGATCGTAGTTCTGACCGTAACGGCAGTATTCTGCCCTTTCCTTCCGGCTGCGGATCAGGAGAAACCGCCCACTCTTCTGGCCGGGGCAGCAAAGGTCGACATCACCAACTACGACGCCGGACCGGCAAATGATCCGATGTTTGTCCGAGTCGTCGCCGTCCGGAGTAGAGATACCACCGTCGTTCTGATGGGACTGGATGTCGTGGCCATTGGTGAGATTGGTCCCATTAAAAACGACTATCTGCCTACGGTCAGAAACCGCCTGGAGAAAGAGTTCGGAATTCTGCCGTCTCAGGTCGTGGTCAACGCCAGCCATTGTCATGGAAGAGTCTGTCAGGATGTCGCGGAGAAAACGCATGAAGCGGTGACAAAAGCACTGAGCAACATGGTTCCGGTTCAGATCGGTACTGGATCAGGGCACGAAGACCGGATCATGGAGAACCGCCGCCTGAAGCTCAAAAGTGGCAAGGAAGCGGATGTCCGCCATGCTTATGCACTTCCCCCGGATGACGAAGTTGTTGGTGTCGGGCCGGTTGATCCCGAGATTGGTATCCTGCGTCTGGATCGACTCGACGGCACCACGCTGGCGGTCATCTACAACTTCGCCTGCCATCCCATTCAAGGGGTCCCCAACGGCCAGAACACCGCCGACATCACCGGATTCTCGTCCAAAGTGATTGAAGACAACCTCAGTAACGGGACGATCGCCTTGTTCCTCCAGGGCTGCGGCGGTGACATTAACCCTGTGTTCTACAAGGATGTCGACCATCCTCGCGATGCCGAACCACTAGGAAATCAACTGGGACTCAGCACATTGCAGGCGGTTCGAAAGATACAATGTCGTCCGGATAACCGCTTTCAGATCATCAATGAAACCATCTCCCTGCCGCGCGGCGACCGGACGGAACGAATCGCTCAACTGGAGTCCGAACAGCGCCGCCTTCTCCGGCAACTCCGTGGAACGAGCCTGAGTCTGAAAACGTTTCTTCCGCTGGCTGTCAAACATGGACTTTCCGAAGAATTCCCTGGCTATTACTCACACCGATATCTCTACGAAGAGGAACTCGGGCGGGAAGAACTGAAAAAGCTGGATGCCGAAAACCAGAAAAACATGCAAGCCTATATCAACAACATTCTGACCATGGAGAAACTGACACAGGTTCAAGCCAATCTCAGTCTGCTCCGAAAACATCAGGCCAGCATGGTCGCCTCTGGCAAACGGACGATTGATGTCGAACTGACAGGATTACGACTGGGAGATTTCGTTCTGATCACCTTCCCGGGAGAACTGACCAGCCCCATCGGACTGAACATCAAAAAGAACTCACCCCACAAATCCACATTCGTTGCCGGATATACGAATGGCTACATCTACTACGCTCCAACCGCCGAACAGCTTCTGAATGTCGGCGGAGCCCAGGAAGACAGTGATTGCCTGCTCGCACCGGAATGGCAGGAACAGTTTGAAACATGGGCTGCCAACACACTCAAGAAGCTTTGAGATCAGTTTCAGGACTTTTGGTTTTTAACATGGGTACTTTTTCCGGGAGAGCGAAGCTCCTGCTGAGCCGCATGAGGCATCACGCTTTCCATGGTTTGCGGCTCGGCAGGAGCCTCGCCCTCCCAGACAACAACTGTACTGGAGTATACAAACCCCAAAACGCAGACATTGCAAATCAGGAGAGATGCCGTACAATCCACCTCGTTGATTTCATGTCAAGAGGAATTTCCAACGCTTGTGGAGTAACCGGTGACAATTGGACTTCTTCGCGCAGACATGCTGCTTCTTGCCGAAGATCTGACTCCGTTTCAGATCTTCATCATGATCGGGATCTTCTTCGCGGTCTGCGGTGGCCTGATCTTTGTCTTCCTGTTTGGCCGGTATTTCAGTCTGTGGTTACGAGCCTTCGGCTCCCGGGCTCGCATTGGTCCGGTCGCTCTGGTGGCCATGTCGCTCCAGAAGATTAACCCGCATACCATCGTCGACGCCAAAATCAACGCCGTGCAGGCCGGGATCACCGATATCCCGACGAATGCCCTGTCATCACACTATCTGGCCGGTGGAAACGTGACTCGCGTTGTGAGAGCGTTAATCGCCGCCCATCGTGCCCGCATTGAACTCGACTGGGACACCGCCGCCGCCATCGATCTGGCCGGCCGTGACGTTCTGGAAGCGGTTCGAACCAGTGTCGACCCTAAAGTCATTGACTGCCCGGACGGTCGTCATGGTCGTGCCACCCTCGATGGCGTCGCCAAAGACGGAATTCAGCTGAAAGCCAGAGCAC
>DATMFC010000267.1:0-24406 GCA_035556335.1 Planctomicrobium sp. | reverse complement strand
ATGCGCCCGATCGGCTCGACCTGAGAACGCCATTCCCAGCAATACGTTCTCCAATGCGGAAAATGCCGGGAGGAGGTGAAATGTCTGAAAGACGATGCCGATTCGTTCCGCGCGAAAGCGGTCTCGAGCCGGTTCAATTAGGCGCGTGATGTCGACGTTATCGATCACCACTTTGCCGGAGTCAGGCCCCGTGATTCCAGCGATCACGTTGAGCAGTGTGGTTTTGCCACCGCCACTTTGCCCGAGGAGCGCTGCCTGCGTTCCTTGCGGCAATTCGAACGAGTCGATGTTCAGGACAGGGAGAACTCCACCGCCGGGCTCGCGGTAGCTTTTGCGGATCTCTGTGAGCGTCAAAGACATGTCGAAGACAGACTTCTTTGTTCGATCATCGAAGAAGAGAGGGAGAAAATTCTAAATCATAAATTCTAAGAACCAAAAAACTGCAAACCATGTCGCGTAGGGGACACGACTGGAATCTGCTTGGTTCTTAGTATTTCGAATTTAGAATTTCCTATTATGCAACTGATCGCAGTTGCAACTCTTCTGCTTTCAGAGAAACAATAACAATTCCGAGCTTGTCGGCAAGTCGGACCACTTCTTCTTCATCAAGAAGGATGGTCATTCCCGTTTCAATCGCCAGCACGCGGACACCCGCTTCACGCATGGTCTGAAGGGTCTGGACACCCACGGTGGGAACGTCAAACCGCATATCCTGATTGGGCTTAGCAACTTTGACGATAGTCATTCCCCCGCGGCGGCAAAGCGTTCCGGCGCGGCGAATACATTCATCAGTCCCTTCGATTGCTTCGATCGCAATCACGGCGGTGTCGTTCACGATGACAGACTGTCCAACATCCAGTCGGCCCATTTCCTTGGCCAGTTCCCAACCGAAGCGGATGTCTTTCCATTGTGACGGAGTGGGTTGACGTCGGGTCAGAAAGCCATGTTTCACGAGAATCTCCGGACAAAAATCCAGGGCCGAACGAAAATGAATGCCGTCCCGTTCAAATTCACGAATGACGGCCAACAGTAACGTGTCGTCTTTCTTGTTTTCGGTCAGATAGCGAAACCACATGTTCATCGTTCGCAGGTCGGGCATCAGTCGCCAGAGTGCGAATGAGTCGAACAGAACCCGCTTTTCCACTTTGCCGGCCATCACTGCATTCACGACGTTTCGTCGCTTGAAGTAGCGAACCGCCTTGCCGATTCTGGCAAGTGGCAACGGGCTGTAATGATCGCAGATTTCGGCCAGTTCAGGGGAGGCAAGGCCATCGAGTCCCTGACATTGGACCGAATATCCCATGTGTTGAGCCACCCGGGCAAAGACGATGGGAAATCGTCCCCAACCGGCGAGCAGACCGACTCGATCCCCAGGGCGGGGAGTGATCGGTAACAGACGTTCGCGGTAAGTATCAGACATGATGACATTGGTGTCGGTTGATCGCGACGGGGCACATCACTGCGGATGAACCGTTCACGTCAAGCGGCGACTTTGGAGGAAGGAGGCTCCTGAAGGGATGACAATTGGGCCTGGAGCGCGGCCATCTGCTGTGCCAGTTGCTTGATCTGGTCGCGCATCTCCGGGAGACGGCGAATGTTCACATGATTTCTCAGAGCTTCTTTTTCCGGTACTGCGGGGGAATCGTAGTAAGCCCCCGGGACGGTAATGTCGGAGAGAACGCCAGTGTTCCCCCCCAGTTTGACCTGAGTGCCGATGTGAATGTGATCGGCAATTCCGACTTTGCCCCCCATCTGCACGTATTCGCCAGTCGTCACGGAACCGGCCAGACCGACCTGTGACGCGAAGACATTGTTTCGACCGATCCGGCAGTTGTGGGCGATCATCACCTGATTATCAATTTTGGTTCCCTGACCGATGATCGTGGAGTCAATCATGCCCCGATCAATGGTGGTGCAGGCCCCAATTTCGACATCATCTTCCAGAATGACCTTGCCGGTGTGCGGAATCTTGATGAAGGCCCCCTGTTCGAACCGGTAACCGAATCCGTCCCCGCCGATGACGGCGTTCGCGTGGATGATCACCCGGTCTTTCAGTTCCACGCCGGAATAGAAAACGACGTTACTGTAGATTTTGCAGTGATTTCCGATGCGACTCCCGTCGGCAATGACGGCTCCGGGGCCGATTTCGCAATGGTCACCGATGACCACGTCGTCACCAATGACGGCATTTGGTCCAACCCGACAGCCTTCTCCGAATCGTGCGGAAGGAGAGACAACCGCATTCTCGGAAATGGTCGGAGCGGGACGCTGGGGAGCCGGACGAAACAGCAGCATTGCCTCGATGAATGCCTTCTGTGGCCGAGCGACAATCAACAGCGGCGTTGCCTGCCCGGAGAGCATTTCGGCCAGTTCCGAAGTCGTGATCAACGCCCCGGCCGGAGAAGACTTGGCTGCTGTAATCTGTTTCTTTGATTCAACATACGCCAAGTGTTCAGATGTGGCGAGCGGCAAAGAGGCAACGTCGGAAAGGAGAACTGTTCCGTCTCCCTTCAACTCTGCGCCGAGCTGTTGACTTAACTCCAGAAGAGCAAATGCCATCCGTTGCATCCTATAAGTTCGTAACGTTCCGTCCTGGAACGTGTGAAATTTGGTCGATTCCGCTCCTTCTAGCGAAACGGAATCATTGAGGCAAGATCGGTTTCGAAGCCCGGTTCGTCGGTCGCAGATTTTGCCGGATCGAAAAAGGAATTTCACCGCGAAGACGCAAAGAACGGGAAGGGAGGGATTTCTTTGCGGGCTCTGCTCTCCAAGCAGTCCAATTTCTCTCAGGCTGGGTGGATCAGTTTGTGCTTTCAGTGTCCCGCCTTTATGTTTCCGTCTTTTCCGCTCTTTCCGTGGTTCCTCCACAATATCTGCTCTATACTGCTCGCTTCACATTCGGATTGATTGTCTCCACAAGGATTGACCTTTCGTGTTACGCACTCGTACCTGCGGTGAGATCCGCATTGAAGATGTTGGACAAACCGTCACTCTGGCCGGCTGGGTCGACAAATATCGGGACCATGGGGGAGTCGTGTTTATCGATCTCCGCGACCGGTACGGCATCACACAGGTTGCATTCCGACTGGACGAATCCAACGACATCCAGCAGGTCGCCTCGGGGTTACGACATGAAGACGTGATTCAGGTGATCGGGGAAGTGGTCGATCGCGGGCCGGAAAACAAGAATCCCAAACTGGGAACCGGAGATGTTGAACTTCGGGCCGCTCAGTTGAAAGTGCTCAATAAGAGCCGGACTCCGCCGTTCGAACCGCGCGGGGATTCCGTTCCGAATGAAGAACTGAGATTGCAATATCGCTACGTCGACCTGAGACGCCCGGCGTTGCAGGACAGGATGATTCTCCGCCACAAGCTCACCAAAGCAGTCCGCAACTACTTCGATGAACGTGGTTTTCTGGACATCGAAACTCCGATCCTCGGACGCAGCACACCGGAAGGGGCTCGCGATTACCTGGTGCCGAGTCGGGTGCATGAAGGAACGTTCTATGCGTTGCCGCAGTCGCCGCAGCTGTTCAAACAGTTGCTGATGGTGGCTGGGTACGATCGTTATATGCAGATCGCCCGTTGCTTCCGTGATGAAGACTTGCGCGCCGACCGGCAGCCGGAATTCACTCAGATCGACCTCGAAATGGCCTTCGTCGAACAGGAAGATATCCTGCAGATGATCGACGGTCTGGTCGCCCGAATGGTGAGCGAAATTCAAGGGAAAGAGATCAATCTCCCGTTGCCTCGATACACGCACGCGGAAGTCATGCGTGATTACGGATCGGACAAGCCGGACTTGCGGTTTGGAATGAAAATCAAAGACATTTCCGATCTGGTCGCGAACAGCGATTTCGGAGTCTTCAAGAACACGGTTGAAGCCGGAAACAAAGTGCGCGGGCTGTGCCTGAAGGGCTGCGCCGAGAAATACAGTCGCCGGATTCTCGACAACGATTTCAAATCACTGGTGGCAGAATATGGGGCGAAAGGGCTCGCCTACTTCAAAGTCGCCCGAGGAAAACTGGAATCGTCGATCGCCAAGTTCTTTTCAGACGAGCAGCAGAAGGCAATCGTGCAGCGAATGGAAGCGGAAGACGGCGATCTGCTGGTTTACGTTGCCGACACCTGGAAAGTGAGCTGTGCGGCACTCGCGGCATTACGCAGCTTCCTGGGACGTGATCTGAAACTGTACGATCCCATGGAAATCAACTGTGCCTGGGTGCTGGACTTTCCGCTGGTCACCTGGAACGAAGACGAACAGCGCTGGGACGCCGAGCATCACCCATTCTGTGCCGTGCATCCGGACGACGTGGGATATTTCGAAACGGATCCATCAAAAATTCGGGCACAATCCTACGATCTGATCTGCAACGGTTACGAATCGGCGAGCGGCAGCGTTCGTATTCATGATTCACAGATTCAACAGAAAGTGTTCGATCTCCTCAAAATCCCGCAGGAAATTGCGGAAGAACGGTTTGGCTTCCTGCTGAATGCGTTGCGTTATGGAGCACCTCCTCACGCCGGGATTGCACTGGGACTCGACCGCTGGGTGATGATGTTCACCGGCAGCGACAATATCCGCGACGTCATTGCCTTCCCGAAGACACAAAAAGCCTCCGATTTGATGCTGCAGGCGCCGTCCGAAGTGGACTCAAAGCAACTTCGGGATCTTCACATCAAAATCGATATTCCCCAATAAGACAATCTTTGGTGGTTCCGTGAGGGCAGGGCTTTTGCTTGTTTCAAGATTGGCAATTTCCGGGAGGGCGAAGCTCCTGCTGAGCCGCATGGAAGTTCACGCTTTCCATGGTTTGCGGCTCGGCGGGAGCCTCGCCCTCCCGGGCCATTTTCAATAAAAGCGAAAGTGCTGATCAATGAGGGTGGCCCCGATTGCGAGCAATCAGGGCTACCCTCTTCAGACCGCTAACGTGTTTCGGAAACTGTTCCCCAATAACTTGTTTTTCGTGGTCCGAGAAGATTCTTTCTGGATTCCGCAAACGGATCGAGAAATCGCCTGAAGTCGCTGGCATCCCGTAAAAAAATGGCATAGAACCCTGAGCGAAACTTTTCTGAGTTTCGTTTCCGAATCAGGGAACGTTCATTACTCGAACGGTTTTGCTCTCGACACAAGGATGTGTGCGCTTCTAGAAAATGAGCGCGACAGCAGTTTCTGGCTCATCAGGGAACCTCTCGGAACGTCTCACCAATGCATGACCTGCCACTGATTACGACGATTGCCGCCGCCTTTGCCGCAGCTTGGGTATTGGGACTGTTCACACAATGGCTCCGTTTTTCTCCGATCGTCGGCTATCTGTTAGCCGGAATAGTGATCGGTCCACATACTCCCGGGTTTGTCGGAGATGTGGGACTGGCTCACCAGCTGGCTGAAGTCGGTGTGATTCTGCTGATGTTCGGGGTCGGTCTGCACTTTCATCTGAAAGACCTGATGGCCGTCAAAGGGGTTGCCATTCCCGGTGCGTTAGGACAGGTCATCGTGGCGACGCTGGTTTCTGTGGCCGCGTTTATGGCGGTTGGAATTCCGTTCAAAGAAGCGACCCTGGTGGGGATCGCGCTGTCGGTTGCCAGTACCGTGGTGCTGATTCGTGTGTTGATGGATGCCAACGTCATGCATGCGCCGGAAGGACACGTTGCGGTCGGCTGGCTGCTGGTGGAAGATTTGTTGACCGTCATTGTGCTCGTGATGGTCCCGGCAATTGCGTCGGGAACAGTCGCGGTCATTCACAATGCAGGGCACGGGGCCGCACATGGCGCAGCTCAGGTTGCCGCAGAAGTGGCTGGTGCAGATCATGCCGTGGCCGAACACGCCGTGGCTGCGGCCGAAGCGGTTCATCCCCTCATTCCCATCGGAATCGCTCTGCTGAAGCTGGTTGTTCTGTTGGTCATTGTCATGGTTTTCGGGATGCGAATTATCCCGTGGGCTCTGGAGAAAGTCGCCCGACTTCGGTCACGCGAACTCTTTACCCTGACCGTGCTGGTCTTCTCTGTCGCTGTTGCCGCCGGAGCCTATGCCGCGTTTGGGGCCTCGATGGCACTCGGAGCGTTTCTGGCAGGAATGATGGTGGCCCAGTCGCCTGTGAGTCATCAGGCTGCCGCCGACGCACTTCCGTTACGGGATGCGTTCGCTGTGCTGTTCTTTGTCTCGGTCGGAATGATCTTCAATCCGATTTATCTTATTGAACAACCGGTTCTGATTCTGATTTCGCTCTTTGTGATTCTGATCATCAAGCCGTTGGCCGCGCTCGCAATTGTAGCCCTCCTGGGATGGTCGGTCAGAACGGCATTAACCGTCGCTCTGGCACTGGCTCAGGTCGGAGAGTTCTCCTTCATCCTGTCAGACGTCGGTCGTGCCCATGGCTTGATTTCGGAGTCCCTGCATAGTGTTCTTGTCGCCTCCGCAATTCTGACAATTACCATCAACCCGATGATCTTCAGGATGCTGCCGCAGATCGAATTATTTCTGCGCCGCCAGCCGAAGCTCTGGAAAATACTGAACTATCGAACCGATCTTCGTATTCGAAAGGCCAATCAGGCCGTGGCAAAAGCAGTCGATGCTCCGGCCTCTCCTGATGAACGTCTCGCCGTTGTGATCGGTTATGGTCCCGTCGGTCGATCGGTCAACCAGTTGCTGCGTGAGGCGGGGCTGAGAACCGTCATCATCGACATGAACATGGATGCCGTCACGGAAGCCAACCGGGGTGGGCAGGAAGCGATCTATGGAGACGGCTCGCGCGAAGCGGTATTGGAACAGGCTGGAGTCGATCGGGCGTCTCATCTGGTCATCACGTTGCCGCAATCGTCGAGTGTCGGCACAATCATTTACGCTGCGAGAAATTTGAATCCCGCCATTCGAATTCTCGTTCGTGCCCGATATCTGCAGGAGCGCAAGCATCTCGAAGAAGCCGGAGCCACTGGAGCGGTCTTTGAAGAAGGGGAAGCGGCTGTCGCCCTGTCCCGTCTGGTGCTGGCCGACTTCGGGGCCAGTAAAGACGTGGTTGAAAAAACAGTTCGTGATCTGCGGCTCAAACTCCTGCTGGAGAATGTGTCGAATCTGAGCGAACAACGTCTGAATCACCTGATGGTCCCCTGGTCACGGGTGAAACGACTGCAGACAACCCAAACCATCGATCAGATTCGCCGGATTATCTCCGAAGAGCATTTCTCCCGCTGGCCCGTTATCGACGGTGCATCCGGACAGCCAATCGGTTACCTGCTGGCGAAGGATCTTGTTGGAGAAACGTCATCCGGAACGGAATGGACCCGACTTGTCCGGCAGATTTACAAAGTCGGTCTGGATATGGATGTTCATTCGCTGCTGACCCGAATGCAGGCGGACGGGAATACGATCTGTCTTGTCAAAAGCCTGGGGCGCCCTGTCGGGATCATCACGCTGGAAGACATTCTCGAACAGGTCATCGGAAAGATTGAAGACGAATACCCGCGTCACCCGACGACCTCGGTCGTTGCCTGCCTGCAGGCGGGGAACATCAAGCTGGAGATGATGGCTCAGAACGCCGACGAAGCGATCACAGAACTGGCGACACTCATCCCCAAGTCGGTTCTGCCGAATGGGGCCAACATCGCGGCACTGGCGATTGAACGGGAAAAAGAACTTTCGACAGACGTGGGTCTGGGAGTCGGAATTCCGCATGCCCGATGTCCCCGACTGGCCAATCCCATTATTGTCTTCGGCCGCAGCCATGAGGGGATCACGTTTAATTCAAATTCTTCGGAACCGGTCCGGCTGGTCTTTCTGCTCGTGACTCCGGAAGAAACGCCGCAAATCCAGTTGACGATGCTGGGGAAAATTGCCTCACTGGCCAGCGAAGAAGCGGTCCGGCAACAACTTCTCGAAGCGACGTCGACCGTCGAGGTCTACGACATCCTGGGACGGTAATACGCTCCCCTGGATTATTCATACTTCCGGTAGGGTGCATGCAGCAACTCCTGAAGTGGCGGTGCATTGCGCACGAAGCTTCGTCCTGATGGAAACCACACTCTGTTTTTGAGGCGGAGTTGCGGAATGCACCCTTTTCCTGATTTCTTCGTGCTTCATACACCCTACGAATCATTCGGGCTACCAATTCACTCCAGTGAAAACGCTTTCTTCAAAGCAATGTAAGCCGTTGATCCCTGCCCCTGAGCAACGACAACACTCATACGAAGTTCGCTGGTGTTCATCATCTGAATGTTGACCCCGGCTTCAGACAGAGCTCGGAACAGGCGCTCTCCCACTCCGGTATGTGTCCGCAATCCGATCCCGGCGACGCTCAGTTTCGCGATGCGTGGCTCCGTGCTGACGGAAGCTCCGGACCATTCCTTCAGTAGTGTTTCCACAACGGTCTGGCATTGGAGCAACTGGTTTTGCGGAATCGTGAACGTGATTTGTGCCTGACCGCTATGGCTGATGTTCTGCACGATCATGTCGACCATGACAGAGGCATTTGCCACCTCAGAGAACAGCTTCGTGCAGATCCCCGGCTCGTCAGGAACATTATTCAGCGTGACACGAGCCTGGCTTTCGTCCAGCAGAACTTCACTGACGACGATGTCTTCCATGCTCGCCAGTTTGCTGACAACCGCTTGCAGAAGGTCGCCGTTTTCCTTAGGAACAGCTCGTGCCGTGGCGATATCGGCCACACCAATCGACGGGACGACAATCGTCCCCTTTTCCAGATGAAACCCCTTATGGATCGAGAGTAAAGCATCCTGGCAACGACTCCGGTCGACCAGCGCGGAGACTTTAATCTCGCTGGTCGTGATCATCTCCAGATTGATACCGTCGTCCGAGAGCGATTTGAACATCTGCGCGGCAACGCCGGGATGAGTCTGCATACCGCTTCCGACAATCGACACCTTGGAAACGTGTGTTCCGCTCCGGACAAACCCGGTTCCCAGTTCTTTCACTGCCGCTTCAGCCGCAGTGAGAGTCTCGGCGAGATCTCCTTCTGGAACGGTGAAGGTCACTTCCGCTTTTCCGCTCACCGCCACGTTCTGTACGACCATGTCGATCGGAATTTTTCGGGTCGCCATGTTCGTGAAGATGGTCGCCATCACACCGGGTTGATCCGGCAGGTCCGCCAGTGTCACCCGGGCTTCCTGCTTCGCCACTGCCAGACCAGTGACGACACGGTCTTCCGTCCGATTGGAAATCAATGTTCCCAGATTCTCGTTAAAGGAAGGGCGGACACGGAGCGGCACACTGAATTTTTTGGCGAACTCAATAGAGCGTGAGTGCATGACACCAGCACCGAGACTCGCCAGTTCGAGCATCTCGTCATAGGAAATCTCTTCAACCTTCCGAGCATCCGTCACCACTCGGGGATCGGTCGTGAAGACTCCCTCAACGTCCGTGAAGATCTGACATTCCTCTGCCTGCAAGGCGGCAGCCAGCGCGGTGGCAGTAGTGTCACTCCCTCCCCGACCGAGTGTCGTGATGTTGGAATCGTGATCAATTCCCTGAAACCCGCAGGCAACAACAATGTTCCCGGCGTCGAGGTACTGTTTAATTCGTTCGGTGTTGATCGATCGGATTCGGGCCTTGGAGAACGTGGAATCGGTCACGATTCCCAGTTGTCCCCCCGTCATGCTGACCGCGTTCTCACCGAGTCCATGAATGGCCATGGCGACGAGTGCGACCGATTCCTGCTCGCCGGTCGACAGCAGCATATCCATTTCACGTGCGGCAGGACGGTCGGAAACCTCTTCTGCCAGGCGAACCAGTTCGTCGGTTTTGTGCCCCCGGGCAGAGACGACCATCACAACCTGATGCCCCGCCTGTTTGGTGGCGATGGCCCGACTTGCAGCAGCCCGGATCTTGTCGGCGGTCGCCACGCTGGTTCCACCGAATTTCTGCACAACGATAGACATAACTTGAACTTCCCGTAATCAACAGGTTGCACTGCTCTCATCAATTCGTGGAGCAGTTCTCGCCGGCAGGCCGGTGATGAACGACCGTGACTGCCCATTCCGACGCCGTCGGAAAGCGAAACAGAATAGCAGACCAGCGTGGGAAAATGAAAACAGTCCAGTGCAATTTCATTGACCTGCATCAGCGAGTTGCCAGTCAAAAATCTGGTCACGGCTGACGAACGGATACGTTTCGTAGAATGAAATGGCGGCAACAGATACAGTAAGGGAGATGGGAATATGATTCGTTCCCGATAGGAACACAACCGGCCAACCGCTTGCGTGATGGGAAAATGGAATGAAGAAGCAAGTCCTGATCAATGGAGAATGGCGTTCGTCCATTGGTGAGAAGTCGTTTCAGGCAGTCAACCCGGGGACGCGAGAACCTCTTTCCGGCGAGTTTCCCATCAGTCCCTGGCCAGAGATCGAAGTCGCACTGAAAGCCGCCGAACAGGCTTTTGATCAGGTAAAAAGCTGGCCCGGCAGTCGATTTGCCGATTTTCTGGAAACCTATGCCCGTGAAATTGAGTCTCGCGCGGACAAGATTGTCGCCGCCGCACACCAGGAAACGGCCTTACCAGTTTCTCCCCGATTGAAGGACGTCGAGCTTCCTCGAACGATCAATCAATTGAAACTGGCTGCGAGTGCAGCGAGAGAGGAATCGTGGCGGCAACCCACCATCGACACCGCCGCGAACATTCGGTCGCAGTTTACTGGCATTGGTCCAGTAGCCGTCTTCGGTCCGAACAATTTCCCCTGTGCGTTTAACAGCATCGCCGGAGGAGATTTCGCAGCGGCCGTCGCTGCTGGAAATCCGGTGATTGCAAAAGGGCACTCTTCGCACCCGGAGACGACCCGAATTTTTGCAGAAGCGGCTCAAATCGCTGCAGTTGAGACGGGAATGCCCCCCGGGTTCATTCAACTGATCTACCGCACCAGCCATGAAGATGGGGCCAGGCTTGTCTCTCATCCTCTCCTCGGAGCCAGCGGATATACCGGAGCCCGTCACGCCGGACTCCTCCTCAAAGGAGCCGCCGATCTGGCCGGGAAGCCGTTCTATGCAGAGTTGTCGAGCGTGAACCCCGTCTACTTCCTGCCTGGAGCACTGACCGAACGCCTCGATGCCCTTGTCACGGAATTCGCATCCAGCGCCTTGCTGGGAACCGGACAGTTTTGCACGAGTCCCGGTCTGATTCTTCTCAAAGAAGGCCCCTTTACCGAACCATTCATTCGGGCCGTTGCCGAAAAATTCGCGGCATCCCCTGTCGGAACGCTTCTCGGAGAAGGAACCGAAGTTCATCTCCGTGCAGGGATTGTGGCGTTACAGCGGGCCGGAGCAAGTGTCGTCACAGGAGCTGAACCAGTGGACATTTCTCGCTACTGTTATGCAAATACGTTATTACGAGCCAGTGGAGACGATTTCCTCGCAGACCCGGCCGGTCTGCAGACAGAAGCGTTCGGCAACACCGCGTTGATTATCGTCGCAAAGGATGACGATCAGCTTGAAGCGATCACCCGTCAACTTGAAGGGGGATTGACAGGGTGCCTCTATTCCAGCACGACTGGGGAAGACGACCCCCTGTATGAACGAATCGAACCGATTCTCAGACAACGAGTCGGGCGACTGCTCAACGACAAAATGCCGACCGGCGTCGCTGTCAGTCCGGCGATGAACCATGGCGGTCCCTATCCGGCAACCGGTCATGCCGGTTTTACGGCAGTCGGAATCCCCGCCTCATTGAAGCGATTCGCGGTCTTGCAGTGCTACGACAATGTTCGTCCCCACCGATTGCCGCCACCACTTCGCAATGAAAACCCCAACCCCAAAACCTGGCGTCTGATCGATCTGCAATGGACACAGGGGGATGTGAAGAGTGCATAAGTTCGACTTTCATACTTTTTGCTTAAAGAAGAAGAGACTCACGCAAAGGCGCCAAGGCGCAAAGGGTTTTGCTTCAAAGATGTCCTTAAATTCATGGATTCCCGGTTCAAGTCACAGAGAAGACAGATCAGCAGAAAAGGGTTGAGAATTCCTGACTCCTGACATTTTCAGGGAATGGGATGGCTCTTCCTTCGTTGTTGTTGAAGGATTCGTGTTGTTCAAAACGGGACAATCGCAGAAAACGGGTTGATACTGATCTTTGCGTCTTGGCATCTTTACGTGAGTCTCCTCTTCTTCACAACGGGCAAAGTGCGAAAGTCGAGATCAAGGATCAGGGAGGAGCCAGGAACAAGGAGGCAAATCGCTCCGCTGATCATTTCCGGTTCCAGTCATTTCGTCCTCTTCTTTTCCCTTCGTTCCATCACCGGAAGGATCACAGTTCCGGGTCGTATCGGCTATAATCGATCTTGAATCCGTGGCGACTGTTTCCGTCATGGTGACCCGTTGCGCTCAATACGGATCATCAACCGACCATGCTCTTGCCGGTCCTCCTTTGTTTTCTTCTACTGCTCCTGGCCTGCCTGACGCAGGT
The DNA here is from genome assembly GCA_035556335.1 of Planctomicrobium sp. Taxonomy (GTDB): domain Bacteria; phylum Planctomycetota; class Planctomycetia; order Planctomycetales; family Planctomycetaceae; genus Planctomicrobium. The sequence goes on along the minus strand of DATMFC010000267.1, from coordinate 12,002 downwards.
CGGGGGAATTCGTGCCTCGAGATTCGCGAGAATTCTCGTCGGAACCGGGAGTGCCGTCGCACTGGGATTGTGGCTGCTTCTGCTGCTCACCCCCTCGGAATCGGTACAGGCAAAATCACTACTGACAGGTGTCTCCACATGGTTCCGTGATGATGCCGTCAGTCGGGCGTCCTTGCTGGTCGGAGTTTTGTGCTGCCTGCTGGTGTCGCTGCTGGACCGGCATCCGGCCACGCTTTCCGCAACCTGCTGGAGTGCCGGTCTGCTGGGGTTGGCCAGTATTGGAAATCACCCGATCCTGCTGTGGGGAGCAATGCAATTCAGTGTTCTGGCATTGATGTTTTATGGACGAACAGACAATACCGTCTCTCTCTGGAAACGACATTCTTCTCTGGTTGTCGGAAGCGCGTTGTTTGCGTCCGGTCTTCTGTTGACCTCGTTCACCCCCCTCGGTTCCAACGGGCCTCTGATGGGATCGGTCTTTCTCATCTGCGGGATCGGAGGAATGGTTCGCTGGTTTCCGTTTCCTCGTGTTGTTGGAGTGGAATCCAGTTTCGACCCTGTTCTGGCCACAGTCGGACACCGTCTGTTACCGACACTCACGGCAGGAGTTGTTCTGTGGAGATTGAGCGAGTTCTTCCCGTTCTCTGACCAGCAGGCATTTCTTCTCGTCATGGCGGGACTGTTTTCCCTGGCCTTCGGATCTGTTCGCCTGATGCGGGAAAACCTGCTTTCCCGACGACTCGCTCTCAATGCATTGGCCACGCTCAGCTTTCTGACAGTTCCCATCTTCCTGCAGAATTGGGAACGTGGCCATCCTCTCCGGGATTGGGCTCAATCCTCCAATCTTCCGACCGGACAGACGTTGTTTGTTTCGATTCTTGTTTGTGAAACGATTGCCTTGTTACTGCTTTTGTCCGGGCAACGTCTGCTGCAACCGGATGGAGAGAACGCAGACATCACCGAAACGCTGGGGGGAGTGGCACGTCGCCAGCCGGTGAAATCGATTCCATTGCTGGTGGCCTTGTTCAGCTTCTCCGGGATGCCGCCGTTTCCCGGGTTCTGGTGGCGGTTCGGACTCATCCTGACCTGCCTGCTTCCTCACCGGCAATCGACACTCACCCTGGTGAATGAACGGGATAACAGTGTCACATTCCTCGCCGTGGCACTACTTGTTTTGATGATTTTCAACGCACTCGGGAACCTGCAGTTGCTGAAACGTGTCTTGTTCGAAACCCCGTTTCGCGTCCGTGACAACCAATGGACATGGACCGCCGTGGGTGCGGTGATGATTTCCGGTCTGACGTTTCTCGGAGCCGCATTGTTTCCGCTGTCATTAGACCAGCGATTCGCTCCGGGGTTGCAGGCGACTCCAGTCCTGTCCCCGAGTCAGAAAGAACCGGCACTCGAAGACCAGACCCCCGCCCCGAAAGAGGGGACCGGTATTCCCAAAGTTTCATGAAGAAGAGTTGGATATTCACTGTGACAAATGATGAAACCGCGATAAATGATGAATCAGCAAGAATGGCGATTTGTGTCTTTTGCGGGTCTCGCCCTGGAATTCATTCGGTCTATCAGCAGACGGCAACCGACCTGGGAACCGCTCTGGCTCAGAACCGGATTCACATGGTCTACGGCGGTGGAAACGTCGGAATCATGGGAATCGTTGCAGACGCAGTCCTTGCGGCCAAAGGAACGGTAACGGGCGTGATTCCAGAATCACTCAAACATCGGGAACTTGCTCATCCCGGTGTGACAGACATGCGGGTTGTCGTCTCGATGCACACACGAAAGGCGTTGATGTCAGAGTTGTCCGATGGTTTCGTTGCCCTCCCCGGCGGGCTGGGAACATTTGAGGAACTCTTTGAAGTCCTCACTTGGGGGCAGCTTGGCTTTCATCATAAACCGATGGCGTTACTGAACGTCAATGGTTACTACGATCCGATGATCGAGATGATGGATCGGGCCGTTGAAGACGGGTTCATGAAACCGGAAAACCGAAAACTGCTCTATATGGCAAGTTCAGTTCCGGATCTGATCCAGTTCTTACTGAAAGGGTAAAACTTCCCTCTCTCCATGATGGGGCTGCATACCAAGCTTGTGTTTACCCACATTTTTGACCGTTCTCCAGTTCTCATGGATGCCCCGACCGTTTACCCCAAAGGGGTTTTGACAACACAGCCCAGGGTTGCTCACAAAGTGAGCGCACCCTGGGTTAATGGAGCCCCCATTTCGAGTCTACCCCGAAGGGGCTGCACAATCAGCCCCCCTTGTGCAACCCCTTCGGGGTTGGTTTGTCAACACGGCGCTCTTCTACCCAGGGTGCGCTCACTTCGTGAGTGACCCTGGGCTGTGTTGTGAAGCCCTTTCAGGGCTGGTATTTGCAATGTCCACTCTTCATTTCCCATGATGAAGGTTAACGGGAAAACCAGGGAATTCACCTCGGTTGTTTTTTCTGAGAATTTCCAGCGGGGACCCAGTTGTTCAGATTTTCTTTCGCCTCCCGAATTTCTTCCACGGTCGGAGGCTGATTGGTGCCGAAGTGGCGGCGCCTGGTCCGCATGGCTCTGGGAAGATAATCGCTTTCATCATTCGGGTTTCGAACCGTCATCCAGCCAAAGCGGTTTGCCAGAAGATTGCCGGGGTTCGCCCGAAACAGGAGTCCGAGAAGCGGCGTGGCGAAAATAATTCCGACAAAGACGGCGCAAGTGATCCATGCATCTCCCCCACCAGCAGCGACGGTAATCGCGACACCAAGGGCTCCCAGCAGGATCACCAGACCACTGGCAAAAATGGGGCCAGCCAGCCGTCCGGGGCGTACGTCAAATCTGTGAGACATGGGTGCAACAAAGGAAAGCAGACAGGTTGAGTTCCCTCAATCCTCATAGGAAATGAAGACAAATTCAAGTGATCTTACATGAAGGAATACGGATTCTGGCGGTCACTCGCAAACAAAAAATGATCCGATCACTCAAAAAAAGCAGAAGAGTCAAATGGCAGCCGCTCTGGTCACATTCGGCCAAAGACCATCAGCGTGATGTCGTCGTTTTGTTCCCGTCCGTTGGCAAACTTGCGAACGTCCTCACGAATGGCGATTCCCAGGTCGGAGGGAGGAGTCGGCCCTTGCTGGACGAAGTTTCTGAGTCGGTCCATCCCGTACAGATTGTTCTTCGGATCCATCGCTTCACTGACGCCGTCCGTATAAATGACGACTGTTTCCCGGGGTTCGATTGTTCGTTCCACCGCCTCGAACGGAAACCCTTCGATGACACCGATCGGAACCCCGACACTTTCTTCGCCAACCTCTTCAATGATCCCGTCAGGTGTCCGAATCATCGGGGCCATGTGGCCGGCATTGACGATCGACAGTTTGTGAGTTTCGAGATCGAGAATCGCCAGAACGAATGTGACAAAGCGTCCTTCCACAGCGCGGGCACACATGTGGTCATTAATACGACACACCGCTTCGCTGGCATCGGTAACGAACTCACTCACACTGCGAACGACGCTTGACATTCGTGACATGACGAGTGAGGCAGGTACTCCTTTTCCGGCAACATCTCCGAAAGCCAGCCAGATACGGCCGTCTCTGGCGGTGATGATATCGTAATAATCTCCTCCGACTGCCTGAGCCGAGTCATACGATGCAAAGAACTGGTATCCGCTCACCTGCGGCAAGGTTTCCGGTAATAGTGCATGTTGCACATTCCGGGCGATGTTCATTTCATTATCCTGCTTTTGCTTCTGAACATAGGAGTTCAGCAGCTTCGCAGTTTCATAGGTGATGGCCGCCTGACCGGCGACGGTCAGCATGATATCCAGGTCATCACTTTTGAATTGAGCCAGCGGATTCTGGGTGTCGATATTGATGATGCCGATCGGCTCTCCCTGCAGGTCGAGCATGGGAACGCACATCATGGAACGAATCGTCAACGCCGAGATCGATTCGCTGGCATCGAACCGGGAGTCGCTTGTCGCATCTGCGGAAAGGACCGCTTTCTTCTGATTCAGGACCGAATTGAGAATTGTCTTGCTCAACTTCACTGAGGCATCTTCCACATCACGACGATGCTTCATCGCCCTGGGAATCATGTCGCCAGTACGTAAATCCTTGAGCAGGATACAGCCACGATCAGCAGCAGGGAAGATTTTGAACAGAGTGTCGAGAATCTTGGGAAGCAGCATTTCGATTTCCAGCGTCCCCGCCAGAGCACGGCTGATTTCCAGAACGGCTTTCAATTTCTCCTGCGGACGCACATCCAGACTGAACCCGGCACTCCCATCGAGCGACCCCAGAATGGTCGAACTGGGACCGCTGTGATCATCCTGAATTTCGATGGTCCCCATCTGATGGGGTTGAAGAGTCGCCTGACCGAATCCCATCGCTCCGATGGCCGGTTCGGGAGCATCGGATTCAAAGCGAACGAGAATCGGCCCGAATTTCAGGCGATCGCTCATTTTGAGTTTTTGAGGGCCTTCGATCTTTTGTCCGTTGAGAAACGTGCCGTTTCCGCTTCCAAGATCTTCGATGAAATACTCGGTACCGTCACGATAGACCCGGGCGTGCTTGCGGGAGACCATATTGGAAATGAGTTGCAACTCGCATTCAGGCAGTCGCCCGATGACAGTATCGCTCTCTCCCAGTTCGAACGTTTTCGCTTGTCCATCCTGCAATAATACGAGTCGACTTTTCATCTCGATACTCTCTTCCGGTCAGAGCAGTGGCCCTACCGTGTACAGGCGAATTGCAGACATTTCAGCACATCAATGCCTGAATTCCGACTGCGGAACGATGAAAACAAAAATGAAGTTAATTCAGTCTGATCTCAGATCTTGAAGATGGCCTCAACGTTTCCTCGCAAGATCTGCTTTCCAAGTGCCAGGGCTTGTTCCTCTGTCCATTTCCGATTCTGAACAAATTCCTGTGCCAGAACGCGGGCCAGAATTTTTCGATACATGCGGAACTTGGGAAGGGCAAATTCCAGTTTGTACATGTCGCTGTAATACCCGATCTGTTTGTTTCGTGGAACGGCTTCCAGTCGACTTCGGGTATCCATCTCAATGTATGCTGGAGTATTGGAGTACCACCAGTGTCCGTTGGTGACAATGTTCGGGAAGATCCAGCTGTAGCTGACCAGTTCCTGATTGCTCATATGGGTCAGCACCGAGATCGGGAAGGTCACCTGCGGGAAGGCGTTCAGAATCTCTTTGTATTGAATCAGCGAAACCCGGGTGTCGTACAGGTCTTGTCCCTGATAAACGCCCTCTTCATAGACTCGTCGATTGACCCCGATCATCAGGTCAAACGGAAGTTTGAATTCCGCGCAGAATTCCGTCAGAGTCCAGAAGACGAATGAGGAAAGGAGTTCCTCTTCCGATCCGGTCAGTCGCTCCCCTTTCATCGCTCGTTTAATGACAGCACTGGCGGCTCCGGCGTCTGTCTTCTTTGGTGAGAATGTCGGAGGAAGCGAGATGGCGCAGGCCCGGGCTCCTTTGGAGACAAAGTGCGCGAAGAGCTTCCCAATGGCGGTTCGCAATGTGGCCGCATCGGTCACCTCGACTTCGGTCGCCTTGGTGAGCCGGTCCTGAACCGTCTTTTTCGTCAGGTGAAAGACGAGATCGTCCGTACGAAGACAAGGGATGTAGACGTTCGTATCGAACCCGGCGAGCGAGTCGTCGAAATCGTTGGTCAGAAACACTTTCTCAATTTTGCTCTGCTGTAGAACCTGTTGTTCCCAGTCCGGTTGCGCCATCTTCTGTTCGGCAGTGTCATACAACGACTCCCAGTTGGACGAGGTGATTCGGTCGTCAGTGAAGCCGAAAAACTCCTGACACATGTCGAGCAGCCAGCTCACCTGAATGGTGTTGTCGAGATCGGTCAGTTTCTCGACAAGGCGTCCCACTTTTTCTTTGGGAGAAACGTCCGGGCCTTCGATCTGGTTTTTGGGAAGTCCGGCAGAGTGAGCCAGTTCGGTGTAGTAGTGATATCCCATCAGGTCGGCCAGGTTTTTCGAGGCGGCGGAATGGGGATTGATGTGCGAATGAGGATCAATCAGAACCAGCTGTTCAAGTTCCTGAAAAAACGACGTGGCTAACGAATCGGACATGATCGGGATCTTCAACTGTGGACTGGCGAAAGGAGAATCGGCTGACAGTTTCGCCAGTCCCGGCAAGGACTTCAAGCGGCCAGAGCGTTTTCGAAGCCCACATCTGGAGAATTCAGGGGAATTTGCGTTCGGGAAACACTCAGCATCCCGCCTCGCAACGCAACGGGTCGAGGGGAGCGAATTGGCTTTTTCCTTGTGAACAGACTGGTTTGTCTTAGAAATTGCCTTATACTTTTGACGAAATCAAAATTCACGGATGATTTTGCGCGCGGGTCACAGTGTTGTAAAACTGTGTTGTCAAGCTGTGGCGTGAAACACCTTGAATTCGATGTGAAACTGTATTTTCACTCACAACGATTCAGACCAAACGCGAACTCTCGGATATTCTGGTGATGCACCCTTCCTTGTCGGAACGCCGTGCATGGATTGTTCAGGCATCCTGAAGCCAGATGGCATCGAGAGAGAATGACTGCAAGGAGATTTGCGAATGTCGACTGTGGAAGCTCTGCCCTACAAAGTCAAGAATCTGGAACTGGCCGATCTGGGACGCAAAGAGATCGAACTGGCCGAATACGAAATGCCGGGCTTGATGGCATTGCGAAAAAAATACGGTGCCAGCAAACCGCTGAAAGGGGCACGTATCGCCGGCTGCCTGCACATGACCATTCAGACGGCAGTGCTGATTGAAACCCTGATTGAACTGGGGGCGGAAGTTCGCTGGTCCAGCTGTAATATCTTCTCGACACAGGATCACGCCGCCGCTGCGATTGCTGCCGCTGGAATTCCGGTTTTCGCCTGGAAAGGGGAAACCAACGAGGAGTTCGACTGGTGCATCGAGCAGACCCTGTACTGGCCCGACGGTCAGCCGTTGAACATGATTCTCGACGACGGCGGTGACCTGACTCTCATGGTTCATGAAAAGTTCCCAGAGTTGATCCCCGGGATTAAAGGTCTCTCCGAAGAAACCACCACCGGAGTTCACCGTCTCGTGCAGATGCACGCGGCCGGAAAACTGGGCCTTCCGTCGATCAACGTGAATGACTCGGTGACCAAGAGCAAGTTCGACAACCTGTACGGATGCCGTGAATCACTGGCCGACGGCATCAAGCGCGCCACCGACGTGATGGTCGCCGGGAAAGTGGTTGTCATCTGCGGCTACGGCGATGTCGGTAAAGGATGTGCCGACGCCATGGACGGCCTGGGGGCCCGGGTTATTATCACGGAAGTTGACCCGATCTGTGCTCTGCAGGCCGCAATGGAAGGGTATCAGGTCACCACGATGGAAGAAGCCGCCCCTCTCGGGGATGTCTTCGTGACGACCACCGGTTGTATCGACGTCATTGATGCCCCTCATCTCGACAAGATGAAGCACAACGCCATCGTCTGCAACATCGGTCACTTCGATTCCGAGATCAACATCGCCTACCTGAACAATCACAAAGACGTCGAACGAATCCGCATCAAAAAGGATTCCGATGTCGGCGGTCCGGTTGATAAATACGTTTACCCGAACGGCAAGGCCCTTCTCGTTCTGGCAGAAGGACGACTGGTCAACCTGGGCTGTGCAACCGGGCATCCGTCCTTCGTGATGTCGAACAGCTTCACCAATCAGGTTCTCGCCCAGCTTGAACTCTGGACCAAGGCAGACCAGTACGAAATCGGTGTTCACGTGCTGCCGAAGCAACTGGATGAAGAAGTTGCCCGTCTGCACCTGGAACAACTGGGAGTGAAGCTGACCAAGCTGACCCAGGCTCAGGCCGATTATCTGGGCGTCCCAGTCAATGGCCCATTCAAACCAGAGCATTATCGGTATTGATCCGATTCTGGAGTGATTTGCAGTCAATGAAGCAAGGCGACCTGTTGGGGGTCGCCTTGCTTTTTAGTGCCTCTCACCAGATCTCAGACACAGGGTGGCCGCGATTGCTTGCAATCGGGGCGGCGAAACCGTGAGAGGCCGCACACGTGAAGTCTCTCCCCCAGAGCCTCTCTCAAATCAGAATGATTCCCCATCTATCTACAGGTGGATCAGGAGTCCGCAAGGTGTGAGCGATGGCCTCGTATGGCTGCGCCACCCCGATTGCAAGCAATCGCGGCCACCCGGATCAGATCAACTTCTGACCGCTAAACTGTTACTGAATTTTCAGTTTCTTTTTCAGACGACTTCCTGCGTTTCCTCCGCAGTGTTCATCACCTCAATACGGGAATGACGCCACTGGGATTTCCATTCCGCAGGCATATGATGTTCGGGGATGTCATCAATGTCATCGGCTCGGTACAGTGAGAGTTTGGGTGAAAGTTTGTTCGAGAGTTGGGCCTCTATCGGAACGACGTGAGAGTCTGTCTTGATGATTTCCTGACTCTGCCGTGATGAACTTTTTCTCAACTGGCGAAGCAGCATCAGACCGGTTGCTGCGGTCAATAATCCCCATGTCCCAAGTAACGTCATCCAACCGGCCAGAACAGCTTGCAATGTCCAACTGTCTGGAGGAGACGCTGCCCATTGAATCAAGCTGGGAATTCCCCAGCCTGCGGCCAGGCAGGCTCCCTGAACAAAACAAAGGCGATAGAATAATCCTGGCGTGATCATCGAAGAGCATTCCCTGCGGAAGTGAACGAATGCTCAACTCTATGTTCGCATTTCACACCGTGTCGCTAAAATTCAATAAAACGAAACGATCTCCCCAGCCAGACAAAGAGGGTCGGGCCGATTGTAGTGACGGTGCCCCGGAAACTTCCCTGAACTCAAGTAAAACCACTCCCTTAAGTGGCAGTCTCCCCAATAATGCGTACCCGACTGATTCACGATCTTTCTGAAGCGGCGTCCATCCTTCGAAGAGGAGGACTGGTGGCATTTGCTACGGAAACGGTCTACGGACTGGGAGGAAACGCTTTCAACACTCAGGCAGTGGCCGGGATTTTTGAAGCAAAGCAACGCCCTCACTTTGATCCGCTGATCGTGCATCTGGCCGACACGACGTCTCTTCCTCTGGTGGTGAATCATGTGCCGGAGGTTGCCCAGAAACTGATCGACCGTTTCTGGCCGGGTCCACTCACTCTGGTTCTCCCCAAGCAACCGGAGTTGTCTGATCTGGTCACTGCCGGTTTGCCAAGCGTGGCAGTGCGAATCCCTGCTCATCCACTGGCACGCGAGCTGATTCGTCAAAGTGGTGTGCCGATTGCGGCTCCAAGTGCGAACCCGTTTGGTCGCATCAGTCCGACTACAGCACAGCATGTCATCGATTTTCTGGAAGGCCGGATCGATGCCGTATTGGACGGCGGAAACTGCGACGTCGGCATCGAGTCGACCGTTCTGTCCTGCAGTGACTCCGGGGAAGTGCGACTCCTGCGCCCGGGCGGGCTGACGATTGAAGAGATCGAAGAAGTCGTTGGGCCGATCGTTCGCCAGCAGCCGACCATCCTCGACCAGAACGGACCGCAAAGTTCGCCGGGAATGCTGGCCCAGCATTATGCTCCCCGTACGCCGTTACAGATTGTGACGGACTGGCCACAAACGGAGGACGACCTCGCACTGGGAGTTCTGTCATTCACACCCATCGAGAACCCGGAGCGATACGGTCAGGTCGAAGTCTTGTCGGAAAGCGGTTCACTCCCGGAGGCGACTGCTCATTTCTTTGCCGCCTTACGCCGACTCGATGAATCCCCGGTCACCCGAATCTTCGCCAAAGCGTTTCCAGAAGTGGGACTCGGACGGGCCTTGAACGATCGCCTCCATCGTGCCGCAGCGGGAACGAGTCACTCATCCCACTGACCCTCAAGTCGGACAGCTCAACCGGTTCGGTCAGACACAGAGCCGCGCCGCACGCATTCGATCAGTAAAAATGCAGATTCCCGCATGTCAGACCGGCCATGTTGTCATTTGCGGAAACGCCCTGGTACAGAACCTGCCTGATCCCTGTGCCTGCAATCAGTCTTCCCTGCCCCGGTCAAACTTAAGCAAAACCTTGTAAAACCCCTCGTTTCAAACGGATATCCAAAATTAATCCGGCAAATCTGAAACAAAGAGAATTGCCTCCTCATCTTTCTCACGCCACGCATTAATCGCATCCTTCTTGTCTTCCCCGCTTTGACATCGTGACGATCAATAGTGGTGTCACGAGAGGCACTTCAGTGGCTCTGCCGTGAATCACTGTTGTCATTTTCTCAAAGACGCTGGCTGAACCCACTGATCCGCGTGTGGCGGATGTTTGCCTGTCATGGTTGGGAATTCAGGTTGTTCAACGTGTTGCGTGGTGTGTTGCCCGCGCCTGACCCGATTGTTCAACCGGATTGTTCCGCCGTGACCAAGCAGGAGAGGAAACCTCCTTGCAGGGTCCGGTCACGTTCCATTACTTACACACTTATTTCCTGCGGTTTCTGACAAAGCCAGACAGGACTCGAACGAGGAGTCAGGAAGATGCTCGTACTTTCACGCCATCGAGATGAAAGCATCATGATTGGGGATGACATCGTCATCACCATTGTGGACATTCGCGGAGACAAGGTTCGATTGGGAATTCAGGCTCCAACGGAAATCCCTGTGCACCGCCAGGAAGTTTATGAAGCGATTCAACGGGAACGCGCTCCGAAAAAGCCAGGGGACCAGACCGCGACGGCATAGTAGGAAAAGATTGTCCGACGGGTGGCTTCTTCCAAAGCTTTTCCTGGTTCAAGATGAGCAATTTTCGGGAGGGCGAAGCTCCCGCTGAGCCGCATGAAAGATCACGTTTTCCATCGTTTGTGGCTCGGCGGGAACCTCGCCCTCCCAAGCGATTTTCAATAAAGCGAAAGCCTTGTGACTCCTCCGTCACTGGCTGATCTTTGGATTCTCATTCGACTACAATCTGCACCGGGCGTCGTTGGTCCTCTTTTCCAACGACGCCCGATGGATTTGAATGGGAACTTTTTCGATGGTCTGGTTTTTCTGTGTCTGTACGCTGCCTGCGTTTCTCGTCTCGTGGAGCGTCACATGGTTGATGCGCCGCTGGGCTCCCGCCTGGGGGCTGGTCGATCAACCGGCCGCAAGAAAAGTGCACGTCACACCCACTCCATTAGGAGGAGGAATCGGGATCTATGCCGGTGTTGTGATCCCGTTGATTACGGCCTATCTCGTGGTTCTCTGGCAATCACGATTGCCGGCACCGACGATCTGGTTGCCTGATGTCTTGAGCATCCATCTTCCCGGGGTGCTTTACAAAGCCGGTCAGCTCTGGGGGATTATTGCCGCCGGATCGATCCTCGTGGCCATGGGACTGCTCGACGACCGTTTCGGGCTCTCCTGGAAAGGACGGCTCTCCGTTCAGTTCCTGCTGGCGATTGCTCTTGTCTCCGGAGGAGTCAGAGGCACCCTGTTTGTCGCGGATCCGATGTTCGGAAGCATTGTCACTGTGTTCTGGATTGTTGTACTGATCAACTCGCTAAACTTTCTGGACAACATGGATGGACTGTGTGGAGGGATCGGGCTGGTGGCCTCGCTGATCTTCGCCTGGATCATGCTGCAACTGACAGGCGAACCGCGCTGGCTGGTGGGGGGAACGTTACTCATTCTCGCAGGTTCGATCGCCGGGTTTCTGTGTCATAACTGGACTCCCGCCCGAATTTTCATGGGTGATGCCGGAAGCACCTTCATCGGGTTGATGCTGGCAACCATGACCATTCTCGGAACGTTCTATGAAGAAAACACGACACAACAACATGTGTTTCTCGCACCGTTACTGATCCTGGCCATTCCTCTGTATGACTTTTTGACGGTCATCTCAATTCGATTGAGGAACGGAAAAAGTCCCTTTCAACCTGACCGGAATCATTTCTCCCATCGCCTGACCGACCTCGGACTCAGTCGACGCAATGCGGTATTAACGGTTCACTTCGCAACGCTGACGACAGGATTAGGAGCCGTGC
>DATMFC010000266.1:0-7864 GCA_035556335.1 Planctomicrobium sp. | reverse complement strand
GGTACCGGGATTCCCCCTGCGCTGGCGAATCCCTGAATCAGTGACGCATAGATCACCGGGGATGAGACACGGCCGTCGCGACCGACCACGATTTTCGGAGACTCTGTTCCGAGCAGTTCTTTCAGACTTTGTGCGAAATATTTTCCGGTGAACCAGGCCAGTTCTTCGTTGATCTGATTGGGGTACAGTCCACGGATGTCGGCCGAACGCAGAAAGAGAGCTGGATCAAACACAATCGGTCCTTACGAAATGATTTTTCAGCACAATGGAAAGAACATCACGTTGCAGAGTATCGCGGGAGTTGACGATAGAGTCAAATTCTGTTTGCCTGAAGATGACGTTAACCTGAATGAATTTACTACCGAAACTCTTCATTGTATCAATGGCTTGTTTCTTCCTTTCCGTAGTTTCCGTCCTTTCCGTGGTTCCTCTGCATTTCCCGGGTTAAGATGAAGAGGTCTGCACGTCGGCAACGAATTCACTTCCCGTAACCACCTGATTTCCCATGCTTGCCAAACGGATTATCCCTTGCCTTGACGTTCACGCCGGTCGGGTTGTGAAGGGAGTGAACTTTCTGAATCTGCGGGATGCCGGTGATCCTGTGGATATTGCGGCCCGATATGAAGCGGAAGGGGCCGACGAACTCGTCTTTCTTGATATCACCGCCAGTCACGAGCAGCGGGATATCATTCTGGACGTGGTCGCCCGAACCAGCGAAGTCTGTTTCATGCCGCTGACCGTCGGGGGAGGGATCCGGTCGCTCGAAGATATCCGCAAACTCCTGAAAGCAGGCTGCGACAAGGTTTCCATCAACAGTGCTGCCGTGAAAGACCCCGAGTTCATCCGGGAAGCGGCGTTACGATTCGGCAGCCAGTGTATCGTGGTGAACCTCGATCCGAAGCGGGTTCCGGCAGGGGATCCGACGGCATTGGCGGCCGCTCAGGGAGTTCCGGAACACTTGCGGGTGAGTGAACGTCCTGTTCCCTCTGAAGGAGGATTTGCGACCCGGTTTCACACGAAATACCCCACCGCTGATGGCGTTTACTGGGACGTGCATATCAACGGAGGACGCAAGCCGACGGGATTGGACGCCGTCGCCTGGGCGAAAGAAGTGGAACGCCTGGGAGCCGGTGAAATTGTCCTGACCAGCATGGACGCAGACGGAACAAAAGATGGCTTTGATCTCGAAATTACCGCAGCCATTTCCAGTGCTGTTCATATCCCCGTCGTCGCCAGTGGGGGAGCGGGGAATCCGCTGCATCTTTTCGAAGCCGTCACCACTGGAGGAGCCAGCGCGGCTTTGGCTGCAAGTATTTTCCACTACGGGGAATACACGATTCATGAAGCCAAACAATTCCTCGCCGAACGGGGCGCTGTTGTGCGACTTTGATTCAGAATTGTGATTCAAAAGGAATTCAAACAATGCCGACCATTCAATCTGCTTCAGAAATACTGGATCGTCACTATCTGGAACTGCGGTGCGGGTTACTGGATCTGGCTGCGGCGTTCGACCGGATTGACCGTTCCGATAATGCCGATCAGACCGCTCAAGACCCTCGAATGGGGCTTCTGAAAGAGGCGATTGCCATCGTCGCCAGTGAAGGAACTGATCGGGCCGAACGGCTGCAACTCCTTTTCAGCGACAAGTATGTCGAAGGCTGGAACCGGAAATGAGGTGGGAGTTTGCCGTCCGGAAGACTCTTGGAACCCGGTACGCTCGACCGTTCCGTCAAGAGACATTACGATGCCTCGTTCGCATAATGTTCACGAAAGTCGAGTTTGTATCGGGTGCGAGCATGCCAAACGAAATAGGGGCACCCATTCATGTTCGCCCTGCTGACGCGACGCGAACATGGCACCCGGCCAACAGCCGAAATCACAAGTAATCGAGAATTTTCCTTCTCGTCAATCCCGTTTAGACAACAGGCATCAGGAACCTTACCAGACAATGCAAAACGACATCGGACTGATCGGTCTGGCCGTGATGGGCCAGAATCTTGTGCTCAACATTGCCAACCATGGCTTCAACATCGCCGTCTACAACCGGACGACCGCGACAACCGATGCGTTTGTCGGTGGCCTGAAAGATGAGCCGGAAGACAAGGTCTGGGCGGGAACGGCGGAACGGATTCAGGGGTTTCATGAACTCCGGGATTTCGTGGCCTCACTGAAACGCCCCCGTCGAATCATGATCATGGTCAAAGCCGGAAAACCGGTCGACGCCGTGATCGAAGAACTCAAACCGCTTCTGGAACCGGGCGACATCATCATCGACGGCGGAAACAGCGACTATCGCGACACCAACCGTCGTTCCAAGGAACTCCCCGCTGCCGGATTGATCTTCCTCGGAACAGGAGTTTCCGGTGGAGAAGAAGGGGCTCTCAAAGGCCCATCGATCATGCCGGGTGGAAACAAGGCCGGCTGGGAATACGTCAAGCCGATCTTCCAGTCTATCTCCGCAAAAGTGGGCGCGAACAACGATATTCCATGTTGTGAATGGGTTGGAGAAGACGGAGCCGGTCACTATGTGAAGATGGTTCACAACGGGATTGAGTACGGCGACATGCAGTTGATCTGCGAAGCCTACTTCCTGCTGAAACAGGCTCTCGGGCTGAGCAACGACGAGCTGTATCAGGTCTTCAAAGAGTGGAACGAAGGGGAACTGGCCAGTTACCTGATCGAAATCACTCGCGACATCTTCACCGTGAAAGATTCCGCGAGCGGAGGAGAACTGGTCGACGTCATCCTGGACACCGCTCAACAGAAGGGAACCGGGAAATGGATGAGCCAACACGCTCTCGATCTCGGCGTTCCAACCACTCTGATCACCGAAGCGGTCTTTGCCCGATGTCTGTCGGCTCAGAAAGACGCCCGGGTTCGTGCTTCTGAAGTTCTCGCCGGACCGAACACCAAGTTCGAAGGGGACAAGAAGCAGTTCATCGACGACGTTCGACAGGCCCTGTACGCCTCGAAGCTGGTCAGCTACGCACAAGGTTATGTGCAGTTGGACGCGGCCGCTCAGGAATTCGGCTGGAAGCTGAACAACGGAGACATCGCTCTCCTCTGGCGTGGCGGCTGTATCATTCGTTCGGTCTTCCTCGGAGACATCAAGAACGCCTTCGACAAAAACCCGAACCTCGAAAACCTGCTGCTGGACGACTTCTTCAAACAAGCCATCGACAAGGCCCAGGCCGCCTGGCGTCGGGTTGTTGCTGCTGCCGTGACACACGGAATTCCGGTTCCTGCCTTTGCTGCAGCGTTGTCCTACTACGACGGCTATCGAAGTGCCCGACTCCCTGCCAACCTGTTGCAGGCTCAGCGCGACTACTTCGGAGCGCACACCTACGAGCGAACCGACAAGTCCCGTGGAGAAACCTTCCACACCGACTGGATTCGCGAACGCTCCGTGTGAACAGGCAACAGGCTTAACCAGAGGTTTTTATGAAGTGGGCCATCCTTTTCTGGTTGATTGTCGTTGTGCTGTTAATTCTCCTCGGAGCAGCCGCGATTGCCAGGGAGATGACGAATGAATTGGGCGTCCTGGGGAGTCTGGCCTCTATTGCGGGGGGCATTCTCACAATCCAGGTCGCCTTGGCGGTGTACGCCCTCAAAGAGCAATACACGGCTCGTATTATGCTGGATTCATGTTTTCGACGGCTTCGTGTTGCTCAAAATCATCTGAATGACGGACTTAGCACAAAAAATAGAAACGTAATCATTCAGCAGTTAGGACCAATTCAATCGTTGCTGGAAGAAATCAATCTTCACCTTCCTCCTGATGGAAGGATAAAATGGACACGGGAAGATTTTGCCGTAGTCATCAAAAGTGATAACCGCCAAACCTTAAGACTCGCAAGAGACTTAGGTGCATCGATTTCTGAATGGATCACGAAGGTGGAACTTCATATCGAAAAATCAAATTGGAGGCGGAACGATGTCTGACCCATGGGACCAGGCAACCAACAAGCTCATCGAATTGACAAAGACGGGGCAGCTGGTATGGGATTCGCAGCCGAACGAACGGTATGAACGAGGACGGGACTTGCAGATCCTCGGGCCGGTCTATGCCACGGAAACAAATGGTAAGCGGATCGCGGTCTATGAGGGGCGCGCGGTACACTGGGACGATGAGGGAAGGCCGATTCGCTACACCCCCTCAAATATTCTTGTTGAATTCGTCGATGCAGATGGAAATGTCGAATGGACATGGCCTTCTCCGCGAGGGAGGTATGAGCTTCTGGAAGAGATTCAATTTCAAGCCGTTGACGCAAACAGTTTTTTGAAGGATTTTCTGCCCAAGTAACCGTAGGTCAGACACTGCCTGACGAATTGAATGGGACGTTCATGATCCCATGGCGTCCGGTGCCTGACCTACAGGTCTTAGAGGCTATCTGAAAAATTGGACAGCGCACAACATGTGGTATGTAAGCGATGCAATGAGCACTCGATATCGCCGTAGCGCCAACATTTTCAGATAGATTCTAGTGCTGTGTCCAGCCTAAATCTGGGAGTTGTCCGAACTGTTCCGCGGCTCGTTGGCCGCTCTCGTTCTGGTTGATCAACCCCAAAATTCAATCTGGACGATGCACTAGGGAAAACGCCGCTTGTAATCGACAGGGAGTTGAGGAATGCATCGCTCGCTTCGTGCTATGCCCCCTGCGGTTCCTACTCCCGTAAGTTCCTAAAGAACACCATGCGACTCTCTCGACAGGGAAGCTCATTACTCGTTCAGGCTCCGGCGAAGTTGAATCTTTCGCTGGCGGTTCTGGGACGGCGTGAGGATGGGTTTCATCAACTCAAAACCGTGATGCTCTCCGTTCGGTTGACTGACTTACTCCGGTTCTCCCCGAGTGAATCAGGGGAGATCGAACTGCGCTGCCATCAGGCTTCGCGAAGTGGAACCTCTTCTCTACTGGCAGTTGATGACCGGAATCTTGTCATCCGCGCCGCTCGTCTGCTTCGTGAACAGACTGGTTGTTCTCAGGGGGTGAGCATTGATCTCGTGAAACGTATTCCGATGGAAGCGGGAATGGGGGGCGGTTCCAGCAATGCCGCCGCCACTTTGGTCGCTTTGAACCGTTTCTGGAATCTGGGGCTGAGTTCCCATGATCTTCATGCCCTCGCCGCTCAATTGGGGAGTGACGTCAATTTCTTCATTGATTCCCCCGTCGCGGCCGTTTGCTCCGGTCGGGGAGAAGAAGTTGAACCGGTGCCTGTCTCGGGGCCTTTGCACTTTGTGATTGTGAAACCGCCATTCGGCCTGTCGACTCCCAAAGTCTTTCAGCAATGGGGAGAACTCCAACAAGACCGTGGAGAACCAGAATCGGTCTCTCCTCAAATCACACAGACAGTTCAGGAATTGGAGAGCGGTCGACTGGATCGTCTGGGGGAGTCTCTCCGGAATGATTTGACGGCCCCGGCCGCTCGGCTCGATCCCCGACTTGCGGAAATTCTTCAGCGACTGAAACGGGAAGATGTTTACGGAAGTGGGATGACCGGCAGCGGTTCCGCCTGTTTCGTACTCTGCCGAAACGCCGCTCAGGCCAGAGCGATCGCCGGACGTTGGAGACACTTTCCATATGGAACAGTCTTTACTGTTTCGTCCGGCACCTGATGATCCCCAGCCCTGGTCTGCGACCCGCCACATCTTCTCGTGGAAAAGCTCCCTGCCTACAATTGCAGGAGTTGTAAGAAATTCAAAAAGTTGTATTTCGATACAATCTCCGTGTAAATTTTACAGTCAGAATGACAACATCGCCTCACTAACCGGAATAATCGGAAAAATCCGCAATTCCGGTCTGGAAAAGAGATTACCGTTCGGCAGAAGCTGCCGGAGGAAGGAGGAAAGGGGTTTTGGCCTGCCGGTTGCAACATGTTTTTTCGGCGAACAGGCCGGCACGGATGCGCCTCTGTTCTTGTGGTTACTCCCCCCTTTCCGAATGCATGGATGTGATGCCTGGAATTCTTTCGGGATGTTCCCCTCTGATTACTGTGGCTGTTGTGGCGCTGACCCTGTTGGGAGCCGCCAGAGAATCGCACGCCGCGAACTATCGCACGGCCAACTTTGTGGTCACCGCCTCATCCGATGAGGTGGCCAGACAGGTCGCCAATTGTGCGGAACACTGGCGCCGGGAACTGGCAATTCAGTGGTTCGACAAGACTCTTCCGAACTGGTATCGCCCCTGCCCGATTACTGTGAAAGTCGGCACGATGGGAGCCAGCGGACAAACCACATTCACTTTTGAAGATGGTGAAGTTCACGGCTGGAAGATGCATGTTCAGGGTTCATTGGAACGAATTCTGGATTCGGTCGTTCCCCATGAGGTGAATCATACGATCTTTGCCTCCCATTTTCGTCGTCCTTTGCCACGCTGGGCCGATGAAGGGGCTGCAACGCTGTTTGAACACGAATCGGAACAAGCCCGACAGATGGAGTTGCTCAGTGAAGTCTTTTCCACTCCCCGTCGGATTCCTCTGAAAAATCTGCTGGCAATTCGTGAATATCCCACTGACATGCGCGACGTTTTGACTCTGTATGCAGAAGGGTATTCGCTGGCCCGATTTCTCGTCGACTCCAAGGGGCAACAGGGACGCCAGACCTATCTTCAGTTCCTCGACGACGCCCATCAGATCGGCTGGGAACAGGCCATCGTCAAGAATTACAGTTTCAAAGGAATTGACCACCTGGAACATGACTGGTCGAACTGGATTCTCGCTGGATCTCCTCCAATTCAACAACGGGAAGAAAACCCGGTGGCCATTGCCGCGACCGCTCCACAGCAGCCTGCTCAGGAACATCTGGCCTCCATGGAATCTCCAGGAACGGTGGTCCGATCACAGAGCCCTCAAACGGAAGTTGATCCCGCACAACTGGATTCCGCCCCATTGTTCATCGCCAGTCGTGTGAGTGAAGCATTGCCTTCCATTCCTCGCCGACTGAGAGTCGATGCTCTGGAAAGCCGGGTTCAGAGTGAGGAACCTTCTTCCAGTGGTTCCCGCATCCCGCGACCGACTGCGGATCTTTCCCCCACAGCGGATGGCATCAAAACCACCGCCGACGCTTCTCACTACGGCTTCCCGGAAGCCCGTCGCTGACCGGCAGGATGCGTCTCGCCGTTCATAATGGGCCATTCCCGGGAGGGCGAAGCTCCTGCTGAGCCGCGAGTAAAAGGAACGCGTTCCATGGCTTGCGGCTCGGCGGGAGCCTCTCCCTGCCAGACGATATTTCAATAAAGCGAAAGCCTCGTCCCTGATCTCTGCTCCCTGCCTGTTGTGCGACCAATATGCTATCATCGGTCGAGGCGTACCCGGGAAATTCAAAATTCGAAGCACGAAATTCAAAACAGATTCGAAATCAATAATTCAAAACAGAGCGATTTTTCAACGTCACTCATGGTCGCTTTGAATTTTGAATTTGTTTCGAATTTTCGATTTCGAATTTGTCCCCCTACGTTTTCCTCAACTTTTTCGTGGTCCCCTATCAAGCTTGTCACTTCCCGTATGAGGTTCACAGCATGCAGCGGATGGATTGGAACGTGCTTTTGGCGGCGATCCTCGTCGTTGGTTTTGCGGCCACAGCCAGTGCTGAAGTCCAGACGAAGGAAATTCAATACACCCATGACGGACAAAACCTGAAAGGGTTTCTCGCCTGGGATGACAGCATTTCAGGAAATCGTCCCGGCGTTCTGATCGTGCATGAATGGTGGGGATTGAACGACTACGTCAAAGGACGAACCCGGCAGCTCGCGAAAGAAGGGTACGTTGCCTTTGCTCTGGATATGTACGGTGAAGGAAAAGTGACCGAACATCCGGTTCAGGCTTCAGAATGGTCCGGAACCGTACGCTCGAATACTCAGAAATGGCA
>DATMFC010000265.1:0-10413 GCA_035556335.1 Planctomicrobium sp. | reverse complement strand
GTTCACGGGATGCCGCGCCGCCAGCAGGATCCAGGCAATCTGTACCGCCATGTCTGATGTTTTGGAGTGACCGCGAGGGCGTTCGATGTACGCCCGACGAATCAACGGTTCCCGATAACGAACGGTCCCGGCGAGATTCTGCCAGGCGGAGTCCAGTGCCGACAGATCGGCCTGCTGCCAGGACTGAAGAGCTTCTGCCAGGAGTTGATCGGGATCATTGGGAAGCCGGAGGAGTTCCCGGAACAGGTCCGGTCGGAGATGGGCCTGACGTTTGAGAATCTCCCGTTGCGAGTCGAGCAAGAAGCGCAGGAGCCGCTTGTCGGAACTGGGTAATGAGTTCGTCATCCGTGAGGCTCTCGAGGCTGGCGGAAGTGGTCTCTTCATCCTGTGTCGGCCATTCCGGAGGGGGGCGGTTCTTCAGATAAAACGTTTGTGCCGACACGCTCCCTTCCATGGCGGAACGATAAAGTGCCGCGGCCACGTTCTGGCTCAGCAACTCCTGCACACGAGTCAGAATCGCACGAAACTGGTCGTTCTGTTCCATGGTGGCGGCGACCATCGAAAGATCGAACCCCAACTGCTGACAGGCCCCGGCGGGAGAGGCCCCTTTCGCCAGCAGTTTGCGATATTCCGTTTGCTGTTCATTGGTGAGAAGAGTGGGTAGTGGATAGTGATTAGTGGGTAGGGAATCGGATGTCTCCCTATTCTTTTCTGATCCCTGAATCCTGCCCCCTGACCTCTTCTTCCCCCGCTGGTCCTTGTCGACCGGCATTGGCGCGGTTGTCGAAGAGGAAGTAGACCGGGTTTGAGAAGCGGCTTTTGTCATACGTTTCGCGGGTGAGGAGGGGCGTTTTTTTGCCATTCTTCTGTTTTCTGCGATAGAGCACGGAATGAGATTGCCTTGAACGAGCCACTGTTTTGGAAGCTCCCAATCGCAGGAAACCGGCTTGCTCGAAGACGGGGTTGCTCTCTCCCATCTGCGTGAGTGTTTCAATCCAGGGATAAGGACACAATTCACAACAACGCCGAATGAACAGCCGTCCCAGCCCTGCCCCGCGATAAGTTGGATGCAAGACAACACGAGAGAGTGTCACCAGTTGACGATTGAGCAGGCGAAGGGAGGTTCGACTCCAGCGCCCGCTCTGTCCGAAAAACTTGTTCCGTTGTGCCAGTGCTTTCGGAGGGGCAATGAACAGACAGATTCCAATCGGTTCCTCCCTGTGCCACAGAACGTAAATATTGCGAATCAGCCCGATGTGGTGACTCCGGTAATGCCACCGAGCGAAGTACGCCCAGTCCGATTTGGTCCCTGCAGAGATCCAGCATTCGTCGGCAAGGCGTGTTCTTTTTTTTTACGGTCGGTCGATGGAGAGGACGTTTGTTCAATCTGTCCGTTCAGGTGGCACTTGAGGTGCTGGTCTGCCTGAACATCATCAACGATGTCCTCATGGGTTGTCGCCAATAAAAAACCGGTTCCGCTCTTACTGGCGAGCCGCCGCAGATTGGAAGAGATCACACGGGCCAGACGCCGGTCCAACGTGGCGGTGAATTCGTCGGCAACAATCCAGTCCGGTTTCTGAGCCAATGCATATGCCAGATGAAAGCGGTAACGCTGGCCGTCTGAAAGTTCCTGAGGAGACCGCAGCATCAACTGGGCTTCACCGAGTCCGCACATGGTTAACAGCGACAGACTTTGACTGATCTCCCCCGGCAGCAGATCAACCAGCGACCCGTCGTCCCAATGGAGATCGTCCAGAGAAAGAACATTTTGTCCCTGTGCGGAAAGTTGTTGCCGAGCGGCACGCAACAGGGACGATTTTCCAGAGCCGCTCTCTCCGGTGAACAATGCGATCTCGCCCGACGACAGCGACATCGGAACATCCTGAGCGATGCAGTGCTCCCCCTGTTCAAATCCGATCCCGAACTGATCCATCACGATGGAAGATCGGGTCGTGTTCACTTTCGGAAGGAATTGATAGGTTGCGGAGAGAGTGAGTTCGAAGTGCATGAGGGAAGAAGGGGTCAGAGGTCAGGATTCAGGAGTCAGCAGAGAGAAGGAGGAATTTCAGAGGATGAACCAAGGAAGGGACGGAAATGACGGAACAGAGATAAGAAGGGGGGAAAGATTTGAAATTCCCTTTGCTGGACGACTGGGACTGGTTCCTTGTGCGTCACCATGGCCCCATTTTATTTCCGTGCTTTCCGTTTATTCCGTGGTTCCTCTGGATGATCCGGACAATCAACTGTTTCTCACATGCAGGCGGACTTCCGGGAATTGGGCGAGGAGAGTGTTGAGATCAGCTTGGACTTCTTCCCAGCAGGAGTCCGGGACTTCCAGTGTCACCTGTCGATGAGACGATTGCGTGTCAGCATCGGAATCCGGTTCGTCGGTGGCGGGCGCGGGGGTCAGCAACAAGTCTTTGAGTTGCTGTTCATCAAACCCGGTGAGCGTGGCGTCGAAGTCCGGGAGATCCTGCAGTTCCGCAACAAGGTCGATCAGCCGATCCGGATCCCAGTCACTTCCGACAGTCGAGTTATTAAGTGTGACATTCAACGCCTTTTCTTTCTCCAGCGGCAGGTCGACGACAACGCAATCCACCTCGGTCTTCCCGTGGTACTTCAAGACGGACAGACGTTGATGCCCGGAGACAACATGACCGGTTCGCTGATTCCAGACAATCGGCTGCACCAGTTCAAACTCGGTGAGAGAACGTTCGAGCTTCACCCACGCCGGGTCACCTGGCTTGAGTGTCAGGCGAGGATTATACGGAGCCGGACGAAGCAAAGAGACGGGGAGCGTTTTGAGTTGCATATGAGAAGATCCGGGAAAGTGAAGGGTTCTCTTGTTCCCAAGCTCCCGCTTGGGAACATACTCGACGCCAAGCTCTGCTTGGCCACTCGGCAACTTGCCTTTGGTATGAATGACGAAGCGGAGCTTCCTGGCGAGTGCGTTCCCAAACTGGAGTTTGGGAACGAGGAGGTTGTCACTCAAGAACTTCAGGCGGTTTGACGAACGTCTGTCGGTTCGGAATCAGAGAACAGGAGCGATTCGCAGGTGTCGCCGGTTGAGCTTCCCTCTGCGTTCTCCCACATCAGTTCTTCATCGAGATCCAGAAACTCCGGAGACGCCTGAAATCCGGCGCGGAGTTCTGATTTGATACGGGCCAGGCACCGGGTGACGTGTCCTTTGGGATGTCCGAACACCGCCCCGATCCGGTCGAGAGGCCAACCGGCATTTTCCCGGAGAGCCAGCATCGCCAGGTATTTCCACTTGCGTGCGTCTTCTCCGGCAAAGTGATTGTGAATGATCTGCCAGAACTGGTCTGGACCGGATCGGGGAAGAAGAATTTTCGTTCCATTCGGTTTCGCGACGGACATCGACTCTCCTGATCTTGTTTCGATTCACTCATGGATCAACACGAGGAATCGGGAGCTGATAAAATGATTCAGAACGGAAATCGGCAAGAACAGACACTCAATCAGTTCAAAGAACGTTGCGCCAACCCTCTGGGAAATGGCTTCACGTGACGCGATTGACAGACAGCAGATACGCACCGGGATTGAGATTCTTTCAGAGAAATACAAGAGATTCTGAGCAGAACAGGGCAGTTTCTTTCGGGAAAGGGATGGCTTGCATTTCGGCATTGGTGTCATTCCGACCGGGCAGCTATGATAGAAAGTGACTGGATTCCATCCGGAATCGGAACAATGGAGAATGAGTGTATGTCGTTGTGGAATACAGAGCGGTCTGTGTCGGAAACATTGGCGCCGGGAACATTCCTGCTGGCGTCATTGACCCTGTTCGTCTGGAATTCGATTCTCGTGACCTCCCCTGTCATGGCTCAGGAGGGAGAGAAGGCGTCCAGCCGCCTGGAAGGGTTGCAGGTTCAACCCGGCGACGAGCCACTCAAAAAGTTTGAACCGAGTCGACCTGATCCCGCCAATGAAAAAGGGAAACGGGCGGCGATGGCCCTGTATATGAAGGGGCGTATCGAGCAGGAACAGGGACGATTTACCGATGCTCTGCAATCGTATCTGGCTGCCGTCGATCAGGATCCGCAGGCCATTGATGCCTACAAGGGTGCCTTGCCGATTCTGTTACAACGGCAGGAAATCGATCGGGCTCGAAAACTGACCCTCGCCGCAGCGGAACAGAACGATGCCGGAATTGAACTGGTCGTCGCCATGGCGGCGGTCTTTGCCAGACAAAGCCAGTTGTCTGAAGGAATTCAGCTGCTTCAGTCTGTGTTGATGATGCCGAACCTGAAAGCCAAGTCTCTTCAGGATCTCTACGTCCGCCGCGATCTGGGGCTCTATCTGAGACTTCAGGGAAATTTCACCAAAGCCGCGGAAGAATACAAGTACGTCTTCGACGCCATCCGGGATCCTCAGCTCGACGAAGAGACACGCAAGAAACTTCTGATCGAGCCGGGAAAGCTGTTCGACGATTTCGGTGACGTCTTTCTGAAAGCGGAGCAGCCGGAACTGGCGCTGGAAGCGTTTGACGAAGCCAACAAGTATCGCGAAGCCAAACCAGGCATCAACAGTTTCAATCTGGCGACCGTGTTCCGCCAGACAGGAAAGCCGGAGAAAGCACTCGAAGAGCTTCAGCATTATTTTGATGCCCAGATGCAGACCCGTGGGCGCGCGGCATATGAACTGCTGGACGAACTTCTCACGCAGCTGGAACGAAAACAGGAACTGATCCCCCGTCTGGAAGAGTTGTACAAACTGGATGAGCACAACGATTCTCTGCGGTATTTCCTGGCGGATCAGATTCTCAAGACCGGAGACCTCGATCGGGCGACCGTGCTGTATACCAATGGGCGTGACAAGATTTCCGACCCGCGTGCTCTGGTCGGAATGCTGTCGGTTTACCGTCAACAAAAGGAATCAGAAAAACTTCTTGGTGTTCTGACTCGGGCGTTTTCAACAGTCCCTCGAGCCGATGACAAGGCCGCATTGCAACAGATGGCCCCGGACGTTCGGACTCTGGCAAACCGATTCGAAGAAGAAATTCAGGCACTGCTTGAGGATGAAGAAACCTTCTCGGCGTTGACCGCCTATGCTCGAACTCTCGAAGAAGGAGATGAGCCGAAAATCGAGTTTCTTCAGGCGTATATCCTCGGAAAGCTCTCGACGGAGAACGACCGGATCGAAGATGCTATTCACTTCTATAAAGTCGCCATTTCAATGCGGAACGATCCGCCGGCCATGTTGTTCACCGAGCTTTCCAGCCAGTTGGTTGATTCGCAGCACTACGACGAAGCGGTCGAAATCCTGAACGAGGCGATCAAGCATCCTTCGACCGGACTGCAACGGGAGAAGTGGCGTTTTCTGTATCTGTTGAGTTACGCACTGGCGTTTCAAGGGAAGACGGACGAAGCTCTGGACGTCATTCATGATGCCCAGAAACTGCAACCGATTCCAATGATGCAGTATCAGGAGGCGTGGATTGTCTATCACGCCCGCCGTTGGGACGATGCACTGGCTCTCTTTGAACAGATTATTGCCAATCATCCCGACGACAAGGAACTGGCGAATCGTTGCCGGTTCCATGTCTCCAACATCTACGTTGAAAAAGGGGATATGCCCAAAGGGGAAAAAGTTCTGGAAGATGTCCTTGCCGAGAACCCAGACAGCCCACAAGCGAACAACGATCTGGGCTATCTGTATGCGGATCAGGGAAAGAACCTGGAACGAGCCGAGGGGATGATCCGCAAGGCTCTCGAAGCCGAACCGGAAAACCATGCCTATCTCGACAGTCTTGGCTGGGTTCTCTTCAAGCAAGGGAAGTATGAAGAGGCTCTGGTTCCCCTGGAAAAAGCCAGCCAGCGTAAACAGGGAGACGACAGTACCATCTTCGACCACTATGCCGATTGCCTGGAGAAGCTCGGGCGACATGAAGACGCAGCTGCTGCCTGGGAACGGGCATTAAAAGCAGAAAAAGGGAAGAGTCAACCGAACGAAAAACTTCTCAAGTCCATCCGGGAAAAACTGAAACTGCCTGAGTCTGAAGAGAAACCGGAAGCAGCACCATCGAAGTCGTCCGGTGAAAAGGACTAAATTCGAAGAACCAAGAACCAAAAAGAAAGTTCGTGGCTGCTGTTTTCTCTCGTTTCCAAACTCCAGTTTGGGAACAAGAGAATTTCGTAACACTTTAGCGGAATGAAGTTGCGATTGCTGTGGAGACAAGCGGGAAGTCGCTGTTCCTCGTTCCCAAGCTCCGGCTTGGGAACGCACTCGCCCAGAAGCTTCGCTTCGAGATTCGTAGTGAAGACAACCTGACTCATAACTCTCTCCTCTTTCAGAGAGAAGAAAAGCAGACATTGAGTGGCCAAGCTGGAGCTTGGCGTCGAGTGTGTTCCCAAGCCAGAGCTTGGGAACAAGGGAAATCAACTTCATTTGGCTAAAGTGTTACAAAATTCGAAATTGGTTCTTCCCTCCTCCTGAGTTCCCAAAAATAGGGGAAATTGCCCTCTTGCGTACCGTGTCTGCTGGAGAACCTGATACAACAACGGTTTTCGTGTTTTTTCGTCTCTCTTCTGTTGGCCCGCTCATCCATCGACGGTGAACGATGTCTGAAACCGTGACCAGATCGCCATCGACACCCTGTTCTGAAACAACTGTTTCCGTGAATGTGGAACCAGAACGGGCCGCGTCCGGATCCCGTGCGAATATCCCGTACGAGCGATTCCTTGACTGCGTCCACTGCGGGCTTTGCACGGCAGCCTGTCCGACGTATCTGGAAACAGGGGATGAAAACAACAGTCCACGCGGACGTATTTATCTGATGCGGGCGGTGACCGATGGCCGACTCGACCTGACCCCGGCGGTGACGCGGCATCTTGACTTGTGTCTGGATTGCCGGAGTTGTGAAACCGCCTGTCCTTCCGGCGTTCAGTACGGTCGTCTGATCGAACCGTTTCGAGTGGCGATGCACAGTCCGGCTCCCGGGGAACCGGTGAAGAAGGACTGGTTCCGAACGTGGATCCTGTATGGACTGTTCCCGTATGCGAAGCGTCTGCGATGGGCGCTCTGGCCCGCCCGGCTCATGCAGGTCACCGGAATCGATCGTGTTGTCGAAGCGATTGGATTGAATCGGTTGTTGCCGCTGCGACTCCAGCGGATGCAACGGCTGCTCCCCAAACTTCAGGCCCGACCGGAGGAAATCCCCGAGTTCCTCCCGGCGATTGGCCCGCGTCGCGCGAAAGTTGCCCTGTTCACCGGTTGCGTAGCCGATGCCATGTTTCCGCAGGTGAACTGGGCCACCGCTCGGGTGCTGCAGAAGAACGGCTGCGATGTCATCACTCCCCGATCACAGAAATGTTGTGGGGCGATTCATTATCACTCCGGAGCAGGAATGCCGGCGCTTGAACTGGCGCTGGCGAACGAAACCGCGTTTCAGGATGTGGATGCGATCATCGTGAATGTGGCCGGTTGTGCATCGATGCTCAAGGATTATGGGCATCTCGCCGAAGAGGTTTGCCCCGACCGGCCGGACCTGATCGAACGGATGAACCGGCTTGCCGCCAAGTTTCAGGATGTCAATGAGTTTCTGGTCAAGCTGGGCCCTGTGGCGCCAAAGCACCCGGTCTCCCAGGTCGTCACGTATCATGATGCGTGTCACTTGTGCCATGCTCAACAGATTCGTAGTCAACCTCGAGAACTGCTCGGCATGATTCCCGGGTTGAACGTGGTGCCGTTGGCGGAATCGGAAATCTGCTGTGGAGCGGCTGGTTCCTATAATCTGACGGAACCGGAAATGGCGGATCGTCTGGGAAATCGCAAAGCCCGTAACATTCTCGCCACCAAAGCCAGTGCAGTCGTCAGTGCGAACGCCGGTTGTACACTGCAGATTCAGGCTATGCTCAAAGATGCTGGCCACGGAGAGATTCCGGTGCTGCATCCCATGGAGTTTCTGGACCGCAGCTACGGTGATTAGAGCAGTCTCAAAACAACATCCCGGGTGGCCCGGCCAATGTGGCCGGGTGCCGCAGGCACAAGAAGCTTTATCCTACACATCCACTTTCTCCGACGACAATGAATTATCCATCGGTTGTCGAATCGAAAGATGAGTTCGTTCTCTGGAATCGAACGCTGAGGGGCAAGCATCCTGTCGCTGCGCGACCCGGCCACATTGGCCGGGCCACCCGGACTTCAAACTGAATACCGCAGGGAGAACTGAAACTTGTCTGAAGAGACTGTCTTAACCGGCTCGGCATTCGCTGACCTGACCGGCAAGCGTGCGATGGTGACCGGCGCGTCATCCGGGATCGGTCGGGCGATTGCTCTTGAACTCGCGCGAGCGGGGGCCGACGTGATTGTTCATTACGCTCGATCTGCGGCGGCCGCCAATGAGGTGGTCAAGGAAATCCGTGGACTGAATCGTCGCAGTGAATCACTCGGATTTCTGTTGCCGTCAAACGATCATTCCTCATTCGTTGAGACGGCATGGAAAGTGTGGGACGGCATCGATATCTGGGTGAATAATGCCGGAGTGGATCTTTTGACGGGGTCGGGAGCAAAGCTCAGTTTCTCCGAGAAACTGAATCAACTCTGGCACATCGATGTTGAAGGAACCGTGCAGTTTTCCAAGGCGATTCTGGAGAAGATGAAACCGGTTCAACAGGGAGTGATTCTCAACATCGGCTGGGATCAGGCGGATCGGGGAATGGATGGAGAGAGTGCTGAACTCTTCTCAACGGCGAAGAATGCCATCATGGGATTCACCCGTTCTCTGGCATTAAACGGAGCCCCGGATGTTCGCGTCAACTGTATCGCTCCCGGATGGATTCAAACGGCCTGGGGAGAACAGGTTCGTGACGAATGGCAACAACGTGTCATTCGTGAGACGCCACTTCGTCGCTGGGGGTTGCCGGAAGACATCGCCCGACTCGCCCGATTTCTGGTGAGTGACGAAGCCAGTTACATCACCGGTCAGGTTATCAACGCCAATGGTGGCGCGATTCGGTAATGCAGAGGATGAACCACGGAAAAGACGGAAATCACGGAATAGGAATGAAGTCGTAGGCTGGCGTTGAGCGAATGCGAAACCCAGCGCATTGTGCGTTCATTCGGAATAGACGCACGTTTTGGTATGAACGTCCCATGTGCTGGGTCTTTAAGGACCCAGCCTACCTTGACTGAGGACACGAAGCAGAGCTTCGAGTCGAGTGCGTTCCCAAGCTGGAGCTTGGGAACGAGGGTGCAAAGTATTTTTGCCCCCGTCTCCATCATCCTTGTTCCGTTTTTTCCGTCCCTTCCGTGGTTCCTCTCCCTCCCCCTTGTTTCCGTATTTGATGCGCTCAATATCCATGATGCGACGTATTGAGGACTTTCTGTGAATCGCTGGCAATTCTGGATTGATGTCGGGGGAACGTTCACCGACTGTATCGCCTGTTCCCCTGACGGCTCACTGACCGAATGGAAAACGCTCAGTTCCGGAGCGGTCAAAGGGGAAATCGACACCGTTCTTTCTCCTGACAGAATCATGGTTCCCCGTCTTGCAGGGAGTCCGTCAAGCTTCTGGTCGGGTTGGAAACTTTCAGTCCAGACTGATCAACAGGCAGAACCATGGAGTACGTTCGTCACGGACTCGACCACAGAGGGTGAGTTCACGCTGGCAAACGCATTGCCCAATGAGGTTGCCTCCTCGGACTCCACGATGTCATTCGAGTTGCATTGCGGTGAATCGGCGCCACTGATCTGCATACGCCACATTCTGAATCTTCGACTTGATGAACCCATTCCGGCAGTGGATGTCCGCATGGGAACGACTCGCGGGACAAACGCCTTGCTGGAGCGAAAGGGAGCGACAACCGCGTTTCTCGTCACGCAAGGGTTTGGAGATTTACTCAAGATCGGAAATCAGGACCGCCCCGACCTGTTCGCGCTGAACATCCATAAGTTCGAACCACTCGCCTCGCAGGTTGTCGAAATGCAGGAACGGCTCGCCGCCGATGGCTCGGTGTTGCAGTCGCTCGACGAAGATCACGCACGTCAGCAACTGCAACGATTGCACGAACAGGGAATGGAATCGGTCGCGATTTGTCTGCTGCATGCCTATCGTAATCCGGTTCATGAGCAGCGACTGCTGGAACTCGCCCGATCGGTGGGATTCGATTCCGTCAGTTGTTCCAGTAACGTCGCTCCGGTGATTAAAGCGGTGTCGCGCGGAGAGACAACGGTTCTCGACGCCTATCTCAATCCGGTACTGCACAGCTATGTCTCCCAGATTGAAAGCAGACTCGGCAGCGGAAGCACACTCAAGTTGATGAGTTCACAAGGGGGACTCATTAACGGGCGTGAGTTTTCTGGAAAAGAGAGCATTCTCTCCGGTCCGGCGGGGGGAGTGATTGCGTATGCCGAGATTGCCCGACATGCCGGATTCGATCAGGCCATTGGCTTTGA
>DATMFC010000264.1:0-2380 GCA_035556335.1 Planctomicrobium sp. | reverse complement strand
GACCACTCTCGGCGGGTGGATTGGGTGTTGTCGGTTCTGGTTTTCCTGGATGAGCGGTCAGCGACATCAACTGCTCCATTTACTTGGATTCGAGGTCGAAATTGATCGTATTTTTTCCGGAGACAACATCAGCAGTTAACTCTGTTTTCGAATTGTATTTCGCAGGAAACAATTCCTTAAAAGGAGCGGCCCCTTCACTGCGATCCACTGTCGTAATCTGAACCTGATGGTGTCCCAGCGCAGCCCCCATGATCTCCCTGATATAATTCAGTTGATAATGGCCGTCTTTTCCACTCACTCCCGAGGAGGGGCGCCCTTTCTCCGGGAGGAAAGTCACTATCGCTCCTTCGACCGGATTTCCATCGAGAGTCACGACTCCCTGAACCGGAGCCAGGTTCGGCCGATCCGAGGGAGTTCCTCCACAACCGGGAAGGATGGTCACGATCATCATCAACAAGGCGCTCAGAATTAGCTTCATGTTAAGATCCATTAGATCATTTCCCAGTTATCGTCTTCAACGTTCCGCAGGCGAAAAGTGAGGCTTTCACGTGCCTGAACGCCCTCATTCGCCTGCACCCGGTAGAGCAAACTGCTCTAATAGCCTGTTGTATCAGGGTTTTGTTTCGGAATAAAAGTCGCAATAGGCCTGTGCGATGACTTTTCCTGTCAAGAGTGTGTCTTTAAGGTGATAGATATTCCCGCCACCTTCGAAGCAGATCGCCGTGACTTCAAACTGCGCAAATGTTCCGCTGCACCATTGAGTCGGATACAGGGGGGATTCTGGCAATTTTGCCATGGAATTGAATTGTCCCTGCTTGTCGAACTTCTTGAGGGAATCCCTAAGGCCGGTCCAATCCCTGGATCGTTCTTGCATATCTTTTCCGGGGCGCATCATCGGGTCTAATTTCTCGCCATCCCATGTGTGCATTTCACAGGTTGTCGTAATCGACGTGTCCGAGGAAACCAGATCTTCCAGATCCCGTTGTACCAAAAATGCTTCATAAGCTTGTGATTGCGAATCAGATCCTTTGCTCGAATATGACCGGTTCATATCGATTCCCTGACTGTTCACACGTCCGTAACCCGCCGAGGCTCCGTCGACGTTCATCTGGACAACAAAATGCCAGACATGGCGCTGACGACTGTCCAGAGCCTCATTACTTAATAACCAGTCAATCATGCCAATCATTCGCCACTGTGCGTTGTATTCATAACAATGCAGATTGACGAAGTGATGAGCCCAGCGTTTCTCTTCTGGAACGGGACTTCCCGGGTCAGTAATCGTCAAACGGTAAATCTCCCGTTCACGCAATGATCTGCCGATTGAATGCAGTGTTGCATGGGGATGCTGTTCGTACTTCTTTAGGAGTTTGACACATTGCTCGTAAGACAGCGGTACTTCCCCACCGACATACACGACATCTTCTTTAAACTCTGGAAATAGAAGCGATACAACTTGGGTTCCCGACTCTTCGCGGGTTTCCCTCAAGACAGGGGACCAGTTTTCGCGGTCGTGTGACCAACTCACAAATGTTCGCAACCCGGTTTCATTTGTTCGGCCCTCGATATCGACTCGCAACGGATTTCCTGCGGCATTTTTTTCAATAATGAACTGAACCATGTTGGTCCAATTCGGATTCTCCGGAACCTTCTTCAAACGAATGCGGAAGTGATTCCGGCCGACTTGTTCAATTTGAGCCCCTTCGGACCCATATTCTCCGTCAAAGCGGAAGTCCTCTGTCGTCAGTTCGCCAGCTTGACCGCGAGCAAGACTCCAGTCTCCTCCCCAGATTAATAGTACGAGAGTCACAATGAGAGAATAACTTCGCTGGTGTAACATACGATGAATCTTTGCTGACTAATGAACAGACCGGGAGCGAGATCGCACGTCTCATTCACCATGAGACCGGATCAGATAATTATGCGCGCATCGCGATCCTCAACAGGATCACGCTGGAAGCTGGTTGATAGAATTAAAATATTATTGGTGAATTATTTTAATGCTCACCAACAACATTCCCATCCCGACGATTGGCGAGACGTTCGTAAGTGATTCCACTGATGTTTTCACTGACAAAATGAACAGATCCATCTGCCTTCAGGAAGTGTGTTCCCCCGGTGTGTAGACTGCTGAAAACATAGTCGCGAGCCCACGCGGGGGTCGTGCCGGAATTGGCGTTGATCAATGCTCCTGTCCATGCATTAAAGAATACTCCCGCCCAGCGGGGGCTACCGAATGATCCAACCCAGACTCCTCCGTTCCGGCCATTGTTTTCGACCTCACCGACAGCAAACGTGTTGGATGCTCCGTCCGTGATGTCTCTCAAATTGATACGGCTGTTCGCGGCAAAGAGTCCGTTAAAATTTAAGCTGCTGTTAT
>DATMFC010000263.1:0-2139 GCA_035556335.1 Planctomicrobium sp. | reverse complement strand
TAACACTTCGCTAGATGATTTGTATTCACTCACAACCGTATCTTATCAGGCATTGTGACATCCCTCGGCGCAGTCCTTCATCACCCCTATTGAGTGAGTCGAAATGGAGGCCGCAAAACTGCCAGAAAAATCCCAAGATTGCGAGGAAAGTTCAAAATTGAGAGTTCAAAAGTCTGCTGCAGCGAACAACAGAAAGGCCGTCAGATTTGCCTGACGAAAAATAAACACGATACTCTGAATAAGAATTGCAATGACGATGCTGAGGCCCCAGAATGGTGGTTCAGAGAACTGGAGGTTCTGGTCGACGTCCCTGTCACCTGCAGTGACGGTGAATTGATCGCGTCGAAGGATTACGAGACGATTCGAGTTCTTGTCAAGCAGTAACAGAGGGCGGGCCAGTGAAGTCGGGTGCAATCTGAAGGGCGTGTCTCTTGCGGTGATTGTTAATGTGGCGGTGTTTCTGTTCCCTCTGGAGAAGAAGGTGAAGCCGCTTTCGCCGAAAAACAAGGCACCAGTTAAAAAGCCAAGTCAGGAAGAGATTCAGCAACGCCGGGTGACGAATAAAGCCCGCTACTGGCAACGTCGTTTGTCTCGTGAGACGCTGCTGTTTCCGTATGCCGCCAGCGTTGTGACGGTTCCGTCTTCACTATACATAATCAACCTTTAGCAGTTCCGGGAGGCCAGAAAATGGTGAACAATGCTCAAGCAAATCCAGGGCCGGGGGAGCCATGTTGTGAGCCACCGACATGTGAGGAAATAGAAGAGTATTTTACCAACGAGGACAGCCGTCCGGACAGGCTGTACATGGAAATGGAATTATTTGGTCAAACCAAAGTGTTCCCAATGGTGTATGGCGGATTTGTCCCGTCAACTCTTATCCTCTACTCGTTTGGGGATAGTGACGATGCTGTATTCTTTGAGACTGCCTGCGGTAATCTCGGTGCCGGGATCGGGTATATCGCTACTGGAGCACTACCAAGCATAGTTATTCGTTTCGATGATGGATGCAATACCCATATTCCTGCCGGTATAATTAGACTGGGGCAAGAGACTGGCACTCACTGGGGTGGTGTATGTGACCCCGGGTTTATCTCCACTGGAACTTTTAACTCGGCTAGAGTTACATCACTTCCTGTGGAGATCGAGCTACATGTTAGATACCCATTCTTTGGTTCTGGTTGCTACTACACTTGTTATGAAGAGGAGATAGGTTCGTGGCCACCCACATGGAAAATAAAAGTGTACGAGTAAGTAGACGCGAGCAAATCTACCTTGGCATCAACATCTCTCCCGAAAAGGCGATGGCGTACCGCCGTAAGTGGGCCAAAGAGCAAGGTCTAACACTTCGGCAACTGTATGATCGGGAGCCATGGAAGAACGGCGATCCGCCGCTCGAAGAGGCGAAACTGCGGAGTTCAAAAGAGTTCGGCTTGACGCCGAAATCAAACTGCGGGTGTGCGGCCATGCAGGCCAAGATGGACAAACTCGGTGTAGACGGGTGTAAAGAGCAGCGTGACGAACTGGTCGAGGAACTGGGGAAGAAGTTCCACGATTTCACAATCGTCGACAAGGCCAAGACGGCGCTTTCGAGGGAATTCCCAGCGTGGCTTACTCCGCTCGGAAGTGCGTTTGACGAGGCGGTAAAACACCCAGAAACGGTTGGAGAACATCACACTCCCGATAAAAGAGCATCATCAGGGTCCCTCGCGTGCATCTCTGTCTTGAGACCACATCCCGATCCAGGCGAGTCGAACGATCCAGGCCTGCAGAATCGAATTCATCCCGCCGAAGCATCCCCAAAGAAAGAACATCATCCAGGAGAACCGGTATCGTGTTTCAACCCGCAGGACAGTTTCCAGAATGTCTTTGGGAACTTCCTGGATTTCGGTTCGGGTTTCACTGAAGAAGACCCAACGGGTGACCCGGACTGGAACGGCCACCGTTTCCACAATGGTCCGGGTCACTTCTTCGGGAACGGAAACCGATTCAGAAATGAATGGCCAGCGCAGAAACAGAGAGAGGCCGATCAGGGTCGTCACTCCGGCGATCACCTGAGCGCGCACCAGGAACTTCGTCGCCTCTGGAAAACGATCTTGCCGGGCCATCTGCCAGGCGCTCCAACCTCCCAGCAATGTTCCC
>DATMFC010000262.1:0-1663 GCA_035556335.1 Planctomicrobium sp. | reverse complement strand
CAACGCCGATCCCTATTCGGTCTTTCTGCTGGACGAAGCGGAGAAGGCGCATCCCAATGTCTGGAAGCCGTTTCTGAATCTGTTCGATGAAGGCTGGATTGTGGACCAGCGGGGAGTGAAAGCGACCGCCGATCGAGCCATTTTCATCCTCACCACCAACGCCGGAGACCGCAACATCGCCCAGTTGACCCGATCCGGGAAAAGCACCGCAGAGGTCACCGAACAGGTCAAACAGACCCTCGCCAAAGTCCGACACGAACGCTCCAGCCAACCGGTTTTTCCCCCGGCGTTTCTGGCGCGGATCGGACGCATCGTTGTCTTTCAACCACTGGATGAGCAAGCCATGATCGGCATCGCCGAGCGGGTGTGTACTCGCATGCAACGACAATGGGAACAGAAACGCCAGACCCCGTTGACATTCTCTCAGGATGCCATCGAGTCCACCGGTCGGAAAGGACATGAACTCAACCAGCAAGCCCACGGCCGCGAAGGAGGCCGGATCATTCGGAAGCTGATCGCCGAGGAACTGGAACGACAGGTGTTCCGCTCTCCTGAAGAGGCTCTTCCCTCCTGACGAAATCAACGTTTCCGGTCACCACTCTTTACGTCTTACTTTCAGGAGCAACTCTCATGGCGACCTTGACCGATTACAAGGGACTAGACGTTGTTGAAGACGCCACCGGTGACGGCGGCATCGCGCTGACTGATAACTTCAAGGAACTGGCCGACCGGGCGCCATACCAGGCGGGGGCCAATCCCGGTGTGAATGATGATTCCACCAAGGGATTCTCTCCGGGGGATCAGTGGCTGAATACGTCAACACAAGTGCTGTGGGCCTGTGTGAGTAATAGCACCGGGGCGGCGGTCTGGAAATCGATATTCAAACGGACCGTCGACGCACTGGAACTTATCCCTGAGGAAACCGCTGAGAAGGTCCAGGTCAGTGGGGGTCTGGAAGTCCACGGCAGTGCGAGCTTTGCCGCAGCCACGTTCGCCGACAACGTGACCATCCAGAATGCCAATCCCCTGTTCCTGTACCTGATCCGATCCGCACCGGGGATTGTCGGGATCATAATGCAGAGTTCTCAAAGCCATGTTCGTATCTCCAAGCCCGGCGGAACCGTCACCGCCTGCTCCATGGGAATCAATGGGGGTGGAGACGAGTACTTCGCGATGTATGGGGGGAGTTCATCGGAACTGCGCGTGAAGTCCGGAGCGAAGATTGGCTGGAGCAGTCATGCCACCAACACCACTCAAGGGGCCGATGATACCTACTTTGAACGGCTCTCCGCCGGAGTGATCGGCACCAATTCGAAGATCGACAGTGATGCCGACGCAATCCGGGTCCGATCCTCCAATACCCCCGCCAGCGCTTCCGCAACCGGCAACCAAGGGGACATCTGCTGGGACGACGATTACGTTTATGTCTGCGTGGCCACCGACACCTGGAAGCGATCCGCGCTGACGACCTGGTAATTCTCGTCGTGCTTCTCATTGAGATGTTTCTGGTAACGATGACTCTCATTCCATTCAGTCCGGGAGAACTTTCATGGCGACACTGACCGATTACAAAGGACTCAATGTTGTGGAAAACGCCACCGGCGACGGCGGCGTGGCACTCACCGACAACTTTAAGGAACTGGCCGATCGAACGCCGTATCAG
>DATMFC010000261.1:0-6819 GCA_035556335.1 Planctomicrobium sp. | reverse complement strand
GAGAAGTCTTCCCTGTCCCCGGCGGTCCATAGAAAATCATCGATCCCAATCGGTCCGCTTTCAGCATGCGCCGCAGCAACTTTCCTTCTCCCAGAAAGTGCTGCTGTCCGACGAACTCGTTCAATGTGCGTGGACGCATTCGTGCCGCCAGCGGTCGTGCCGCGTTTCGATTCTTCCGTTCCTGCTGATCAAATAACCCGGCCATTGTACTCACTCGGCTCCCGTCACTTCTTCCTGGAGAACAGGAAGACAGGGCTTTCGCTTTATTAAAAATGCCCCGGGAGGGCGAGGCTCCCGCCGAGCCGCAAACCATAGAAAGCGTGACCTTTCATGCGGCTCAGCAGGAGCTTCCCCCTCCCGGAAATTGCCCCTGTTGAAACAAGGAAACACCCTGCCAGAAAGATTACGGCTTCTGATTCCAGTAAATTTTGACGTTTCGTGTCGCGCGGCCGCCTGCGACGATATCAGGACGACCGTCCCCATTCAGATCCTCAACAACAATGTCTTCCGTTGCCATTCCGCCGGCATCGACGACATGCTTCTTCCAGTTTTTTCCGGAGGAGTCTTCGCTCAGATAAACAATCACGCCGAACGTGCCCGGTGTATCGCTGTGTCCCATGACAATGTCATCACTTCCATCTCCGTTGAAGTCAGCGACTCCCAGGGCATGTCCCCGCTGGAAGCCATCGTCGATGACATGGCGATCCCAGGCTGCAGCATTCTCTTTTGAGGGAACATAAACCGCGAGCATTGTTCCATGCATCGGTTCCACAGTGGTGATGAATGTGCTTCCGTTCTGAAAGCGACCGGTTTTGATTTCTCCAGCCCCGTTCAGATTCGGTTGATCGGCCTTGGCTCCTGTTCCGAGTCGAGTGAGGACGAACTCAGAATCACGCCGTTCAATCAAGGTCACTCCTTCCCGACTTGCGGTCAAAGTGTCGATTGTTCCGTCTCCATTGAGATCCAGATGCCAATGATTGTGCATGCGGTTCAATTCGGAATTGAGAATCGTTTCCGGCCAGCGTTCCCGTTCCGGATTTTTCGGAATTTCGAGTGCCAGCAATCGAACTCCATTTCCCTGAGTGGCGTTGAGCGGAGAAATGGTGAGTTGTGGTTTGCCTGTTCCGAGGACATCCGCAAACCGCATTCGATGCAAGGTCGGTTCTGCACCGATGGCGTACACATTCCATTGTTCATCCAGGGATGCTCCGCGCTTCACCCATTGGATCGTGCCGGTATTTCGACCGCTCCACCCGGCTCCGACAGCGAAATCAACAAGTCCATCCCCATCGATATCATACGGGGCAATGCAAACGTTATCGGCGACGGTTTTGTCAGCAATGATGACCCGTGGTTGCCATGTGGGGTTTTCATACCACAGCACCCGATTCTCGCTCACGGCCACAACATCCAGCTTCTTGTCATTGTTCACATCCGCCAGGGTCAATGCATAGCAGACCTTGCCGATTTCGGGATCGATCAACTGTTCGCGGAAGAGGACTCCGGCATCCTGTCCGAAGAGAGGAGTGATTGAGAGACAGCAGAAACAGGCGGACAGAAGAACCAGTCGCATGGTGTGAGTTCCTCCAGAGTAAATCAGATGAATCAGGATTTCGGTTCAGGACGATAGGTCGCAAAAGCCCGGGGAGTTTCCCAGAGACTCACCTCAACAATGGGAAGTCCCTGTTGAAGTCCATGTTCGCAGATCAGTCGGGCAATCGTTTCGGCAGTGGGATTGGAATCAATGACCACGACTGGTTCACCGAGTTGTTGCAGAAACGGGAGTGCAGGATCGTTCTTGCAGAGAATCATCCGGTGATCCAGAGCGTCATCAATCCAGGTACGGAGTTCCCGTTTGATGTCGCTGAAGTCGATCAGCATGCCCCGATCATCCAGTTCCGGTCCCTCCAGAACGATCACCGCCCGACCGTTGTGACCATGCAGATTCCGGCATTTTCCGGCGTAGTTCAACAACCGGTGTCCGTAACAGAAATCAATTTCCTGGGTGACACGATACATGGGATGACGTAATTCTTAAAACGGGTGAATGGAATGTGTCCTCACGACCTTTTCCTGAGTATGACAAGGTTGTGTGCAACTGAGGATACCTCGAACGGTTCGCTCGCGGAAAATTCATTGGAAACAATTGTCTCTCCCAATTGTCTCTCATTTGCCACCGGGGTATCCGTTCAGCGGTGCCAGCAGCAGACCGTTCATTCTCCATCATAGTCGAAGAGAACAACAACGGTTAAACTTTTGCTCATGCGAATGAAATCTCTGTTGTGGGGTGCATCGACAACCAGATTCGGCACACCAGACGATGTAAACATGATCATCAAGAAAAGAGAAGAACAATGAGACAACTGCTTTGCCTGGGCGCACTCCTGTCGAGCCTGTGCCTGTTCCAACCGGTGTTCGGAAAAGGTCCAACCTACCAGACTCTCGAAGAAGCCCGAACGGATCCTGACTTTGAAAAGCAGGGAGAATATGTCGGAAGCGAACGAGGTGTTCAGGTCATTGCCCTGGGAAAAGGGCAATTTAATGCGGTCACCTATCAGGGGGGACTGCCCGGGGCCGGATGGGACAAGTCTCCAACCACTTCAAAAGAGGGGACATGGGAAGAGATTCAATCGGCCCTTGAAGGATTGAAGAAGACCGAGCGTAAAAGCCCCACACTCGGAAAGAAAGCTCCTGAAGGGGCTGTTGTTCTGTTTGACGGAACCAAGGAAACGTTTGAGGAGAACTGGAAGGCGGGAGAAGACAAGTTTGAGAATGGTCTGCTGGTTCAAGGAGTCTCAACGAAGCCGACATTCGGAGACATGAAACTGCATCTGGAATTTCTGTTGCCGTACATGCCGGAAGCACGCGGTCAGGCGCGCGGGAACAGCGGATGCTACCTGCAAGGTCGGTATGAGATTCAGATGCTCGACTCTTTTGGACTCAAAGGACTCGACAATGAGTGTGGCGGCATCTACAAGGCAGCCGCTCCCGACGTCAACATGTGTCTCCCTCCATTGACCTGGCAGACCTATGATGTGGACTTCACAACGGCAAAATTCGACGATTCAGGAAAAAAAGTTTCGAATGCAAAAGTGACCGTCAAACACAACGGTGTTGTCATTCATCAAGACCTCGAAATCCCTGAACACACCCCCGGTGGTGTTGTGAAAGCAGAGTCCAAAGAGACGGGGCCCATCTTTCTTCAGGACCACAGCAACCCGGTCCGTTATCGCAACATCTGGGTCGTGACGAAGTGAATCGAAGAGAACTTCTCTCATTCGATTTCTCTCTGAAGATGACTCTCTGATTTTGATTCAGCAACATTTCGCCGCATCATTTCCGCGGTGGAATGTTGCTGATCTTTTTTCATGAAGACCATCGTGTTGTGAGTCGAGTTGTCGCGACCATCTTGAAGACAGGCTCTGCTCTCCTTGAGAGAGAGATGCCTTCAACGGATTCATGTCGAGTCATCAACGCGGTCATGATACCGGATGAGAAGGGATCATCGCGGCGCGCAATCCATGATGAAAAAGAACACTGCTGCAAGCCACTTTGACGGCAGTGCGAATTCGATTTGATTGAAAATCTTCTTCCATGTCGTCGATTTGACAGAAATTTGGGTTGCATCTATCGATCGTTTTCGTACTATTTGCCGCAAGTTATTGCTGGAGTAACAACTCGATGAATCGAATCAATTTGAACTCCGATTCAAAGAGGAACGTGACACCGGCAAGCCATTCACCACGGTTGGTGAATTGGATGATCGGCAAGTGCGAGATCAAACTACATTGCCCGGTAGCATGGGAATGATTATCGCAGTTTGGTGACTCTTGAAGGAGGAGTTTCCGTGGCCAAGAAAAAGGCAACCAAG
This sequence comes from Planctomicrobium sp., assembly GCA_035556335.1. Lineage (GTDB taxonomy): Bacteria > Planctomycetota > Planctomycetia > Planctomycetales > Planctomycetaceae > Planctomicrobium. The sequence goes on along the minus strand of DATMFC010000261.1, from coordinate 2,948 downwards.
AAGGCAGTAAAGAAGGCAGCTCCAAAGAAAGCTGCCCCAAAGAAAGCCGCCGCCCCGAAAAAGGCTGCTCCGAAAAAGGCAGTCAAGAAAAAGGCTACCAAGAAAAAGGCATAACACTTCGGTGTGCCATGTCTTACGAATGGACAAATCGGGTCTCCCGGTTTGTCCATTTTTTTATTGGAAAGTGGGCCTTCTTCCGCAGTTTCTCCTGCGAGCCCTATGCCTGTAAATCATCAGACAAGCTGTTTCGTCAGCGGGACAATCAGTTTGATTCCAGCTTCTTTCCGGATGAAGCAAGTCTATCTGGCCAGTCCGATTCGCACCTGAATGGCCCCGCTGTTATCGCCGATCGATCCCCAATCGTCACCACAGCGCAAATGCAGTTTGCCGTCACGAGGAACGGTGAACGTTCTGGCGGCGCCAATCTCAAAGGGTTCGCTCAACTGATAGTCGTCGAAGATGATTCCCATCAGCACTCCACGTCCATCTTCTCCGCCGGCGGCTGTGACAGGTGGCTCGTTCTTCGCGAGTGACCACTCACCTTTTGTGGTGATCTGGTAAGTGGTCCCTGCCTTCAGGATCACTTTCGACGGCTGCCACCCACGTGCAGCGAAGATACGACTCTCTCCTTCGAATCGCCCGGCCACGCTGTTGAACTTCGCTTTCCAGTCCCAGCTGCACAAATCGTTGCGGTACCCTTGTTTCATATCCTGAAGAAACAGTCGGTATTCAAAATCGATCTCCGGGATCTGCGTTCCGTAGACATCGCGAAAGCTCGTATTCACACCAGTCATCAGTGCCAGACCGAGCGGCTTGAATCGTGGTCCGTAGTTCCGGTTCATCCCCAGCATGTGACAGACCGCCCAGCGCCAGGCGTAGTTCTGCCAGGAGTCTCCGGTGGACTCGAGAGGATTGTCGATGATTTCCATCAACGGTTTCGGTGGTTGCGACTGCAGGTAATCGATAATTCTCTGTCGGGCAGTGACTCCCTTGTCTCCTTCCTGAAAGTATTGCCCGACTTCCGCCATGCCTTCGGAATACCAGACTGGCCCGGTATGACCGAACGTCAAACCACAATACGCATGAATCGATTCATGCCGGACGACACCCGCGTCAGAGACGCAGTAAACGGTTGCATCTGCATCAATGCGAGGACCGCCGACAATACTGGTGGTGGTCGTTTCCGTCACTCCGGCTCGATCACGGATACTTTCCATTCCTTTTGCTGTGATTGCCTGCAAATGTTCTGGAGACCAGTTGGAAAGCTGGTCAACGGCATAGATGCGGATCGGTTTGCGACAGCGACGCCCGTAATACGCCTCGACCAGCTTGAGCATGACCTCCAACTGCGTGAGCTGTTCTTTCGCCTGCTCTGCCGGAAGATCGGTCATCATCAGGAACGTCTTTGACGTGTATAATTGAGGCCGGTTCCCTTGAGCCAGAACGGCACTGTCGGAGAACAGCAGCGACAATCCCAGAACGGCGGCAAGAACAGCGTTTCGATGCGTCATGACAAGACCCATTTCCTCAATGGAGTGGAGCGTATGAATCTATCATCCGTCCAAAATCGGGCAATCGCAACCCTGCCCTCTCACCACAGAGCTTTCGCTTTATTGAAAATCACCCGGGAGGGCAAGGCTCCCGCCGAGCCGCAAACCATGGAAAGCGTTCTCTTTCATGCGGCTCAGCAGGAGCTTCGCCCTCCCGGAAACTGCCCATCTTGAAATAAGCAAAAGCCCTGGCTCTCACCAAACCAATCGATCTGGTGTACAATAAAATCGAACACGGAGGAGACGTCTCTCGATGAGTTCAAATGTGGTGAAACAATCCAACAGCAATTCCCGGAACAATCATCCGTTTCCGGTGACCGCCCCGTCGCTGGAGTTGTTTCATCCCGTCATTCAGGACTGGTTCCGTTCCCGTTTCCAGTCGCCGACAGAACCGCAGCAGCAAGGCTGGCCGCATATCGCCGCCGGGGAACACACTCTCATTGCCGCTCCTACGGGAAGCGGAAAAACCCTGACCGCTTTTCTGGCGGTGATTGACCGTTTGTTTCGAGACTCCATCAATGGAGAGCTGAATAACGAATTACAGGTTCTGTATGTGTCCCCATTACGGGCACTGTCCAATGACATGCAACGGAATCTCTCTGGACCGTTACAGGAGATTCAGGAGTTCGCTCAGGACGCCGGACTTGAAATCCCTGCAATTCGCACGGGACTGCGCACCGGTGACACAACTTCTTCGCAGCGTTCGCAACTGATTCGCAAGCCCCCTCATATTCTGGTGACAACGCCGGAATCGCTCTATCTTCTGCTGACGTCTGAAAAAGGTCGCGCCATGTTGCGGACGGTGAAGACCGTCATTGTCGACGAGATTCATGCACTGGTTAGAGACAAACGGGGATCGCATCTGGCCCTGTCTCTCGAACGACTGGCCGCTCTGACAGAGTCTCCGTTGCAGCGCATCGGACTTTCTGCCACGCAAAAGCCGATCGAACGCATGGCGGAGTTTCTGACGGGCGTTCATCACCATTCCTCTGAAGAATCACAGAACACCCCGTTCTCCTCCACCTGTCGCATTGTCGATGTCGGACATGTGCGTGATCTTGATTTGGGAATCGTCGTCCCTCCCAGTGAGTTGCAGGCAGTCTGTTCACAGGAACAATGGGGGCAAATCAACGCCCAGATTGTGGAGTTGATCAATTCTCACCGCAGTACGCTCATCTTTGTGAACACCCGACGACTGGCGGAACGTCTCACCCACCAACTTACCCAGCTTCTCGGAGAAGAGGCGGTCGGCAGCCATCACGGATCTCTTTCCAAAGAGATTCGTCTCGACGTCGAACAGAAACTGAAGAACGGGGAACTCAAGGCGGTCGTCGCAACGTCCTCACTCGAGCTGGGAATTGATGTCGGTTACATCGATCTGGTGTTACAGATTGGATC
>DATMFC010000260.1:0-9081 GCA_035556335.1 Planctomicrobium sp. | reverse complement strand
CTCGATTTTTCGGTGAAGATCAACGTTGCTCCCAATCCAGCCCTGCTGAATGGTCTCTATCTCCCCACTTTGACTTGCCCATCAGATCCGGATGGAGGACTCCTGCTGAATGGGCGGGACACGAATCCGCAGTGGTATGGTCCATCAGTCGTGACAGGTGATAAAAGCATGGGGCAAAGCTATGCCATTAGTGGAGGACCAATCAATAATGACGCCTGTATTGTGGCGGTGCTGAATCCTAACATCAATTGCCTGTCATCAAATGGCGGCTCTGGCGTCAAGGGTTCGCCCGGAATGTTTGCCAGCGGGAGTATCGGAACACGTGTTCGAGACTGCACGGATGGCCTGTCCAACACCTTTCTTCTGGGTGAGCAGCTTCCGATTTACAATTCGTGGATGATGTACTTCAATTCTGTCCTGACAGCTGCCACCACGAACGTGTCTCCGAATCAGCATCTCTATGATATGACGAATTGCAGACGGGTGACTGAACCAGCATCAGATCGGCAAGGCGGAATTATCTCGGGGAATGTATGTACCGGTTTTAAAAGCCACCATTCCGGCGGAGTGCAGTTTCTCTTCGCCGATGGGAGCGTCCATTTCATCAGTCAGAACATTGACTACAGAACCTATCAATTTCTTGGAAACAAAGCTGATGGAAACACCATCGGAGACTATTGATCCTCTGTTCATTTCCACGAGCCATTTCATATCGAAGGAGTTTTCATGTCTCGCTTTCGTCCTCGCTCCCATCGCGCAGGCTTCACCTTGATAGAACTTCTTGTGGTGATCGCCATCATTGCGATCCTCGTCGCACTGCTGTTACCGGCCGTTCAGCAGGCCCGTGAATCCGCTCGACGAACGCAATGCAAGAACAATCTTAAGCAGTTGGGGCTGGCGTGTCATAACTATGTGGACACATACAAGATCCTGCCTTCGGGGGCTTACCATGACACGCTTGTTACCGGTAGCACTCTGGCCTATGCTCACCGCCATACCTGGATCGAATCTTTATTTCCATTTATCGATCAGGCAAATCTTTATGTCAAGCTGGATTTTGCCAAGCGCACAAATGAATCTCCTAATCTGGCATTATTGAGAGATCTCTACATCGCCAATTTAACGTGTCCCTCCGACCCGGACGCAGGCTTGTTCATCGGAGCTCGATATAGCACGAACTGGTGCGGCCCCTGCACTACGACTTCCGAAAGAAGTCTCGGTGAAAGCTATGCAATCAGCGGAGGGCCACTAAATAACAATACCTGTCCTATTCCCCAGTCGGCCCCCAATTTCAACTGTATCGGAACCAGTGGTCAAACGGGAGGATTAGGCAGTAATGGAGGTTCTTTTCAAAACGGTGCGCCCGGAATGTTCGCATCGGGAAGTGTAGGAACACGTTTTCGTGACTGCACCGACGGAATCTCCAACACATTTCTCATCGGTGAGCAATTGCCCGTTTACAATTCATTGATGCTCTATTTCAACTCCCATCTGACGGCTGCCACGACAAACGTTCCGCCGAATCAACATCTGTCAGATACTAGCCGCTGCAAACCGCTGTTCACCGCAGGTTCGGATAACAATGCCAGCGGATACCGGGGATTCGAAGCATGCGCGGGCTTCAAAAGCCACCATGCCGGAGGAGTGCAGATCCTCTTCGCAGATGGGAGTGTTCACTTCATCAGCCAGAATATTGATTACCGAACCTATCAGTTTCTTGGAAATAAAGCGGACGGAAATGCTATCGGAAGCTATTGATCCTCAGGGGCACCATCAATCCATTCAAGGTTGAACCATGAAGCAAATGCTGACAGTGTGCGCGTTGCTGACCTTCCTCACTGGATGCGGAACGAAAGTGGAATCGCCGCAAGTGACCCCGGTTTCCGGCCAGGTGCGTTACCGGGGAGAACTTTTGACGTCCGGCTCGATTACGTTTATTCCGCCGAATGAGAGTTCCAACCGTCCTGCCATCGCCACCATCGACAAAAACGGCCAGTTCAAACTGTCTTCGTTCAAGGCGGGAGACGGCGTGGCCCCGGGCGAGTATCGTGTGGTCATCTCCAGTCTGCTCAGCGGTCCAGACATCGACAACCCGGGTGTTCCTGAAGTCTCGGCGATTCCCAAAAAATATTCGAGTATCGAAACCACCAACCTGACGGCCACAATTCCAGATGGAGAAAAGAAGATGGAGTTCACCTTCGATCTGGTGGATTGATCGCGTTGGTTGCGTCGCGACGCATTCCACGAATTATTGTGACACCCCTGTTAGAATCTCATCCAGCGGGGCTCCGGTAGCTGATTCAAGTTGTACGTTCAGCAGTTTGGCAATTGTCGGGGCCACTTGAATGTTTTCAATCAGGCCCATTTCCAGCCCCTGACGAATGCCTGCTCCTGCGGCGATGAAGGTGGCGTTCATACGGGGATTGTTCGACAGAAACCCGTGTGTTCCCAATGGGTAGGAGCTGGGAGTGACCAGTTCGTCTTCCGAAAAAGCATTCGTGAAGGCGTAACCATCTTCGGCAACAAGCACCAGATCTCCCATTTGCGGATACTCATCGGGTAGCGGCATTCCCAATGCTTCAAAATGCTCCGGAGTCAAAATTTCCTTGATGCCTTCTGCTCCGGTGAACAGTTCGATGACTCGCTTACGGTCCTGTTCGCGTGTGTCCGGTCGGGTGAGGAACAGCATGGCCGTTCCCCCGGCGGGGTGTCCCTGCGCGGTCGCGGCGGTGATCCGGTTTCCTTCCACGGTGAGCAGTCCTGCTTTTCGCAAGAGGGAATTGGGATTCAGTGATTTCGGCGTGCTGATGAACCCGTGATCAGACACGACAAAAACTGCGGTCTGTTCCCGAATTCCGGCATCGTCGAGGGCTTCGAGAATGTCGCGAACACAACTGTCGGCATAGGCCACGGCGGAGTGTCCAGCCCAGGTTCCCGGTCCGTAGCGGTGATGCGAGGCATCGACATTCAGCAGGTGAACGAGAGTCAATCGTGGTTTGTGTTTTCGTAATGCATAACACGCGGCGTCGGTCCACACCCGATCTCGGCCGACCGGCGGCAACTTGTAGAACGATTCACGGAGATCGTCAGGGACCTGACCCGCTTCAATCAGTTCTTCAAGAAACTCCGGTGTTGTGTATTTCATCATCTCCGGGGTGTCCGGAAAATCGATTGAGAGGGATGAACAATTCCGGGTACAGGGCCAGTTGATCCCCGCGACGGTTCCTCCTTGCGCCGACACGAGGTCTGTCAGAGTTGGAATGAGAACCAGTTCCCCTTTGTCTTTGCGGGAATTCAACTGAATCGGAAGTCCCGGCCCCAATCGTTCGAGCACTCCATTATAGAGCACTCCATGCTCGGCCGGTCGGGCTCCGGTGATGAGTGTCGTATGGTTCGGCCAGGTGACGGACGGGTTACAGACGGTCATTCCTTCTGCGATGACTCCCTGCCGGGCGAGGTGGCGAATGGTCTTCAGTGGAATGGCAGGATCCTCAAGAAACGAAGCGGGCAGCCCATCGATACTGATCAGCACCACATGTTTGACTTCTGGTTCTCCTGCCAGAACAGGATCAGATGCGATCGCAAGCAGCAGTTGTGAAAGGAGCGACGAGAGCAGTATCCAGAACGAATTTCGCATCGTGTTTCTTGACCCTCATTGTGTTGGAATGAGCATGCAGGGGGAGCTGTCACGGCACAGGTCACCTTCTCAGAGTACCAGTCGTCTTTCTTGTTTGCCATCAAAGCAGATCAGGAGAAGGAAGAGACTTTGGGGATTTCTTCTGTATGAGTTGACATCAGGGGGCGACCCACCACAATCAGACGATTCTGAGAATGTTGATCAATAAACGGTGTTGACGGGAGATGAATGATGAGGATTTTTATTCTCGCCTGCCTGTTGAGTTGTGTCTTGACCTGTTGGAACACTCAGACCGGGATGGCGGCTCCAGAAGGGTTTCATGAACTGAAAATCGGAGAAGCGGCTCCCGATTTCAAGTTGCCGGGGGTCGACGGAAAAGACTGGTCTCTGTCTGACTTCGCGGATTCAAAATTATTACTTGTGGTCTTTACCTGTAATCATTGTCCCACCGCACAAGCGTACGAACCGCGTCTTAAGAAACTGTATGAAGATTATAAAAAACAGGGCGTGGCTCTGGTGGCGATTTCTCCCAACGATGATGAAGCGGTCCGGCTTGATGAGCTGGGATTCAGTGACGTCGGCGACTCTTTCGAAGACATGAAGCTGCGTGCTGAAGAGCAGGGGTTTCCGTTCCCTTATCTTTACGATGGAGAAACACAGAAAGTTTCTCTCGCTTACGGTGTGGTTGCGACCCCGCAGGTGTTTCTGTTTGATCAGTCACGCAAACTCCGGTATGTCGGTCGGATTGATAATTCAGACGTGAAGGAAGTGACCAGTCCGGATACCCGAAATGCGATTGATGCCTTGCTGGCAGGGAAGTCTGTTCCAGTTGAAAAAACACGGACATTCGGATGTTCGACCAAGTGGTCTGAAAAACGTGTTGACGTCGAAAAATCGTTGCAGAAATGGGAACAGGAGCCAGTGACTGTTGAAACACTGGATGCGAAAGGACTGGCGGCTCTCGTCAAGAATGACACGAACGATTATGTGTTGATCAATGTCTGGGCAACATGGTGCGGCCCATGCCTCGCGGAAATGCCGGAGTTCGTCAAAATCAACCGAATGTACCGGCAGCGTCCTTTCAAAATGGTCACCATCAGCATGGATGAACCGGAACAGAAAGCTGATGTTCTGAAACAACTTCAGCGGTTTCACGTTTCGTCGACCAATTATCTTTCCACCATTACCGATCGGGATGAACTGGCCGAAATTCTTGACAAGGAATGGCAAGGCCCGGTTCCTTATACCGTGTTCATTGCACCGGGAGGAAAGGTGATTGCCCGACAGAGTGGACCGATTGAACCGCTGGAACTGCGTCGCGCAATCGTCAACGTTCTCGGTCGAACCTATGCAAGCAAGAAGAAGTGACAGAACTTTCCGGTTTGCATGTGATGGATCGCAAAGTGGGGAGGAATCAGGGGGCGGAAGTTGTCTGTATTTCCTACCCCCCTATCTACTACCCACTTTCTCCTCCTATGAGAAGTCCGGGCAGGTTTCCGGTTCAGGTGCTGCACGCATATTGAGAACCGTTTTCATTGGGACGTCTCTGGTCGAGCGCTGAAATACAAATCGCAGCCCGCAGTTGTGGCATTCCAGTTCCGTGCCGATCCGTTCGGACTGGAGCATAATAGCCTGAACCAGACGATGCCCGCACAATCCGGCGGCCATGGAGATGGGATTCTGGCAGGTCGGACAGACCAGCGGCAGAGTTTTACTGGGGGTGTTGATGTGCAGATCGAATAACAGTCGGTGACCGGAGTGCCGTTTGAGTTCTGTAGTCATGTGTCTGGTTTGCCCTGGGTCTGCTGCTTTGATGAAGTGAAGTTGAGGTGGTGAGAATTGCTCCCATTTCCATTCGATTTTTCAGTTGGAAATCTCTGGTGTGAGGGAAAACAATCTGCGTGGGCGTCTTATCGCGAAAGCAGTGACAGCTAGATGGCACACCTGTTTTGAGTTGTGAAAATTTTCTTCAAATGCAGAACGGACAGGGACTCCAGCGAACCTGATCGTCGGTTTTCGGCTCTTTCCGGCTTCGTGGAATTGTTGCCGATTGCGCGGATTTCGTAGAAAGGGTGATCTCGTCACCCGGCGAAATTGTCGATAAGATGCTTTTTAGAGCCGCGAGCAGAACTTCCTTGAACGATGATTGTCCTTTTTCGCGAGCGGATCGGGGCAAGTTTTGAAACGCGTACTCAAGGAACGGTCTCGTTATTGCCGACCGTTCTTCCCTATTTTCACATACTGGTGCTGGAAATGCGTAACGAAAGTGAAGTCCCGTTTGCTGATAACCCGTTTCAGATCCCGGTTGCGGATCGTCTGAAACGCTTACCTCCGTATCTCTTCGGGAAAATCAACAAGCTGAAGTATCAGAAACGGGTGGCCGGAATCGATGTGATCGACCTGGGGATGGGGAACCCGACCGATCCACCACATCAGATGATTCAAGACAAACTGGCCGAAGCGCTGAAGGACCCGAAAAACCACCGGTATTCGGTCGCGAACGGAATCAGCAATCTTCGCCGGGAAGTGGCCAAACGGTACGAAACCCGTTATGGAGCCAAACTGAATCACGATGACGAAGTGATCGCCTGTATCGGGTCGAAAGAAGGGTTCAGTCATATGTGCCTGGCCCTGATGGGACCGGGAGATACGGCGATTGTTCCCTCACCGACTTTTCCGATTCACATGTACTCGGTCGTACTCGCTTCCGGCAACGTGATCACTCTGGATGTCCGCGACCCGAACGAGTTCCTGCGGAACGTCGCGTACACCTGCGAGAACCTGTATCCCCGTCCGAAGGTGGTGGTTGTCAACTTTCCGCACAACCCGTCTTCAACGGTGATCGAAGCCGACTTCTATGTCGAACTGGTCAAGCTCGCCAAACGGTACGGGTTCCTCGTGATCAGCGACTTCGCGTATGCCGACATCTGTTACGACGGCTACAAGGCTCCCAGTTTTCTGGCGACGCCTGGCGCGCTTGATGTCGGGATCGAACTGACGACCATGAGCAAGAGCTACAGCATGGCTGGTTGGCGGATCGGCTTCTGTTGCGGAAACCGGGAAATGGTGCGTGCTCTGGCGACCATTAAAGGGTATTACGACTACGGAATCTTTCAGGCAATTCAGATCGCGGCTATCGTGGCGATGCGTCACTGCGACAGTATGATCGACGAACTCTGTGAAGAGTATCAGGGACGTCGTGATGCTCTTTGTGACGGCCTGATTCGACTCGGTTGGGAGATCGAGAAACCGAAGGCCGGTATGTTCGTCTGGGCGAAGATCCCGGAACCATGGGCCAAGATGGGCTCGATCGAGTTTTCGATGAAACTTCTCGAAGAAGGGGGCGTTGCCGTCAGCCCGGGACGCGGATTCGGGGAAGATGGTGAAGGTTATTTGCGCCTTGCCATCGTCGAGAACAGCCAGCGTCTCCGTCAAGCCGTTCGTGAAATCGGACGCTGCACCAAGGGGGAAAAGGGAGAGACGGCGAAAGCCTCGTAGAGGAAAAATTCTAAATTATAAGCACTAAGAACCAAACAACGATTGGGTGAGTTTGACCCCTGAAAGTAATGCGATAATTTGGACTTTAGAATTTCGTATTTAGAATTTTTCCCCATTTGGTTCTTAGAATTTAGGATTTAGTTTTTATAACCCATGCCTGTTCTCAAAATCTCCAACGGTCGTCTTTATGATCCCGCCAATGGGATTGACGGAACCGTTGGGGATCTCTGGATTCGGGACGGGAAAGTCGTTGCGGCTCCGGATGTGAATCATCCGTTGAAGCCGGATCGGGTGATTGATGCGACCGGCTTGGTCGTGATGCCAGGCGGAGTTGATATGCATTGTCATATCGCCGGTTCCAAGGTGAACGCCGCCCGGAAAATGCGACCGGAAGATAAAACGGAACATTATGCCCGACGAGGCGAGTTTCGTTCCGGAACCGGAGGGACGGTTCCGAGTACCTTTACGACCGGTTATCTCTATGCCGGATTAGGCTATACGTCGGCCTTTGATGCGGCGGTTCCTCCTCTTTCGGCGCTGCATGTGCACGAAGAATTCGCTGATACGCCGATTCTTGATAAAGGCTTTTATGTGATGCTCGGCAATAACGAGTATCTCCTGGCACAATTGGCAAAGAAGAATCACGAACAGGCCCGGAATTTCTTAGCGTGGATTGTGAACTCCGCGAAAGCGTATGGGGTGAAAGTCGTGAACCCCGGCGGAGTGGAAGTCTGGAAACAATCGTCTGGAAACGTGCGCTCGCTGGATGATATTGTTCCCGAGTTTAATGTGACGCCGCGTCAGATACTGCGGGAGATTGCCGGGATCGTCGATGAGCTTCAGCTTCCGCATTCGATGCATCTGCATTGCACGAATCTCGGCATTCCTGGAAACGCGACGACGACACTGGAAACGATGCAGGCACTGGAAGGGCATCGCGCTCATCTGGCCCATATTCAGTTTCATAGCTACGGCGGCGATGCGGATGATCAGTCCACATTTTGTTCGCGTGTACCGGAACTGGTGGAGTACGTTTCCTGTCATCAGAACATTACGGTCGATGTCGGTCAGGTGTTGTTCGGTAATGCCACTGCGATGACAGGTGATAGCGCCCTCGGTTACTTCCTGCATAAACGGGTCGGCGGCAAATGGTTTAGCGGCGACATTGAATCAGAAGCCGGGTGCGGGATTGTTCCGATCGTCTATAAACAGAAGTCGTTGGTACATGCCTTGCAATGGGCGATCGGTCTGGAGTGGTATCTTCTCATGCCGGACCCGTGGCGCATCGCCATGAGTACCGACCATCCCAACGGAGCCGCGTTTCTGGCTTACCCGCAGATTATTGCTTTGTTAATGGACCGAAATCGTCGGGAAGAGATGCTGAAACAGCTTCCGGACGGAGTGCGAAATCATTGCACATTACCGGAGATTACCCGCGAGTACACACTCAGTGAAATTGCAATTATCACCCGCGCCGCTCCGGCCCGCATATTAGGACTCAGGCAAAAGGGGCATCTTGGAGTCGGAGCCGATGGGGACGTGACGCTTTATCAGCCGCAGGAGGACATTCAGAAAATGTTCGAGCTGCCGCGCTATCTCGTCAGTTCAGGAGAGGTGATTCTTGATGACGGAGAACTGACGAAACAGACTCCCGGTCGAACTCTGTTTCATTCTCCCGACTTCGATCACGATGCGATCCCGGAGATCGAGAACTGGTTCAACGAAAATTATTCGCTGCGATTCTCCAACTACGGCGTCGATCCGGAATTTCTCTGATCTTTGAATCGTTATCATCCGGGGTGGCCCACTGATGTAGGGTGCATGGAGCACGAAGCGAACAATGGGAGCGGTGTATTCCGCAACTCCCCGTCAATTGTTCGGAAAGGTTGCCTTTCAGGAACGTCTTCGTGCGAAATGCACCGGCAGCCCTGTGGGTTGCGGCCTCT
>DATMFC010000259.1:0-8625 GCA_035556335.1 Planctomicrobium sp. | reverse complement strand
CAAACGAGAATTTTAGCCCGAATGATTCATGGTAGGGTGGATCAAAGTCGCGCAACGTGATGGTGGGTCGTCGCCAACGGCCAATTGTGCTTGCGGCGGTCTGCGATCTTTGGAAGTGAAACCTGCGACTGAAGACCCACCGCGCCATCATGTTGGCTCGACCCACCCTACAAGTGGGAATCATCTGGGTTAGAGAATCTTGACTGAACAGCAGTTTTGCAGGGTGCGTTGTCTTCGACACGCACCCTGCTGTCATTTTGCACAATCAGAAAGTTTCAGAGGAACCACGGAAAGGACGGAAGACACGGAAACGAAACGGTGATCTCAGAATGTGTGAACGACACACTTTCCTCTCGGAGAGTTGCGACGCTGGATTACGGTCTTCGAGGGTTCTTCTTTTTCTTGTTGCTGAACTTTTTCTCGGTCGCCTGCGACTCTTTTGCACTTCTGGCTTCGTCCGCCGCAGCGAGGGCGCGTTGCCAGAATGTCGGCTCTTTCGGCTTCGCTGGTTCCCCTGTTTCTTCCTGCTTCGGTTTGGGAAGACCTTTGGGAACATCGATGACGGTGCCGTCCGGAGCGTTATCCGCCCCCGCTTCAGCAACGGCCTTCTGATGGGTCGCTAAGCTTTTTTTTAGCAAGAGGCGTTCAATCACTCCCCACAGGCTGGAAGAGATGAAGTACAGACACAATCCTGCGGGAACCGTGTAAAACGCAAAACCAATCGCGATCATCATGACGTTCATGATGCGGTACTGCATCCGCTGTTCATCCGAAGTCGGTGGCGGCGTAAACATCTTCTGCTGCACGACAAACAGCGCCACTGTGATGAACGGTAACAGGTTGAACTGTGTCCACCCGAACCACGGAACAGTGAATCCCAGTGGGAACAGATTGTCCGGCGCGGCCAGATTGTCAACCCACAGGAAGGTCGCCAGCCGCAGGTCGACTGCATAAAACAGGGCGTTGTACAACCCCAGGAAGATCGGCAGCTGCAACAACGCAGGGAGACAGCCGACCAGCGGATGATAGTTGTACTTCCGCTGAAACTCCCGGTACGCCTTGGCGAATTCTTCCGGCTGATTCTTGTACTTCTCCTGCATCTCCTTCATCTTCGGAGCGAGGATTTTCATCTTCTCGGCTTCAATCGCCTGCTTCTTGGAGATCGGGAACATCGCCAGCCGGACCACGACTGTCAGCGCGATAATCGCCAGAGCAAATGGCATCCCCAGGCTTTTGAAGGCTCCCAGGATCCAGAGCATGAACTTGGAAACAAAGGCGAACCAGCCGAGTTGAATCGTGGATTCCGCGTTCAAATCACGGATCAGTCTGGGACGTTTGGGGCCGAAGAAAGAGGAATAGGTCGAAGTCACCTCATCCTTGGCCGGAATCAGGATCTGAGGGGACTCGATCACAATCGTCATATCACTTCGTTCGGGCTTTGCACTATTCAGGTGCAACAGCATCGGCCGAATCGCGGCAATCGTACTGTTCGTTACCTGATCTTCTTTTGGACGAATCAGGGCTGTGAAGAACTGGTCGTCCACTCCGGCGTAGGCAATGGGAAGTCGCCATTCCACAACCGGTTTCCCTCCTTCGCGGAGAGAGTTCTCGTATTGCTTGACCAACTCGTTCGCCAGCAGCGTCACGGCGGTGATCCGGTTCGGTCGCCGGGTATCTTCGATGGTGCCGACTTTCACCTCACGGAAGAGTCGTGAGTTTTCCACATTCTCCAACGGAACCCCGACAGGACCGATCAGAGAGTAATTGGTCTGAATCGGGTGATCTGAGGAGTTCGTCAGTTTCAGTTCGACGTCGACCAGATAACCAAGGGAAGAGGTGTCACGTGTCGCCAGATCCACTTTGGTAATCCGGAACGATTTCTGAACAACCAGATTCCCTGCCGGAGATGGGTATTGCAGAACGACGGAATCCACATCCTGTGAGACGATCTCCCAGTTGACGGTATCCAGAGAAAGGTTGTGCTGCTTCAGAAGCGTGTCGATCGCCGTTATCTTGGTGTCGAACGTTTGAAGATCACCGTTGCCGATGTTTCGCTTCACGTCGTTGCCGACAACCCGAAGTTGTTCCTTGCGATCAAGTGTGGTGTACCGGGGATCGGTGAGCCAGACTGCATCCAGCGAGGCTCCTCGAGTGCTGACATCCACTTTCAGCAGGTAGCCTGCATCGAAACCCGGCTCTCCCAGTACGATGGACTTTTCCGGGAACTCGGCCGGTCTCTCTCCCTGATCATTGGCTGGCTCTTTTCCTTCCGCCGTTGGGTCGGGATTCAACTCGGCGTTGTTCGCTTTTTGGGCGATCAGATTTTTGAGCGGCTTATTCTGGGGAAAGAATTGCGGAAACAGGACTGGAGCAACCTGCATCCAGATGAAAAAAAGAGAGACCGCGACGATGGCGGGAAGAAACTGGCGACGTTGACTCATTCCGCAATCGACCATCCGGCACGCCGGGAAGCCGTTCCTTTTCTGACAGGTGCGCCGGGGGCGCATTCAAATGGGTGTCTCTCCGGAATTGCTGCCGTTACGGCATTGAAACGGTTCACACCGCCGTAACCCAGGCAATACAAATACGTTAACCGACATCAGGAACGGTTCAGCGTATCACCGGCCATCTCGGAGACGGTCTCCGAGGAAGTTATCAAGCTCGGGGATCTGATAGATTTTGGCAATCGTTTTCTCGAAATCATACTCAATTCGTCGAAATTGAACGGTGTCCCCTTCGATGACGACATACGACGCACGATTATCCCCGTCACGCGGCTGCCCGACAGAGCCGACGTTGATCAGAACTTTCTGATCCCCTAATACCACCTGGTGCTGCAATTCTTCCGGCGACTGGAAATTGTAATCTTCGGTGAAAGCTCCGGGAATATGCGTGTGTCCCTGAAAGCAATAACGGTCGACGAGTCCGAAGATTCGCTCCATCTTCCGCTGATTGTAGATGTCTTCCGGAAACACGTATTCATTCAACGGGTTCCGTGCGGAACCATGCACGAACAGGAAGATGTCTTCCCGTCGCATGCGTGGCAGGTCTCCCAGGAATTCCCAGCGACGTTCATTTCCTGCCGGGTCTCCCGACTCCAGCGTATGCCGGGTCCAGAAGATGGCTCGTTCCGCTCCGGAGTTGAATCCTTCCGGATCGAACATGGCCGCCTGATCATGGTTTCCCAGAATCGTCACCTGGCAATGGTGTTTAACCAGATCGATACATTCCCGAGGATTCGGCCCGTATCCGATGATATCCCCAAGACAGTAAATCTGTGAGATGTTCTGTTGGCGGATGTCATCTAACACCGCTTCCAGCGCCTCAAGATTGCCGTGAATATCGCTGATGATCGCTCTCAACGGTCACTCTTGCCTTGCTGGAGGAAAAAAGGAACTGCCCATGAAAAAAATAACGATCCAAGAGTGTACGGAAGCCACTCAATCAGGGTCAAGCAGACTCGGGTTTCCGGATTGATAATCTTGATGGATGACCACAGATGGGAAAGGGGGAAATCATATCTGATCAGGTTTGCAGAAACGAATCTCGACGATCGGCACAGATGTGAAGATTCTACCGAATCTGTGGGTGTTTCGATTCACCGCATATCCATTGGATCAATGTCGATCACCAACTCAACATCTGATGCAAGTTGAAGTTGCGGAGACGCGACACGCCACAGTTGTTCGATGGCCCCCCGGGATTCCGACGTCAATTGGAGATGATATCGGAAAAACTTACGAAGTCGGGCAATCATTGCCGGAGCCGGGCCGAGAATTCGAACCGAAAGTTGCTGTTCAGTTGTCACCTTTCGCAAAATCCCTGCAATTCGACGTGCTTCCGCCTGAGCGGCCTCGTCGGAGAGAGACCGAAGAATCAGACGTGCCATTGAAAAATAGGGAGGAGCTTTCGCTTCGAGGCGGTGCTTCAATTCAAATTGAGCGAACTGATCGTAGTCATGTCGGGCGGCAAACTGGATCACCGGTTCATCCGGAGACATCGTCTGCACCAGCACTCGCCCTTCCCGTTCTCCACGCCCCGTCCGACCTGCAACCTGCGAAATCAATTGAAAAGTTCGCTCTCTGGCTCGAAGTTCCGGTTGATGTAACAGTGAATCGGCATCAATCACCCCCACGAGTGTGACGTTCGGGAAATCGAGTCCTTTGGCAATCATCTGTGTCCCGAGAAGGAGATTGACCTTTCCTTCACGGAATGACTCCAGCGCCTGATCGTGACTTCCGGGTGCTTTCATGGAATCGCTGTCCATGCGAAGAACCCGGGCGTCTGGAAACTTGATCCGCAGTTCTTCTTCCAGTCGCTGTGTTCCGGTCCCGATGAATCGCAGGCCGGGGAGTCCGCACTTGGAACACCGTTCTGCCGGCTTGATCGAGTAGTCACAACTATGACAGAGCAGGATCCCTTTGTCTCGATGCCACGTTAAAGAAAGATCACAGTCCGGGCAGCGGATCGCCTCGCAGCGGGGACACCATTGGACAGGGGAGTATCCCCGCAGGTTGAGAAACAGGATGACCTGTCCCTGTTCCCGCAGCGCGACAGTGATCGCCTGACCGAGCGCACGACCGATCGAATGTCCTTTCGAAATGAGGGGATCATTTCGGATGTCGACCAGTGTCACATGCGGCAGCGGACGTTTTTCAACCCGTTGTTCCATTCTCAGTAAACGGTCTTCCCCCCGCTCGGCCCGCAACTGCGATTCCAGCGTCGGGGTCGCGGAACCGAGGATCAGTGGGATGTTTTCTCGTCTCGCCCGTTCTCGAGCCACTTCCCGGGCATGGTAGCGGGGAGTCGAATGTTGCTTGAACGTTCCTTCATGTTCTTCGTCGATGATGATCAGACCGAGATGCGGAACCGGGGCAAAGACCGCACTGCGGGCTCCCACGACCACTTGCACTCGACCTTCGGCAATCTCCTGCCAGTGCCAGTGACGATCGGCATCAGAAAGGTGGCTGTGTAACACGGCCACGGAATCAAACCGGGCACTGAAACGCCGGATTGTCTGAGGGGTCAAGCTGATTTCCGGGACAAGGACAATTGCCTGACGACCGTAACTGACCACTTCACGAATCGCCTGAATATAAACTTCCGTCTTTCCGCTGCCGGTCACACCATGTAATAGAAGCGTTTCGTGATGCTGCCCTCGTAATGATTGAAGAATCCCGTTGAGAGCCGCTTTCTGCTCTCCGTTCAAAGCCAGGTCGGTCTGTCTGGCCACGTCAAACTGCTTCGCCTGAGCGACCTCGGTTCGAACACGACGCGGAACAATCACTCCCTTTCGTCTGAGTGTATCTATTGGAGATGTCCCGCATCGGGCTCGTTCCGACAGTTGATCAATTGTGAGAAGTTCGGTGCTGGACTGCAGAGCTTCGATGATCGCTTTCTGTTTGGCAGTCAGCTTGAGAGATGTCAGGTCAACATCCGGGTTCAATTCAAACGTGAGAATTTCGCGGGTTCCCGCCTGCTTGCGGACACCGGCCGGAATCACGCTGTCGAGAACCTGTCCCCAGCTGCAGAGATAGTAGTCGCTGATCCATTTGGTCAGGTCGAGCATGGACGGAGAGAGAAGCGGCTCCCGATCCAGAATTTCCTGAATGACCTTCAACCGTCGATGTGCCGGGGCGTCTCCAGTGAGGCCGACACAGTAGCCGAGCGTCAGTTTATCTCCACGACCGAAGGGGACCCGGACTCGCTGACCGGGAACAATCAGTTCTCGCAAATCTTCCGGAACTGCGTAGGAGAAAACGGGATCGAGCGGACGATTGAAAACCACCTGAGCCACCAGACGGTCCGCATCCGCCTCCAGTTCCCATTTTTCAGGTTCCGGTCCCAGATCAAACAGAGCAGCTTGACGTTTTTCGTTCAAATGACACGTAGGGTGCGTCCAGACGCACCGTAACTCCAAGGGATCAACAGGAGGAACCACGGAAAGGACGGAAGACACGGAAACGGATGGGTGGCCGCGATTGCTTGCAATCTGGACCACCCTGAATCATCTCTACTCTACTTCAAGCCGTTCCAGATTCTGGGGTTGATCCGGAAGCAAAATTTCAGGTAGGTTTCTCTCCCCTCCCTCAATTTTCCCGTCGATCCGGTCTGTCGACCACATACCATTCCAGTGATCAGGCAACAACAAAACGTTGAATGCAGTTCGCGAATCATAGACCAAACAGGTTTGAAGCAACAATGTAAAGCGTTGCAATGACATCATTTTGGATAATAGCAGTGATCGGGCATCACTGTGGATGTTCAAGCTGTAGATGTTCAAAACGGATTTTGTTCATTTCCCTTCCGTAAGACTTAGAAGCCCTGGCAAAACTGTCCCCGATCCGCTCGTGGAAAAGGAATTCTCATCGTTTGAGAAGTTTTGCTCGCGGCTCCTAATTTCCCTGAGAAATCAGGGAGCGAGAATGCAATCTGAATTGACAGATTGACCTCGCCACAAGTCAGGACGGACCAGCCCTCGGTTTTCAATTACCATGATCAGCCGGGCACGACAGATCGGCGTGCTTCTGCTCGCATTCACCATGGGATGCGCGTCGGCCCCTCCGCGCTGGGACTTTTCCCCCGGATGGCTTCCCGGCATTCGCACCAGTAAACAAAAAGAGCCGTCCAGGAAAATCAAAGACCTCCCGCTGGAGGAAGATGAAGACTCGGGCTACGAACCGCTGATTGCTCAGGACGAACCGAAATCGGGTGGCGCATCCGGTGGTCCGATTGTCCATGATCCCGCCACTCGAATGCTGATCGAAGCGGAACTTCGAGAGGCTTCAGCAGAGGATCGGGCGGAATGGATCGCTTTGCTGGAATCAGTGGATTCCGACCAGGTCCCCTACCTCCTCCAGTTGCGTCGCTTTTCCAATGGAGGAGAGACGGAGGCTTCTCACTCTCCGCTGGCTTCCACTCCCGGCGTTGCATCGGCAAAAGCAGCCTCGAATGAGGCCATTGCGCCGAACGCTGGAATGAAGTCCGGCGTGGTTACCGCCTCCGGAACCGCCCCGACAGACCATCTGCCACTCTTTGAAAAAGCAGCGGCAACAGAGGGGACCGAACCGGTTCTTCCTCAGAAATCAGCTTCGAACGACCTTTTGTCCCCTTCGGCCTGGCCTCAGAAGATCCGTTCATTCGCGGATCCGACCCGCATCTGGACACATCCCGCGGACGGCGGAGAATCAGTGCCCGGCAGCGAGAAAGGTCCACTCGACAAGCTCCCTGCGGAACGGCCTGCGGCAGAGAAAGCAGCAGCTGACAAACCGGAACGAATCAGCACGTTCGGATTGCCGCTCATTCTTGGAAATCAGGCGAAAGCCGATGCGGCGCTGGCACAGTTCCACGCCCGGGAGTCAGCCCCAGAACAACCTCGACAGATTGCGGCCGCTCTTCCGGTGCAGGCTCCTCCTCGACTGACCCCCGGTTCCGCTCTGTGGGAAGATGAAGTCCAAAAGCTGATTTCATTGCTGGAAGCCGAAACCTCGGTCTCAGGCAACTCCGCTTCCGGGAGTGCAGCCCAACGGGATGACATCCGTAAACAGGTGGCCCTGCGCATGCTCTATCTGGTTGAGAATCAGCCTCAGAAAGCCCAACAGGTCATCCCGGGGCTCCCCGACTACGAGCAGGAATTCTGGACGGATCTCTTCCTCGGTCTCGCAGAACATCTGGATCAAAGTGGAGCCACGGACGCCGGAGAACGGGCCACCCAAACGGTGGCTCACCTCCGTTCCGCCGCATTTCGCCTGCAACAGACGGCCAAGCTCCGTCTGAGAAATCTTGTGATCTGTCAGAAGATCAATGGATTTGGAGATTACGAACCGTTTCCATCCAGTCATTTCTCGGCCGGACAGGCGGTGTTGATTTATTCCGAAATCCGCAACTTCATCAGTGCTCCGACGACAGAAGGAATTTACCGCACCCGAATCCGTTCGACGATCGAAATCTACACCGGTGGAAACGAACAGCACCTCGTGGACCGGAACAGTTTCGAAGCAACCGAAGATCAGTGCCGCACGTTACGGACCGACTACTTCCACAGTTACCGGCTGTCCCTCCCCTCCCATCTCACGAGCGGCCCACACATTCTGAAGTTAATGATTCAGGATGAAATCAGCGGAAAAATCGCTACCGAATCCATTCAGTTCGTCGTCCAGTAGCAGGAAAAAAGTGAGGAGTGGGTAGTGGGTAGGAAATAGTGGGTAGAAAATGCAGGCTTTTTCCGGATCTTTTCTGACCTCTGGTCCCTGAATCCTGACCCCTTGCTCTCCATCACAAACAAACTTGGAAGTACTGTCATTCCGAACTCTTCCCTTTGAAGCACACGCAAAGCCCCTTTCAAATGACCGATTCCCCTGCATCCCGCCCCGACTGGATTGCCCACACTCAACTCCTGCTCGATTCCTACCGTCGATACTTGGGGATCGAACTCATTTCTCGTGACGGGTCTGCCGAAGAACAGGCGGAACGTTTGTTTCAGGCTCCATTTGTAGTCGTCTCTCACGGGACGCAAAGTGACCCGGTGCTGAATTACGGCAATCAGACGGCAATCACTCTCTGGGAGATGGATGTCGAGACGCTCACTCAAACTCCCTCGCGTTATACCGCAGAGCCAATGCATCG
>DATMFC010000258.1:0-34265 GCA_035556335.1 Planctomicrobium sp. | reverse complement strand
GGCTGTCGCTGAATCGCCTGATTGAGAGAGGCAATGGCTTCGTCAAACCGATCCGATTTCGCCAGCAATTGACCGGTGACTTTCCATGCAGTTGGATTCCTCGGTGCCTGCTGTGTCACGATGAGAAGTTGTTCGAGCGCTCCTTCCAGCCGTCCGGTTTCGGCATACAGTAATCCGAGTTGAGTTCGTGCAAAGGAGTCTCGAGGAGTTTTTTCGAGTGTGAGCAGAAGGAACTGTTCCGCATCACGAGGACGGTTCTTTCCATACGCGACAGCTGCCAGTCCGATTAACGAATCCCGGTGCCAGTGATCCATTGACAAGGCATATTCAAACGCCTGTTGAGCCTCCTCCCAGCGCTGTTCCTGTACATAGGTTTTCCCAACCAGTCCCCAGGCATCGGTATTTCCCGGACGAATTTGAATGGATTGCTCTGCCAGAGCTCGGGCGGCAGACCAGTTGCGATTCCTTAATTCATGCTGTCCCAGATGAAATCGGGCTTTCCAGTTCTCTGTCTGAACCCGATCGGCATGGGTCCAAAGGGTGACCGAATCCCGCCAGATGGCAACCTGTTGCACTGTCAGGATTCCGCAAAACAACAACGGCACTCCCGCCAGTGACCATTTCACCTGACTGGAAAGCTTCAGGCGATCAACAACCTCTGTTCCCCACCAGACGATTGCGAAAAACAATCCCAGATGCGGCACATAACTGAAGCGATCCGCATGGGCCTGCCCTCCGACCTGAACCAGTCCAATGACAGGGAGAAGCGAAATCAGAAACCATCCCCATCCAAACAGCAGATAAGGTCGGGCTCGCCATTGCGAAAGGACTCCTGCGGTCACAGCACAAAGAACGATTGCCGACCAGATTGTGTTCGGCCAGTCAATCACTCCGTAGTCCAATGGATAGAAAACACACAGTTCCACCGGCCAGAATGTTTTTGACAGATACCAGACAGAGGAACAGACCGCGTTGGCCACTCGTGCCGGGATTGGATGAATGTCTGTATTGACCATCGCCAGATCGGTCTTCTGGGCGAAGATTGTCACTGCGGAGATCGCCACCACAACCAGCAGCAACGGCACCTTCTCAAGACAGAGTTTCCAGAACGGGAACCGTGTCTTGGTACTGTCTGTATTCGTCCCTGCCAACTCACGACACCGGTTCAAAGGCCAGAAATCAGCCAGAAGAAGAAGTACCGGCAATGTCACCAGCATCGGCTTAGCCATCAATCCCAGAGCCAGCGGTAACATCACCCCGACATACCGTTGGGGTGAAGGGGAACGCGTATACCGCACATACGCGAGACAGGCCCACAACAGAAACGCTGTACTGATGACATCCTTACGCTCGGACATCCATGCAACGGATTCCACATGCAACGGATGAACTGCAAACAGGGCCGCTACCAGAAAACCTTGCCCCAGGCTCCCGCCAATGCTTCTGACCAGCTGGTAGAGAAGCAACACGTTGACCACATGGAAGAACAGATTCATCCCATGAAAACCGGCCGGATTCAGACCGAACAACGAAACGTCCAGTTGCAGAGAGAGCCAGGTCAGGGGAATCCAGTTCCCGGTATGAACGGTCGTGAAGGCATATACGATTCCCTCCAGCGTCAGCCCCTGCTGCACCACTTCATTATGGGTGACATAGCGATCATCGTCGAAATCGACGAATTCATTCCGAAATGTCCCGGCGTAACAAAGCACCGTCACGACAACGAGTGCCGAAACGACGAATCGAGGAGAGGAAAAAAATTGCACGAGGCGTACCCAGTCCATTGAGTATCCGTATCACTTGGTCGATTCGACAATCGCCAAAGAACAGGTCTCGTGCAGTTTGCCAGTTTTGCAATTTTACGGCAATGTGACTTCGCACAGGTTCAGTCCATGGCGTGAGGAATTCCAGGAGATTTTCACCGCAAAGATGCGAAGAGCGCAAAGGCATAATTTTCTTGGCGTCCTTCGCGTCTTTGCGGTGAAATCTCATTCCTCCGTGGTTGCGGATGGACTCGTGCCTTGTCAGGCTTCAAACTTCGGGTTGTCTCACATGTTCCGCGGCTCGTTGGCCGCTCCCGTTTCGATTCTTCCACCCTCATTTTGAATGCTGACGCAACACTAGATGATTTCCCAAAGAACCGGCTATCGATCTTTGGCGATGGCCCGGTCGATCAGGTTTTTCGTCATTTTCTGAACACGCGCGTCAGGCCCATGAGGCCGGGAATGGTGTGACCAGGGCAACATGTGTCCTGGCGGGCTTGAGAGTCCCTGACACCAGAAAATGGTGGAGGCGTTGAATACAAAATTCTCTTTGGGACCGGAATACATTGTGGCCGACCAGGGGGCCGGATTGACTCCACCGTTCAACGCGATTCCCTGCGCGACCACTTCCAGACTGGGGAGATCTTCCGGAGGATCCCCATGAAATTCCCAGCCCACCAGACCGGGGATGCAATCCCCATTCTTCAGGCCCGTCCCTTCAAACATCCAGTGATCTTCCAGAGAGACAATCCAGTCTCCTCCGCCGTTCACTGGACGAACATTTCTTCCTCCCATCAAAGCCCCTTCGTCTGGCCCATGATGAGGGAACGGTCCGAAGAGCTTCTCACGTTCCTCTGCCCAGCGATGTTCGCCATACGGTCCTCCACGGAAGATGATTCGATTCGGAACGCCGTCACTGCTCTCACGGAAGGGAGTGACCCAGCAGATGGAATTCCCGCTGAAGAACAGAAGATTCACTCCCTCGTCACGCATTTTCGTGACGCTTTCAAACTGTCTGAGATCCCAGTACTCGTCATGACCGACACTCAGAAATGTTTTGCACTTAAGGCCTCGATCCGGCGTCAGCATGTCGCTATTGGAACAATAAGTGACGTCATATCCCTGCGATTCCAGCCAGTAAGCAAACGGGAATTCGAAACAGAGCCATTCTCCGGAACCGAGAGATTGGGGATTACTGTAGATCTGAGCATATTTACAATACGGGCGATCAAAGCTGACATCTGCCCACGGTCCCTGCACTCCTTTAGGATGTGTATAAATCGAATAATTATCAGGCCATTTATTATAAGCCTGCCAGGTATTATCCGAGCATTGAAAGAGAATATCTGCGGGACGGTCGTCCTTAACAATAAAGACGACATAATTTTGCCAGTAACCTCCCGTGGAATCTTTCGCTGTCGAAAGACGTCCCAGATAGACACCGCTCGGCCAGTCTTCCGGAACCACAATTGATGCCGATGGTGTCCAGCGGCATTCATGAATGTTCTTTTCGCCCGGCGCCGGTGTCGTTTGAACAGCACCGGGGAATGGGCCCAATGTTGTCATGAGCCGTGCTCCCGCTCCTCCGTAGCAACCGGTGCGGAAGATCTCGATCACAAAGTCGACAGCAGGATTGGTCGACACCATGAAGTCGAGCTTTTCACCTGCGGCGACACTTTGCCGGGAACAATACCCTTCGATCTCTGGTGCCCGGTATCCACTTTTATCAACCCGAACTCTGGTCAGTTGCCAGTCATTCGAACCGGGCAGAGAGTTTTCCTGCCGAATCAGATCCGGTTTTGCCGCAGGGGCAAGAGTGGCTGGCTCCACCTTCTCAGCAGCAATGGCTTCGTCCAGATGAGCACGTCCTGCCAGAATCAACGATCCGGCAACGGAGGCTTTCAGAAGATCGCGACGATTCAATGTCGAATCCGAATCACTGGGCATGCAGGGCTCCTCACAGATGACGGCAAACAAGGCAAGGACGAAATTATCGGAGGGAATCAATCGGCAGGATCAACTCAAACAGGAACCGGATCTTATATATAAAAATCGACAGTTGAATTCTACAAAGAACCCCGCACCGGTTTTCAAGTCACGAGAGACAATAATATGCAATGCCACATAAGACGGCATGCAATGCTCGAACATCCTCCCGGATGTTGTTGAAGGATGGTTTTGCCATGCATTTAACGGGCAGGCGAGATGCGTGGCTGATGGATCGCGTGCCATTGTGACGAACGAAGCGACAGCAAAGCCAGCATCATCACGAGATAAAGACTGAGCGAGCAGATCAGCATCGGCGTAATGGAGACGCCAGTATTCAACTGGAAGTGGACCAGAGAGACCGCCAACAGATTGTTACAGAAATGGACCAGAACCGGGATCCAGATCGTGCCGGTCTGGATGTACAGAAGATGCAGCAATATGGCGATGGGGAATGTTGCGACCGCATGAGGGACTGATCCATGAATCACGGCAAAGCAAAAGGAGGAGAGAAGCACCCCCGGGATGATTCCAAACTGCATCACCAGCCGTCGACCAAGAACTCCGCGAAAGATCAACTCCTCCGCAAACGCCGGAGCCAGGGCCATGGTGACGATCAGAATGGGATAAGGAACTCCGTGAAAGGTGGAGTACAGATGATCGAGTGAGGTCTGCTGCAATGCGGACGCGAATGGCCGAAGAAAGGTCGGTCCGGCAGACCACCAGTGATGCGTCTGATCGTAAACCAGATTGCCGATCATCGCGATGGGACAAACGGTCGCCAGAGAAATGATGATTTCGTCCGTCGTGGGATAGCGCCAGCCGATTTTTCGACGGAAGTCTCGTCCTTCTCTCAGGCGAATAATCGGCAGAAGAAGAAACACCGCACCCAGAACCGGAACGCCGATCAGAAGAAAGGACCGGTCCAGATTCGTCTCCAGCACCCATTCAATCACACGCTCATGACCGGGCCATTGCAGACCGAAACAACTCACCAGCAAAATCCCGAACAATCCCAGCAGAACCACCCCTTGGGCAACGAGAAAGCCCACCATCCAGAACAGGGATTCCACCAGAAGCCAGCCCCGCCAGGCTGACGGTCGGGAATCGGTCTTCACGTCGATCATTTTTCAGTCTCCTCCCACAAAACGGAAACCGAATCCATTTTCAACAGAAGATTCCACATCTGCAACATTTCTGTATGCAGAATTGGGGTTCAACTTCTAAACTCAGGAGTTCCAGATTTGTTCCAATGGGGAGAAAATCTGACGGCGTGAAACAACTGGAGTCCCCGGCACGGTGAGTATCGAATTTGAATGTCTGAACTGTCAGGCTGTTCTGAGAGCACCGCTCCAGAAGGGGGGAGAGTTCATTCATTGTCCGATCTGCGATGAATCATTGCAGGTTCCGCTCCCCTCCCGTCGTGCCGACTCCGGGGGATTTTACAATTCGTTTGAGTCGGAACTTGCCGAACGCATGCAACCGATGTCCGAGCGGCGACTCCTTCGAGAGACAGCTCCATCCTCTTTCCCGGTGGAAGTGGAACCCGACACTTGGTTCGATGAGACTGAGTCTCCGGAATGCTGCGGGAAATGTGGCAAAGCATTAATTTCAAATGTGTTACGATGTGCAGAATGCACCGCGTCTCGCTGGAACGGAGGACAACACCGGGCCTCTTTCGAGCGAATTCTGTCGGAATCCTGGAAAGTTTACACAAAAAATCTGGCAGTCTGCTTTCTGGTCGGTGCCGTTGATCTGGTTGCCACGGTTCTTGGATTCTTCCTGGTTCTGGCTCTGGCCTTTGCCTGCAGCGCGATAGTGCAGGTTGAGCCTGCTCTGGCAGTGGGCGTGTTTGCCGTCATCTTTGTTCTGGGAATGGTCCTTGTCTCGGGATCTCTGGCGGCAGGAAACTTTCGAATCTTCCTGGCGATCGCCCGGGAGGAGCCGACCAGTGCCGGCCACCTTCTTCGCATGGATCGTCATTCCGGGAAGATTGCTGTGGCCGGAACTTTTTATTGGACAAGTGTTTGTGTCGGACTTCTTTGTGGCATTATCCCGGGAGTCCTGATTCTCGGTCGATTCTGGCCGTATGGACGACTCATCGTCGATCACGAAACGTCGCTGTTTTCAGCCTCCGCGACTTCCTGGAAGTTGACTCGAGGGCACCTTGGAACGTCTCTGGGAATCTTTCTGGCCCAGTTTCTGGTGATTCTCCTGACGGCGGGAATCCCCATTCTCGGCCCGATACTGGCGTTTCCGTTTGTCGCAATCCTTTATTCTGTGACGTATTTATCTCTCGTGGAAGAACTTCAGGACAAGTCTCCAGAACGTTCCGTTTTATGAGGAACTCATAAAAGTCGAGTAAGAAGTGATTGACGTGTCCACTCTTCGTGCGCATAATCGCGGAGGAGTGCAATAGACGACTGAGTCGGTCGCTTTTTCACTCGCTTTGGTTGGTCAGGTTTTCCTGCCAGACTGAAGGAAACGGTCAAGCGGCCCCCTTTATTCCGGCCGCTCACATATTGGCAACCGAGTTCGCAATCAAGGAATAACGATTTGGTGTTACTAAGCGTTCCGTTTGGTGGGCGTTTAAACTGACCTGCACGAATTTTATTGTGCATGCGTTTGTTTTTCATCTCTCATTCAGAACCAAGACATCAATTTGAATTTTATGGATGCGAAAAGTCGTTGTCGTATGTTCAGGATTGAACGTGCAATTTCTTCAGTTCAGCCAGCAAACCCCATGGCAGGTGTTTCTTCTGAGTCAAAAAAACTCGTTACAGAGAGACTCGGCAAGAGACTTGTGATGTGGAACTGCCAAGCAGATAGATAGTCCATCAGTAGTTCCCTGCTGACATCGAAAAAGGGATTCCTTTGAAAGAGGACCACGTTCCCCGGTCGCCAGGATCGAATGCCGAGAAGGAAGGTGCTCCTTCCGTTCCACCGGATCAAGAACAACAGGATCAAGAAATGATTACCCAGTTTGCAGAACCTCCAGTAGTGCGAAGTACAGAGAGTACTCCGCAGTACCGCCAGCCACGTGTTCCTGAGTTGTCTCAGAAGCTCGAAAAGGATCTGGTACAAGTTTTCAAGTTGCTGGCAGATGAAACCCGCCTGAAGATTCTCTTTTTCCTAGGTCGGGAAAAGGAACTGCACGTTTCAGCATTGTGTGAACGATTGGGACAAAGCCAGCCCGCAGTCAGCCATCACCTGGCACTGCTGCGAGTTGCCGGTCTGATCGATCCACGTCGCGACGGCAAGCACAACTTCTATTCCATCCAGCAGAGCCGTTTCCACGAACTGATGGGGGAGCTGTTCCAGAGCTTCACCGAAGAGAACAACTCTTCCGAGTGGCACTTTGAAGACTTCGTCTTCCGACAGAACCGCAAACCAGAATAATTCTGGTTGTTCGAAATGAATCAATCGACGCCTGATGTGCCACTGGTGCATCAGGCGTTTCTCTTTTCCGGCAGACTCTCTGCTCCTGGGAAGTGACGATCCTAACGAATTCCCAGAAGGGAATTCAGCTGCATGGAACTGCTGCCGTAGCTTCCGAACTTGGGCTCCAGAGAGAGTGCCATTCCGATGTTGTTTCGACTGCGGTCGTAACCGATTCCGAAGTGGAGTAAAAAGAATTCTCCAATTCGAGTGACCGTGACCGATTCTCCCCGATCGATTCCTTCGCTGACATCATACTGGGCTGCTGCAGTCACCACATACAGGTTTGGACTGAGGACATACGAAAAGCTACCCGTAATGAGCCGGCTTTCGATTGGTCCGACTTCCACCTGACGATACCCGAGATACATGCTCCCTCTGGCGGATCTCTGATGAAGAACTCCTGCATTCCAGACACTCTGTCCACCTGAGAACACGTCCCAGACACCGCTGGCGAGGAACGAGGTTCGGGGGCTGACGTGCCAGGCGTATCGGCTGTTGATCAATCCCAGGGTTTCTCCGAAGTTATCGGAATCCGCGTTCGGGAAGATCGCGGTTCCCAGGTCGAACTCCATCCAGTCGATGATTCGAGAATTATGGGCCGGCCCGACTTTCGTCTGCCAGCGGTTTCGCATTCCCAGCCAGAGAGTATGTTGATCGTCCACCAGTTCATTGGCAGAAGCGGTCACCGATCGACTTCCTCCGTGACGAACGGCGTAATACCGTGGATCCATGTAAGCCGGAAGTGGTGCTCCTCCTAATTCAACCGGAACGAGACGCTCACGAAACCGCTCCTGAGCATTTTCGTCGAAGGCATTGTATTGAGCGATTTGATCCAGTTGTTGTGATGACTGGGCATAATAGTAATCGGCATCGAAGACCACTTTATGGGCCAGTCCGTTTAATCCGAGAATGGAACTCTGCACGTGAGGCATATACTTGGAGAATTGCACGCTCGCCCGGACCCCGGCCGTTCCATAGGCTCGGCCGAGACTGCTGCCGGTCAGGTCTTCTTCCCAGTAGGCGAGCTCTCCCATGGCGTAAGGGACGACGTGCACCGGACCAACGTCGAACGGCAGATTCACTTCATGGCGGGTCATCGTGACCAGTCCATTCACGTCAGCAAAGTACGGCAGTGACTGGAACGGATCGAGAGTCGGGTCAAAGGGGGCTTCGGCAGGACGAAGCTGTCCGTAACCCAATGACGAGTGTGAACTCCAGATCAGAGGAGTGTCAAACACCTGCTGCCCGAGAATCGTCAAATCCGCCTTGGGAAGCCAGTTGGTATGATCGTTGAAGTTGTTGGATCGAATGTTTCCCATCAGGCTGGCCGTGACATTGTCGACCTGATGATTCAGAAACAGCAGGTTCTCCAGATCCTTCTGATTGTCCCATTCCGACTCGTAATACTGCTCCATGAAGTTGCGGTCGTTGTTGAAAACGTGCCCCACTTCGGCCTGCAGCCAGGTTTCATTATTGAAGGTGATGCGATCCCGGAGAACGATCCTTCCCCGGTCGTCATTGATCACCGGCAGGTCTCTTCGTCCCTGTCCGAGATTGTCTGTGCCATGATCATGCAGGTAATAGGCCTGCCCCCAGCCTTCATGATGAACCGGCATCCCGAAGAGAGATAAATCCGTATCAAACAGACTTCGAACTCCTCCCCCCGGACCGCGAGCGGAGAAGTAATCGGCCTGCAAATCCAGATCGACGCCGCGCGGGAGATTCAGCCCGAACATGGTGTCCAGATCCCAGGCGGTTTCCAGAGTGGCACCGAACATCTGGGAGTAGCCGGCATTGAATTTTCGAATCGGAATATGCGGGTCTTCCGCATACCCCGAAAGATACGGCGCCATGAAAATGGGTGTATCTCCGATGAAGAGCGTGTTATTCAAACTTGTGGCAACGTACGTTCCTCCTTCCGGCTGTCCTGTGACCGAGTTGACCCGGGAAGGATGACCGAAAAACTGTTCTTCCAGAAAGACGTCGCTCGCCTGAATGCGATAGTTCGGCTTTCCGAACTCGCTGGTGGTAAAGAAGGCGTCTCGGGCGTGATACTTGTTCTCTGAAAGCTGTCGCACTTCAGCGGCTCGTACCCGCAGTGATCCCTGAAGATCAGGAAGCAATGTGCGGAGTTCGGCATTCATGGCCAGTCCGCGCTTCTGATTGATGTCATAGAACGCATGCGACGCACGAACATTATTGTTTCCCTGCCGGACAACGATGTTCCCCTCCAGATAAACCTGAAACGAGGATGTGGAATCGATATCAAAACTTCCCTCACCAGTAATCCGGTCAGCATCCGTCCAGATGACCGCCTGATCGGCCGTCAGGTCGATGCGGGAGAGAATCATCTGCCCTCCCATATTCAATGGAACGTTGTCGACCACGATATTGACTCCACCGGTCAATGTGGTGACATACTCGGGCGGAATCGACCCTTCTGCAATGCCGCCGTTCAGTTCCAGTCTGCCCCCGAGGAAACGCGGTGTAATCCTGACTTGTTGTCGAATTCGGGTCGGTGCTCCCCATTCCGGAGCAGGCAGGAACTGGCCACCAATCGGGGGGGAATCAAAGGTGTACTGCACCGGCTGAATCTGCCCGTGTGATTCCTGTCTTCGCTGCACAGCACGTCGGTACGCCGGATCCTCCCGGGTTCCGGGAATGTCGACGGCCTCCCGGCCTTGCCGCTCAATTCGTCTGGAGGTCGTCAGATCGACAAGATGATAGGGACTGGGCGTCATCCCGGATGACGTGGATGCCGTTGCAGAGAACTCCGGCGACGTCTCCAGATACGCCTGAATGACAGACTGTCCGCCCGGGACCGGTTGTTCCCACAGCACCATCAACGGTGCGGAATAGTGTTGTTCTCCGAACTGAATTTCACAATTCCCCCGCATGAGCAGAACCGACTCGGAACCATCCTGAAAACGGGAGGTGAAGTCCGCCTTGATCGTGAGCGGTTTGGAGTTCTGCTCCTGGGAACGGAACGAGTGAATGCCGGGGTCCTGTGCGCACACCGGCAGCGTCACGCTGAGCATCACAGCCAGCGCCAACAGCAGGCATCCTGCACTATGCGGTCGAATCAGCGACACGCGGAATCCGTTCACAGGGAGGGGACGAGTGATCGTCATGGCTGCAATCATGAGCCATGACAACAGACAAGGAATGGGGTCAGTCAAACGTGAGGGGAACGCATCCTGCGTACCCGTTCAATTCTGTAAGTTGTTTGATTTCGGTTTGTTGTGAAATGTGAACCCTTTGGCGAGAAGACACAAAACAAGGGAACAGTTGGACATGACATCAGTGAGCCAGCTCGGATTATTGATCTTCTTGTTGCGCAGTCTGGCCAGGATGCGCGGGCGGAGTATAGGCCCGGTTGAAAAAGTGAGTCAATAACGGTCAGAAAGACTCAAGTCCTCAGGCGGTCAATTCTTGGAAGTTCAAGCACTTCGATCCTGAAACGAATCAAAAAGAGGCGATTCATCGCACGTTTACAGACGCCACTCAGGGTGAATGGGTAAAATGAAATGAGTGGGAGGCATGGCGAGATTAAGAGAAGTTTAAAATTGTGTCCATGATGGCAAGGTTGATGGCAACGCAGTTGTGAATTTTCGTTCCGCAATCAAAAATGCTTGGCGACGCGATAAAAAATCGGGATTCCGTTCCTAACGGCCAATTTTCGCGCCGATAGGAGAATCATCATGCAGTAAGATGAAGAGTTCATTACAAATCGAAACTGTTTTCTTACGGAAGGCAGCTGTGTCGAAAACAGAAATCGAATTTCGAGTTCGGCGGGGAAAGAATGGGGCCTTTGAGTTCCCAGATATCCCGGTTTGCCTGCACATCAGAGAGCAGAGTGCTCTCTTGCCTGATTAACATTCACCCGATTTCACATCGATTGCCACTTGCCTTCGATGGGCAATTCTGGAGAGATATCCATGCAACAGCTTCTCCGTGGCATTCACAATTTTCAAGAGACTGTTTTCGCTCAGCAGCAGCAGTTTTTCGAACGTCTTGTTGATGGACAGCATCCTCTGGCCTTGTTTATCACCTGTTCTGATTCGCGAATCAGCCCGAATCTGATGACTCAGACAAAGCCGGGAGAACTTTTTATTCTGCGTGTGGCCGGAAACATCGTTCCCCCTTATGGCGCGGTTCAGGGGGGGGAGGCGGCGACCATTGAATACGCTGTTTCTGTACTAAATGTCCATGACATCATCATTTGTGGGCATTCGCAATGCGGAGCCATGGGGGCCATTCTCGACGGCGGAAGTCTCGACCGTTTGCCGGCGGTTCGTTCGTACCTGCAACATGCGGAAGCGACGAAGCGAATCGTTGAAGAGAATTATTCCCATATCACTGATCCAACGGCCCGACTGACGCTGGCCGTCGAAGAAAACGTTCTGGTTCAACTGGAAAATCTGCGGACACACCCCTCTGTCGCGGCGGCACTGGCACGATCTGCCGTGAAACTGCATGGCTGGGTGTATCAACTTCACACCGGCAAAATTTTCGCCTACTCCGGCGAGCAGGAGCAGTTTGTTCCACTCGAACGAGCCCTGCTCAACATCGACGAAGCCGACCCCAGTCGACAACAACTGGCGATTTAGAGAGCAGTTTGCTCTCATCTTCTGAAAACGCATTCGTCGAAGTTGAACAGCATGTTGGCCACTCCGGCGAATGCTGCGAGTGACGGGGGATTGAGTGACTCGTCTCGCGGTTTGTCCCCGACACTCAGGAAGGCGACCGCGTCGTCAGGTTTCTCCTGGAACCCGATGAGTTGGGCCTCGTACAGACGTTTCAGAATCGCCTGTTCTTCTCCCGTCGGATGCCGGCTTGTCGTCCAGCGGAACATGTCGACCAGCGCGGCATCGATGTTGTCAGGGTGATCTTTCATCACTCGTTCTCCCAGCAATCGTGCTGCTTCCACGAATTGTGGACCGTTCAGCATGACCAGTGGTTGCAACGGCGACAATGTCCGGTCTCGTTTCACCTGACACACATCCCGTTTGGCGGCATCCAGTGTCATCATCACCGGGGCGGGGCCTGTCCGACTCCAGTATGTGTACAAGCTGCGACGATACAATCCTTCCCCCTTGTCGCGAGGCATTTTTGCAAAGGCGACTTCCAGTTCGTACGGCTTCACTGGTGGACCGCCGATTCTATTGACCAGCAGGCCGCTCACCATTAACGAATTGTCTCGCAGCATCTCAGCCGAAAGACGATCGCTGTACATTCGGGAGAGCCAGCGATTCCCGGGGTCAATCGCTTCTTTCTCCGCACTAACGGATGTGGATTGTCGATAGGTCTCGGAAAGAACCATCTGCCTGACAAGCCATTTCAGACTCCATCCCTGTTCAATCCATTCTTGTGAAAGAGTGTCGAACAGCTCCGGATGCGAGGGCCATTCTCCCTGATTGCCGAAGTCTTCCGATGTGCTGACCAGTCCCATTCCGAAAATCAACTGCCAGTAACGATTGACTGACACCCGGGCGGTGAGGGGATGCTCAGGGGAGATCAGCCATTGGGCAAATCCCAGCCGATTATTAGGAACTCCATCGGGTAATCCGGGGAACACTTCAGGCGTTCCGGCGAAAACCTCTTCGCCGCGCAGATTGTATTCCCCTCGATTGAGGATGAATGCCTGTCTGGGTTCGTCCATCTCCCGCATCACCATGATCTCGGGAATCTTCTCGATGATCTCGGACTCGGCTTTTCGGGCCTCTTTCAGAGTATCAACGGCAGCAATCCAGTTCGCGTCCCGCGTGACACGGTCGTAGTGACGCAATTGTTCTGGCTGGACCGTTTCGCGCCAGTTCTTCGGAAGCGAGTCCGGACCAGCGGGATAAGCATGGAGCAACGACACTTCCAATGGGGTCAATTCCCGGTTGAAGACACGCAGTTCATCGATCAGACCGTTCTTGAAACCGGAATCGCGGAAACGCTCTCCGATGGTGATCGAATCTCCCCCGCCTCCAGTGATTTCCTTGGTCAGATGATCACGTATCACATCCACTTCCACAGGCTGTCCATTAATGAACAACCGTAATCCTGCTGCACGACTTGACCCGTCATAAGTGATGCCAACGTGATGCCACTGATTGAGCGAACCCTTTTCCTTCGTGCGGATTCGAAGTGAGTTGCCGGGATCGAAGTGGATCAGGGCAACGCTCAGTTTTCCCTCGTCAATCAAGAGTTCATATCCCCGACTTCCGGCATCGGTCCACGCGCGGGAACGATGCAGGATCACGGCACGTTGCTTCACGTCCGGAGTTTGTATCCACAGGCTCAGTGAAAACGGTTCGTAGCGATGAAAGTTGCCGACCTCGGTGTTGATCGGGTCGTCTCCGGTCAATTGAGCGGCTTGTCCGACCACGCCTGCAATGTTCTTACTCGGAGCTTTGACCGTTTCAAAATCGTGATGCAAGACCTGCCCCGGGATGATGTCCGGCGTACTGGTCTTTTGTGCTTTCTGATCATCAATGGAAACAGAAACCGGTTTGGGGGCCTGCTTCAGAAGTTCTGTCAGTTGTTGTTCGAGCTTGATAATCTCTGCCTGACGACTGTCGAGATTCTTTTGAGTCGCATCGTCGGTCAGCAACAGTGCGGGAGTTGGAGTGGATGCAGTGAAGAACGAATACAAACCCGCTTCATCAATATCATCGAAGTACGCAAAGAGTTGAAAATACTCCTTCTGAGACAGGGGATCGTACTTGTGATCATGACACCGACAGCATTCCAGAGTCAGTCCCAGCATGGAGGTGGCAACCGTTTGAATTCGATCGGCGACATACGTCACCCGATACTCTTCCGGAACGCTTCCCCCTTCCGCTTCCTGCGGGTGCAACCGGCAGAAGGTGGTTGCCAGAATCTCCTGTTGAGTCGCCTCTGGCAGCATATCCCCTGCGAGTTGCTGCAGGATGAACTGGTCGTAGGGCAGATCACGGTTGAACGCCTGAATTACCCAGTCACGCCAGGGCCAGACGAAACGTCCGCGGTCGACCTGAAATCCGTAAGTATCGCTGTAGCGGGCGACATCCAGCCATTCCGCCGCCATGCGTTCTCCAAACCGCTCTGATGCCAGCAGGCGGTCGACCACCTTTTCATAAGCATCCGGTGAGGTGTCGGCGAGGAACGAATCGAGTTCTTCCAGAGTCGGCGGCAGGCCGGTGAGGTCAAAGGAGACACGACGAATCAATTGTTCACGAGTGGCCGAAGGATTCGGTTCCAGTCCCTGTTGTCGCATCTTCTGAAGAACAAAGGCATCAATAAAATTGCGACCCCATTTTCCCCCCTCCATCATTGGGACCGGGGTTTTCTTCGGAGACAGAAAGGCCCAATGCTGCTGATACTCCGCTCCCTGTTCGATCCACTTTCGAATCGAGGCAATCTCTTCCGAAGTCAGTTTCAGATTGGAATCCGCCGGGGGCATCACTTCGAACTTGTCTGTCGAAATGATGCGTTGAAACACCGTACTTTTGTCGGCATTGCCTGGAACGATTCCATGCAGGGCATCATCCGATTCCAGTGCTGCGTAAGCTCCTTCGGCGGTATCGAGTCGAAGTTCCGCCTGTCGGCCTCCGGCATCGGGACCATGACAGTTGAAACATTTGTCCGCGAGAATCGGGCGGATCACCCGGTTGTAATCAATTTTTTCAGGACCAGCCTTTTCAACATCGGCAGCCAGTACCAATCCTGGCAGGCTCGGAAAAAGAAGTAATGCAAAAATGAGGGCTTTGACCAGCATCGGAAGAGTCTCGACGAGGTTCACGCGCGGGAAGAACGTTCATCGTCGTTCCAGTGAATGACGAGAGTTCGAACAGGCGGGCAAATCAGATTGGCTGAGGACTCAGTGCTCATCTCTCAGCGCGGTCGTCAGGGCACAATGCGGCACGATAACGATTCTGGTCAACTCTCGCAGGACTGCTGACGAGAGTTGCCAGAATCACAAATCATCTTACTCTGATGAATGACCGCCGTCCACTCTTTTCGGTGACGCCATATCAGCTTTCATTCCATTGAAAATGCCCGGGAGGGGGAGGCCTCACCGAGCCGCACACCATAGAGAGCGTTCTCTTGCTTGCGGCTCAGGAGGAGCTTCGCCACACTCGGAACTGCCGATCAGGGATGCTCGGCAATTCTCATATTGCGAAACAGAACGTCGGTTGTCGGATCGTGTCCTTGCAGGCTGATGTGGCCCCCTTCAACGCGGCGTCCCTGTCGGGGATTTTCGTTCGGTTCCCGGGTGTCTTCCCAGTCGACCTGTTGATAACCATCCACCCAGATGGAGATGCGTGGGCCGGAAGCGACCAGCGTCATGTTGACCCATTCCAGATCATTTCCGACAACACGACGTGCGTTCACACGGCGGAAAATCGCACCTGTTCCGGCATCGGCCGGTTTGTTGCGATCCCCTTCTTTGAAGCCATTGTGAACCTGCATCTCATAGCCGTGTGAAGGAGCTTTTTCCGTCCCGGGGAGAGCACGGAAGAAGAAACCGCTGTTCAGGTCCTTTGCTCCGGTTTTCACCTGAGCCTGAAAGAGAAAGTCCTGAAACGTCTTTTCGGTTTCCAGAAAGCCCAATCCGCTGAGAACGTGAATCGCACCGTCAGTCACCTTGAATTCGCTCTTCGCTCCTGGGACTGGTCGCCACCCGGAGAGGTCGTTGCTGTTGAACAGAGATTCCATTGCCAGCGGCTTCAGGTTGACTTTGCGGAACTCGATTTTGCCGGAGTTCTTTTGCAGCCCGATATGTCCGTTGAGCAATGGGGAATCGCTGTCGTCAGTGAATTCGAGAACTGGTTTTCCGTTATGAAAGACTTTCAGCGTTTTCCCTTGAGCGACCATTCGCAAGGTCTGCCATTCTCCCCCTCCGGCGATATCGACATCGGCCTTCTGTCGCATGGCGAGACTTCCGGTGAGATACCCTTCCGGGTGAGTGTCGACGATGTTGACTTCATAGAAGTCCACTTTGGGACTGGTGGGGTTTGCGGCCGATCTCAGGAAGATTCCGCTGTTCCCGCCAGATGCCATCCGGTATTCACAAACCAGTTCGTAATCCGCGAAAGGAACGGTTGTCAACAAGGCTCCGTTTGAACCGGTGTCGGCGGTAATGGCTCCGTCTGCCACACTCCAGTTGATGTCGTCGTGACTGCTTCTCCATCCAAAGAGTGTCTTTCCGTCAAACAGACTGATCCAGCCGTCGGCCACTTCTTCGGCGGTCAGCAGCTTCTGCCCAAGAATTGGATTGGCGGCTTCCTCTGTTGCTGTCTTGTCGGCCACTTTTTCAGCAGCAGGCTGTGCGGTCTTCTCTTCTTTCTCTTCCGGTTTGGCGGGAGATTCGGTTGCGGCAGTTCCCGAAGTTTCTGATGCCGGTGGAGGAGTTGTTGCTCCTTTCTCGCATCCAGAGAAGATCGAAGAAAAACAGAAAACGACAACTAGTAGACGGCAGGTCAGATCGCGCACTCAATGCTCCCGGTCAGAGTCAGAATTCAAGAGGTCAGAATTCAGGCGCGATGATAAACAATTCTGACACAGAAACGGAATGCAACGACTCAGGGCTTTCGCTTTATTGAAAATGCCCCGGGAGCGCGAGGCTCTTGCAGAGCCGCAAACAATAGAAAGCGTGATTTTTCACGCGGCTCAGCAGGAGCTTCCCCCTCGCGGACATTGCCCATCCTGGAAAACAAGCAAATGCACTGAGTTGGGCTTTCGCACTTTTTGTGATGAAGAAGAGAAGACTCACGCAAAGTCGCCAAGGCGCAAAGTTCAGGATCAACCCGTTCTCTGTGATTGTCCCTGATTGGACGACTCGAAGTCTTCAACTGCAATGAAGGAAGGATGATCACATCTTTTGAACAACGTCAAGCGTCGTAAATTCTCGACCCTTTTTCACTGACCTGTCTTCCCGGTTCTATCTTCCCGGTGGCCTGAACCGGGACGCCATGAATTCAAATCGATCTTTGAACCAAAACCCTTTGCGCCTTGGCGACTTTGCGTGAGTCTTCTTTCTGCTCCTGTGAAAAGAGATGTTCGTTTTACAGGAGGATCAGGACTCCTTGCGTGTGCAAAAAGTCTGTCAGACCCGATTATTTCTGTGATCGCAATCTGAAAAAAATGCGAAAGTCGAGCTCAGTCTGCGAGGATTTTGGACAACGTAAATTCCTTTGGTTGCGGCCGAGACAAACCGGCCGCGCCGGGATCACCGAGTCCGTTCCGCAACAAGTTGCTGCTGATACTCATAGAAAGTGATCCAGCGGACTTCGTTCGAACGGAGCTGGCGTTCCCAGTGGTTGATGTGACGCCGATCCACTGACTGGAACTCCCAGCTGAACTGATGTTCTGCCCGAAGTCGCATCGGTTCGGCTCTTTGAACCTGACGGAGTTGCAGGTCCACCTGAGTCGGCAACAGTTCTTCCTGTCGCAGTGATTCATTCAATTGAAGCCGAGCGGCCGGGAACGCAGCGTTCGGACGGAGCACAAAGTTCAGTCGTGCTGTCCAGTCGGCGTAATCCAGATACTGGCGCACAAATTGTGGGGACTCAATTTTGGCCGTGCGAACTGAATACTGGAGTGGATCCGCGGCCATGGTGAGCCGCTGATGGGATTCATCCCATGATGTTTTGAATGCTGGTTCGAGTTGAAACTGGATCAGGCTGGCGACCCGCATTGATTTGTCGTCTGCCTGTTGTCGCAGTTGATCGAGCATTCTGGTGGTTTCAGTGCGAGTGGATTCCAGCGAATGGTTTACTTCCGTAAAGGGAACTTCGGCAGCCACGAAGTTCTTGCCGAGAATGACGAAACGGTGGTGAACCGGTTCATAGATGACCACTTCACCCGCTTCCTCCATGTAGTCATAGACCTTCCCGGCATGGAACAGGGTCAAACTGTGCGAAAGAACCTTGGGAGAACTCAGCCCCTTGGTGACTTCACTTACCGTCGTGTACACCCGCATATCCTGAGCGACCGCAGACATCGGAATCATTCCGAAACCTGCAATCACAAGACACACAGACAGAATATGGTGGTACGGCACGGCATGATCTCCGTTGTTTCGGGATGCCCGGAAGTGTTGCAATGACAGTACTTCCAAGTTTGTTTGTGATGGAGAGCAAGGGGGCAGGATTCAGGGGTCAGAAAAATCCGGAAAAAGCCTGCATTTTCTACCCACTATTTCCTACCCACTTATCCCTCCATATGAGGCAAACTTGGAACTACTGAACGACAAGAAGGCTCAAGGGGTCAAATCAAAAGAGGCTGAAATGAAGAGTCAGGAAAATTTCAGTGGTCGTTGGATCTGACCGGGGAAGGGGATGGGAATCTACCCGGCGCCACTTTTGAAGAACAAGACGAAATCAGAGAACTCCCCGGAATCAGCCTCAAGGTCTGGCAAGGGACGCAGGGAGCGGCATTTTTCGCCGACAAGAGCCGCGTTTTGCAGCACTGGCTGAATGAATAACTTCACCCTCTCAGGAGCCACACCGGTAGAATCGGTATGTTTGATTCTCCATCCGCACAGAATGAACCTGTTTCCGGTCCGCTGGCAGACGCGCTCCAATCTTTGACCTAAAGTCACAGGGAGTGAGTTTGCCGCCGACTCCCTCATCGGAATTTTGGTTTTCGTCACCAGAGTGATCATTCGTCAGTGTGAAACAGGGATGCAGGAATGGGTCCGGTACTTTCGGAGCAGATCGAAACAGAAGTGATTGCGATTCCTTCCGGGGTCCGGGAACAGATGGACAAACGTCTGGGCAAAGTCCAGATGCTCCCTTCCATTGCGCAGCAGGCGCTGGAGATTGTCCGGGATCCGGATTGCACAATTGCCGCGTTCGTGAAAATTGTCGAACAGGACATCAAGCTGGCAACCGAAATGTTGCGGCTGGCCAACAGCGCGATTTATTCCCAGGGACGCTCCATCGCCAGTTTATCCGACGCGGCGATGCGATTAGGGATGAGCCAGTGTAAGAACCTGATTCTCACCTCCAGCTTTGCGAGCCTGATCGAAGGGTTCTCTCTGGAAGAAGAATGGGTCCGTGAAATTCTCTGGAGACACGGGCTCGCCACCGCCGTGATTGCCGGGAATGTCGCAAAGACGCTGAAAATCAGCCAGCAGGGAGAAGAGTTCACCGCCGGACTGGTTCATGATGTCGGACGGATTCTGCTGGCTGTCGCCTTGCCGGAAGACTTTCTCAACGCCGATCCGGTCGACTTTCAGGAAACCCCGGTGTCGTTCCTGAAGCGGGAACAACAGCAATGGGGAACAACCCATACCGAAATCGGCGCCTGGTTCGCCACTCATAACCGACTCCCCGAGTGCCTTGTCTCGGCAATTCGTTATCACCATTTCCCGAACCGCGCCCCTCGCGATCACCGAAAACTGGTGGCTCTCGTGGCCGTTGCTGATGACATGGCAAACTATGTCCAGCGACACCAGACGTCGAATGGCTATGAGCCGGAGTCGAATCCGTTTCTGACCTCGTTGTGTGATCAGGTCGGTCCGAACGCCAGAAAACTGTTCGAAAGCAACTGCGCCGAGATTCTGGAAAACTCCTCCCGGGATGCAATGGAATTGT
Source organism: Planctomicrobium sp. (assembly GCA_035556335.1). Classification (GTDB taxonomy): domain Bacteria; phylum Planctomycetota; class Planctomycetia; order Planctomycetales; family Planctomycetaceae; genus Planctomicrobium. The sequence goes on along the minus strand of DATMFC010000258.1, from coordinate 14,503 downwards.
GCAGTATGTGACGGATGACAAGATGGTTTCGCCGTTCCGTTTCCGCATTTGCTGGACAATTTCGGTCAAATCCCTGCCGTTCGCTGCAAAATTTTTGTGGCGAACAAGCTCGTCTGAACCCGGTTTTTCCGGCCTTTTCTGTTCTGGGCGTCTGGTCTGCTCTGGTTGCCTGAAAACCGCATCTTGTCCCCAAATTCATATTGGGTTAGCATTTCTTACGGAACATCGCGGCGAACAGAGCTGGTCTCTGATCGAATGTTTGAGCCGTATGCTCTTTTGAGCGCCCGCGCAGCGAGAGTTTCCAATGGAAAAATCACACGATTTCCAATGAAAATTCGCTGTCCGCCATGTGGCGGGACGGGTCAGATCGATTTTGAAAAAGGTCTTGAACAGAATCAGGCGAATAGCATGGCTTCCTTCGACGTGGCACGAGTCCGGCGATTCACCGCTGTGGCCCTTCTCATTCTTGGTCTCTCCACAGCCTTGACGCAACGACTCTCCCTGGCAGATCCCACGGATCAGGAAACGTCGAAGCTGGTTTCCAGAATGATTCCCCGATTCCACCTGAGTCGGGACGAAATTGACGACAAAATTTCCGGCCTGCTGCTGGACGGGTTCATCAAGCAGCTTGATCCTCAGAAGCTCTATTTTCTGAAATCAGACATTGAAGAATTCGAACCGTATCGCACCGTTCTGGACGATGCCGTCAAAGCCGGGGACACACGATTCTGTTACCTCGTCTTCGATCGCTACAAGAAACGTCTCGATAACCAGATGGCCCTTGTCCATAAAATGGTCGCGGCCAAGCACGATTTCACCGTTGAAGAATCCATCGAAATCGACGCCAAGAAACTCGGTTGGGCCGCCACTCAGGACGAACTGAATGAACGCTGGCGGAAACGGGTCAAGTTCGACCTGCTGCAATCCATTCTCGACGGCAAAACTCTTGAAGAAGCTCAAGAACGTCTCGATAAACGATATCGAAATACCGAACTGATCGTTGACCAGTACAGCCCCGGCGAAGAACTGGAGATCTTCCTGACAACACTGTCGCAGTGTTTCGACCCGCATTCGACGTATATGTCCCCACAAAGTTGGGAAGATTTTGAAATCCAGTTGCGTTTGAGCCTGGACGGAATCGGTGCCGCTTTGCGTGCCGATGACGGCTACACCGTTGTCGCAGAGATCGTTCCCGGGGGAGCTGCTGCTGAAGAAGGCTCGTTGAAAGTCGGAGACAAGATCACCGGTGTCGGTCAGGATGCCTCTGGAGAGATCGTCGAAACCTACCGGATGAAACTGAGCAACGTTGTCCGCATGATTCGCGGACCACGCGGCACGGTCGTCCGCCTGCAGGTGACTCCGGCCAACGGAGGAGAATCCAAAATTATCTCCATGACCCGTAAAAAGATCGAGTTGAAGGAATCGGAAGTCAAAGGAGAAATCATCGACACCAGTGAACGGCTGGGACGTCCCGGTCGGATTGGTGTAATCAGTCTGCCGACCTTCTATCGCGACTTTGCAGGAGCGCAAGGAGGAGGACAGTTCAAAAGTGCGGCCGTCGATGTCGGCAAAGTGCTTGATCAGTTTGAACGGGATGGAGTTGACGCGATCATCGTCGACCTGAGAAACAACGGCGGTGGAGCATTGACCGAAGCCATCGAAGTGTCCGGTCACTTCATTGATCGTGGACCAGTCGTGCAGGTGAAAGACCCCAGCGGCGCCGTTCAGGCTCTTGAAGATCGTGAATCCGGTGTGAAAACCACGAAACCGATCATCGTGCTCGACAACCGTCTTTCCGCATCCGCCTCAGAAATTTTTGCCGGCGTGATCAAAGACTACAAACGAGGTCTGATCGTCGGCGACACGACAACACATGGTAAAGGGACCGTGCAGAACCTGATGGACGTCGCTCCCCGGCAGCCATTCAGCCTGATCAAACAGGGAGACCGGGGCAAACTGAAATTGACCATCCAGCAGTTCTACCGCGTCAATGGAGACAGCACCCAGAACTACGGAGTTCGATCCGATGTGGTGCTTCCTTCTCTGATCGATCATTGGGATATCGGTGAGGCCTCGCTGGAGCGGGCATTGCCGTTTGACACCGTTCCGGCGGTCAAGTATTCCGAAGGACGTATGGTTTCTCCTGAAGTGGTCGCAGCGCTTCAGAAATCGAGCGAAGCCCGGGTTTCGAAGGTCCCGGAGTTTCAGAAACTCAACCGTTCCATTGAGCGTTATCTGGCGAAGAAAGACAGAACTGCTCTGACTCTGAACGAACAGGAAGCCCGAAAAGAACGGGAACAGGACGAAGTTGCCAAGAAGGAAACGGAAGAACTCGAAGGAGCAGAAGCCGCTCCCAAATCGGGCGAACCGATCTTTCCAAAACGCTTCTACGAAGATGAAGTCCTGAACATTGCTCTGGATTACGTTGGATTGCTTCAGGGAACAGTCGCCGCCAGCAAGCGTTAAGATCAGTTGATCTTTGCCTGACATATAACGCCAGTTCAATGCGAACCGGCTGGTAAGTTGCGGGGTCTGATACGCATCCTCTAAAATTCCGTTCGGGATTTGTGTTATGCAAATTCCGAACGGATTTTCCTTTTCCGCGAGTCGTCAAAGTCTGTTGTGCGCGAGTGGTTTCACAATGTCTGGATTGCCGTCAGTACCGTGCTCAACGGCATGTGGGTGACGTTACGGACGGCGCTCAAAACCTATCAGCGGAAGACATTCACGGAAGTCTATGAGTACCCGGAGCGTCCGGTCGCGGTCAAAGCCCGTTATCGCGGGTTCCATCGCTTCGATCTCACCACCTGTATTGGCTGTGACAAGTGCGCGGTGGCCTGTCCTGTCGATTGTATTTACATCGACAAAGTCCGCAGTCCCGCCGGAAAAGGGTTTCAGATCGATGGCTTTACCATTGACTACACCAAGTGCATGTTCTGTGCGTTGTGTGTGGACCCGTGTCCCGTCGACTGTATCTTCATGGGGTCCAACCATGACCTGAGTTGCTACAGCCGGGATGGCTGTATCGTGGATTACGCGAAACTCCCATTGCAAATCGCCTGGGGACAGACCACCCTGAATCCCACCGCCGTGGCTGAATCCAAAGTTCTCTACCAGCCAGTCTGGATCAAAGGAGAACCCGGCTTCGAAGACGCTCCTGAAACTCAGGACGCCGCATCACTCCCCACTCGCTAATTTCTTCACTGATCTCCGAATCCTGGCCCCTGACCCTGACAATGACAGAACTGACACTTCACATTCTGTTATTCGCACTCGCCGGGGCGGGAATGTTGCTGGCTCCGCTGATCATTGGGCGCTTCATCCGACCTTCACTCCCAACAGACGAAAAGCTTGCTGTCTATGAGTGCGGCGAGCCGGCAATCGGTTCCAGTTACATTCAGTTCGATATCCGGTTTTATGTGGTCGCGCTGTTGTTTATCGTATTTGATGTGGAAGTGGTCTTCTTCTTCCCCTGGGCCACCGTCTTCGGAGGAGCAACGCAACTTGCCGACGCGAGACTGACCGAAGCGACCCGCATGAATCTGACGGACAAACTTCTCAATCTCCCGCCGGGGACAACAACACCGGAATCTGTTCTCACTTCGTCCGATGCCCTGTTACTCGCTCACACCGGGATGCTTGATCTGCTGGTCTTTTTTGGCGTTTTGCTGGTCGGATTCGCCTACATCTGGTTTCGGGGAGATCTCGATTGGGTTCGATCGATGATGAAACAAAACCGGCCAAAGGCATCCTGACATCATGAACATCGACTACATTTATCAGCTGTTAACGAGTCAGTTCGGCGAGGCGGTGATTCTGGCTCTCCACACGCAGACGAAAGATCCCTGGATCGAAGTCGCCGCTGGAGAGATCGCCCGTGTGGGGGATTATGTGGAATCGGAGCCAACGCTCTCGTTTGACCTTCTTCGCAACCTGACCGGTGTCGACTATCTGGAAACCAATCCCAAACTCATGGCGAAGTTTCCTTATGAACCGCATGTCGAAGTGGTGTACCATCTCTACAGCATTCGTCATAAACACCAGCTTGTCCTGAAGGCGAAACTTCCCCGATGGCATGACGAAACACCCGGTCGATTGCCGGAAATCCCGACAGTCTCACATATCTGGAACATCGCCAACTGGCACGAACGGGAAGCATTCGATCTCGTGGGAATCAACTTTATCGGCCATCCCGATCTGGTGCGAATTCTCTGTGCGGAAGACTGGGTCGGACACCCGCTCCGCAAAGATTATCAAATGCCTCTTGAATACCATGGGATTCGTGGACGATGACGACTCAAACCCAGGACCCGCGCGTCATCGAATTTGACGTTCGAACAGACGAAATGCTCGTCAACATGGGGCCGCAACACCCCAGTACCCATGGTGTGCTGCGACTGCTTCTGCGGACCGACGGCGAGATCGTTTATGAAGTGACTCCTCACATTGGCTACCTGCATCGCTGTGCGGAAAAGGTGGGAGAGAACCTGTCTGGCCCGCAGTGGATTCCCTACACCGACCGTATGGATTATCTGGCCGGGATGAATATGAATCTCGGCATGGCCCTCACATTTGAGAAGCTGCTGGGAATCGACGTTCCGGAAAAAGCGATGGTCGTTCGCATGGTCATTTGCGAACTCAACCGCATCGCCAGCCATCTGCTTGGAATGGGGGCCTATGGACTTGATCTGGGGAGTTTTACTCCCTTTCTCTATGCCATCAGAGAACGGGAAATCATTCTCGATCTCTTCGAAGAAGTCTGCGGCGCACGGCTGACATACAGCTATCTCACCATCGGCGGGGCGACTCACGACTTCCCACAGATGATCCCGTTCCCCCCCGGTCTGGCCGCACTCACCGGACAGGAACCGGATCAGCCGATCAGCTGGGCTGACGCCGTTCGTCACTTCCTGAACTGGCTGGAACCACGGATTGTTGAGTACCACACGCTCCTCACCCGAAATGCGATCTTTATTAAACGCACCGCCGGTCTGGGGATTCTCTCGCCGGAAATGGCGATCAGTTATGGTTGCACTGGTCCGGTGCTGCGAGGAAGTGGCGTGGATCTTGATCTCCGTCGCGATGGAGAGCCGATCTATACCCGCATGTATGATGGCTATGATTTTGACATCCCTGTCGCGCCGTTTCAAAAGGAAGAGCATCTCCCCGATCAGGTTGTCCTCGGAGACAACTGGTGCCGGTTTTACGTGAGAATGATCGAAGTCTGTGAATCGATCCGCCTGGTCCGGCAAGGACTTGACCGATATCCCCACTCCGAAGGAAGCCACAAGATTCCCTTCCGGATGACAACGAAATTGCCAGTTGACGAGTGCTATCTGGAGACGGAAGCTCCTCGGGGAAACATGGGCTTCTACATCGTCGGGGATGGTCAGGTGGAACCGTTGCGTGCCCGGGCAAAGAGTTCCTGCTTTTGCAATCTGTCCGTGACGTCAGCTTTGTGCGAAGGAGTCCTTCTGGCCGACGTCCCCTCCATCGTCGGCTCCCTCGACATCATGATGGGCGAAATAGATCGATAGCATTGTCTCCTTTCGGATTCCGCCACAGATCCTCAACTACAGATCCTCAAATTGAGAAACCTCATGCAGAGGGAGCTAATCCCGCATCGCATCACGCGAACTTGATGCAGGGAAATTCTTACGCATAAGACTGGCGCTTCCATCTCTTGCTAACCGGTGTAGACCAGCGCACGATGAATCTGGTCTTAGAGCAACCTCTTGAGTGTTCACGAGAGACTCTGATCGCACCTTGCATAACAATTTCTGAGTTAAGAGATGAATACCGCAGTTCCCCTTCCGGAGATGATTTACTCTTTTCGATGCATTCTAAGCTGGCAGTTGTTGTCCGGAGCGGCCGGAATGGTGAATGGATTCGCATTCCTCCTATGCAGTGAATTCGTCACCCACATGACCGGCACTGTCACCCGCGTGGGGCTGGAATGGGAGGCGGTCAGCCTGATGTTTGAATACTTTTTCATTGTGACCAGCTTCGTTCTGGGAGCAGCGATTTCGGTTGCTGCAATCAATGTCCGTTCTCCTCAGGCGAAAAGGGCTCCCTGGGTTGTGCCATTGTGTCTGGTGACGTCGATCCTGAGTGCTGTCGCGATTTCCGGGGCTCTGGGAGTGTTCGGCCCGATCTGTTCAACGTTCTCGCAGGGATCCCCCGCCGTGTTCATGCTTTCATTTCTGGCGTTTGCGATGGGAATCCAGAATGCGGCGATCCCAGGGGCATCCGGTCTCGGCGTGAGAACGACTCACTTGTCGGGCCACGCGACCAATTTGGGGATTCAGCTTGCAACCGTCTGTTTCTCGCAAGGGAAGGCCCGACAAACCGCTCTGCACGGAGTCTTCCTGCGCGGAGGCAAAATCATCTCATTTGCAATTGGTGCTGCTTTCGCGGTTCCGCTGACAAACAGATTGGGTTTTCTGACTTTGCTGGCGCCTGCAGCCTGTGTGCTTTCAGCAATCCTGATCAGCCAATCCGCAGATGGACCCTGAATGCCGCGTCAGTTCTACGCGGCAAATGGAGATTGTAAACCCCATCAAAAAAACACTGTATAAAACAAAAAACCCGGAAACAGCGAGTCCTAGGGGGGCGGAGGACTTCGAGCTATTTCCGGGGGCGATGAGCTTTGCCGGACCATCGAAGACTGCTCATCCATGCCTTCGATGAGCGGGAAAATATGTCTTCTGGCAAAACAGGTCAAGATGGCTTTCCCTGAGAAAATGATGATCCCGGTTCAATTTAACGCGAATTACCTCGAAATGATGCACAAGGCTACGTAATTTGTGTGTTACGAATAGGTTACATCATTTCTGTGATTGCGATTCTCTCGGCAGAAATTGCCGCAACGGTGGTACTTGGGGGTCGGGAAATAATGAATTCCCTGTTCCTACCCTTCTGGCTGGGCACGTTTCCAGGAAATGATGTCGTCCAGAATTTTCCCCAGCGGGAGAGTGGGCTTTCGCCCAAGGACCGATTCCAAACGGCTGATGTCCGGGACACGGCGGCGGACATCTTCGAAATCCGATCCGTAGGCCTGCTGGTAATCCAGGTATTGAATGGGAATCTTCGGGTCGACGCGGCGAATGACCTCTTGAGCAAGTTGCTCAATGGAAATGCCATGATCGCTTCCGATGTTGAAAATTTGTCCGACGGCAGCGTCTGATTCTGTCAGACCGATCACACACTCGACAACTTCACTCACATGGGCGAAACAGCGAATCTGCTGCCCGTCGTCATAAACAACGACCGGCCCCCCGGCGAGTGCCTGACTGACAAAACGGGGAATGACCATCCCATAGTTACCTACCTGTCGTGGGCCAACCACGTTAAAAAAACGACCAATCGTGACGGGAAGCTGGTGTTTTCCGAAATAGGCCAGAGAGAGAAACTCATCAATGGCTTTCGAGCAGCCGTAGGCCCAGCGCGGACGGGATGTCGGCCCGAAATGCAGATCGTCTTCTTCGCACCAGCGCTCTTTGGGGTTCTTTCCGTAAACTTCACTTGTTGACGCCAGGAAGAACCGGCATTGGTTTTGTGCGGCCAATCGCAGCAGGAGTTCCGTCGGATAGATATTGGTTTCAATGGTCCTGACCGGGTCTTCGGCGACCAGTTTCACTCCGACCGCTGCCGCCAGGTGGTAGATCACATCCACCCCATGAACCGCTTCAAGCAATAAACGCTGGTCGGTGATGGACCCATTGATTTGTGTCAGGCGTGCATGATTCTGAACAGCGGAAAGATTCTCCGCCCGACCGGTGGAGAGATCATCCAGAACCCGTACTGTGTGCCCCCGTTCCAGTAGTTGTTCCGTCAGATGACTTCCGATAAATCCCGCACCACCGGTCACCAGGCAGACAGACATAACGCCAACTTCTTCAAAGGAACTGTTTCAAGGAGGAGCGGGAATCTTGTGACAGTACTTCCAAGTTTGTTTGTGATGGAGAGCAAGGGGTCAGGATTCAGGGACCAGGGGTCAGAAAATCCGGAAAAAGCCTGCATTTTCTACCCACTACTCACTTATCCCTCCATTGAGGCAAACTTGGAACTACTGTGTGAAGATACAAAGATCCGCATGAGGGGCACCACTCAATCACTTCAATGTCACCGGCAATCATAAGAGATATCATTAATGAAATGAACACTGGGGCCTTTTGCCTGCTCCGGGCCGCGCTCAAAACTTCTCGAATAATGAAAATCCTCGTTCTATGACTCGACGAAGGGGCTCAGTTTCTGAGTGATGACATCAAGCTGACCTGCATGAACGAGAATCGACTTCTTCGATGAAGTTTCACCAGCCACGACGGAGAGTCCTGATTTTGGAATTCCGAGCGATTCTGCCAACAGTTTGAGAATCTGCTGGTTCGCTTTTCCCTTCTCCGCAACTTGAGTGACTGCTACTTTTAACCGGCCGTCATGCACACCGGTGATGGCGTTGCGTCGGGCTCCCGCCTGTGCCTGCACCGCAATGACGACCCCCTCTGAGGTGACGCGTAATTCGACCGTCATAAGAACCCCTGACAAAACTCACCCCGATCCGCTCGTGGAGAGGGAATTTTCACTGTTCAGTGAGGTTTTGTTCGCGGCACTAAGAACTGCTCACACCCCTCGAAGAGAATACTCCCGAGACGAACCAGAGTGGCTCCCTCTTCAATAGCCCATTCAAAATCTCCACTCATCCCCATCGATAAATGACGGAGCGGACAAGACGGAGTCGCCGTATGGTCCCGCAGATCACGCAGTCCTGCAAAGACATTTCTGACGGTTCGCTCATCGTTCGTCAAGGGGGCCATTGTCATCAGGCCGAGGACTTCGACATGCTGCCAGTCCTGGCTTTTCTGTAACGCGATATGGACTTCATCTGGAGTGAATCCAGACTTGGCCTCTTCCCCGGAGATGTTCACCTGAAGGAGAACTTTTGAAACCCGGCTCAGTTCGGCGGCGATCTGGTCAACTCGTTCCAGCAGTCGCAACGAGTCGATGGAATGGATCAGGCTGGCGATGGGAAGCACACCCCGCACTTTGTTACGTTGCAGTTGCCCGATGAGATGCCAGGCAGAGGACGATTCGGATCGTTCAGAGGTCAACTGCATCGAACGTTCGATGAGTTGCTGCGGGCGATTTTCCCCAAACGTTCTCTGACCAAGTTTGACCAATCCCTGTACAGCAGCCCAGGGGGCATATTTGGTGACCGCCACCAGTTCCACGTCGTCGGGAGAACGTCCGGATCGTTGTACTGCCCTGTCAATACGTTCCCGTACCGACTCCAGATTCCCGGAGAGACAGTTCAAAAATTCAGCGTTCAACATCCATCACTCCTGCGGACCTGATGCCGACATGGCTGGTTCGCCGGGGGACTCATGTTACGTCAGTCCTGAATGAGAGGAAGACGAACAAGATGCGAGAACGGCAACGACCGTACGAGCACTGCTCGAACATTCATCAAAAACAGGGTGTTCACACCGCTCAGGCGCCGGGACGCATTCTATTGTATTCCGTCAGAACTTCGTACAGATCTTCCGGGATCTGCACTCCGTCGTCGGAAAAATCCCGGAGCCAGGTTCGGTGCCGGCGTGACGCTTCGTCCAGAATCTGCATGAGTTCACCAAAGGTGATCGTCATGGTTGTGGACAATGTCGCCTCGGTCTCATCACCTGTAAAAATTCGCAGTTGTGGTCTCATCGGAATCATCCTTGATTCTCTGTACTGCAGGTGAAACGATCGGTAAGCAAATCTGATTCGTTTCACGTCCTGTCGTCTGGAACCTTTATTTCGGCAATCGACGACATGTTTCAATCCAATTTATCGGCAGATTTGTGCGGTTCCTTGAACCTGTCGACTTTCATCCGGACAGTTCTTGCCGGAACAGGAATCCCTGAAAAGCCTTCCGTGATTCCCCAACAGACTGAAGTCGAAAAAGAAAATTCGTTATAACTGACAGGTGTTCAGGCAACTCCCGACTTGCAATGGAATCACAACGAGACTTGTCACCAATGCGTTCTTTCTCTGATCGATCGTTCCGTTCTGTCATTTTCTGGCTGGCGCTGATTCTGTCAGGAGTCGGGACGACTTCACTCTGCGTGACCAACACCGCCTGGGGGAGAGCCGGGGGCGGGGAGAACTTCGGTGGAGGAGGAGGTGGTGGTGGTGGAGGATTTGACGGCGGTTTTGGAGGAGGATTCGGCGGGGGAGGGCACAGCTATCGAATTCCGGGAGGACAGGGAGGAACTGCCAGCCCGGTGAATCCGTTCATCATTCTGATTGTTGTGGTTGTTGTTCTTCTCATCGTGGGGAATGCCGGCAAATCGCTGCAACAGCAGCATGTCACCAGAACGATCCGGACAGGGAATCAGCGACAGGCCGACCAGCTTCGACAACAGGCACTTTCTGCCATTCAGACCCGCGATCCGCAATTCGAACTCAATCCATTTCTGGATCGAGTGACAACCGCTTTTGAGAAGATCCAGACTGCATGGAGCGAGCAGGATTTAAAGAACGTCCGGGCGTTCATCAGCGACGGCGTTTCCGAACGGTTTCAGTTGCAGATCCGGATGATGCAGACGGCCGGATTTCGCAACGTCATGACGAACGTGCAGGTTCTCTCCCGGCAGGCCGTGGCACTCTATTCCACCGAACACTTCGATACGATTCACGTCCGCATCTCTGCCAGTGCGAGTGATCGCAATGTCGATCTGAAAACCGGGCGACCGATTCATGGGACCGATCATTCCGGTTCGTTCGTGGAATTCTGGTCGTTTCATCGGCGTCCCGGCGCGAAGTCATTGAGCGGGTCCGGAGCGATTGAAGGACAATGTCCCCGATGTGCGGCTCCGTTGGAAATCGTCGATCGGGCGAAATGTCCTTCATGTGGAGCCCAGGTCAATTCCGGAGAATACGACTGGGTTTTGTCAGAGATCACTCAGGAATCCGAGTTCCAGATCCCCGGCAGTGAACAGGAACTCCCCGGCATGGAACAATTGCGGTCACGCGATTCCGGGTTCAGTCTTCAGCATATTGAAGATCGGGTGTCGGTGATGTTCTGGCGACTGCGTGCCGCGGAGTTCTATAACGACGTGAAGTACGCGGCTCCGGTTCTCACGCCGGAGATGCGATCGCAGTTTGCCGCCGGGTTGGCGAACCATAATCGTTATTGGAAGGATCCGGCCGTCGGTCAGGTGGAAGTGATGGATGCCGATTCTGCCTCCTCTGGAATGGATCAACTTCGAGTGAAGGTGCGCTGGTCTGGAACCCTGATGAATCGCTCTTCCAGAAGAGAAACAGAGCTTCGTGGAAAGGCCATTAACACACATGTCTTTACGCTGTCTCGTCAGTTGAACGTGCAGACGAATCTGTCTGAGACCTTCAGTTCTGCCGGGTGCCCGCAGTGTGGTGCTCCGTTGGAAATTGACGGCTCTGGCGGGTGTCAGTACTGCGGGGCGGCATTAACGAATGGACAATTCGACTGGGTTCTTCAGAGTGTTGATCCGTTCTCTGGAGAACTGGCTCGACAGCACTTCGCCGGTCTCCATCAACAACGGGAACAACACCCGGAACAGAACGTTGCCGTCCATGCGACAGATACTCCGCTGGCTCTTTCAATTCTGGTCCAGGCAGCCTTGATTGACGGCATTCTCGACGAAGGAGAACGAACGGTTCTCCATAAACTAGGAGCAAGACGCGGACTGACGGCAGAACAAGTCGACGATGTCATTCAGCAATCACAGACAATGGAGTCTCATCCGCCGAATCCCCAGACCCCGGTCGAAGCGAAGAGTTATATGACACAACTCGTGCATGTCTTCCTGGCGGATGGAGTTCTCAGTCGGGCAGAGCAGAAGCTTCTTTCAGGGTACGCCGGGATGGTTGGACTTTCGGATGCCGACGTTCGCATGGCCATCAATCGGGAACGAACCAAGCTCTACACCGCCGCTCGAGAGACCCGTTGATGGAAATGATGAGCACAAATTCAAAATTCGGTAACACTTTAGCGGAATGAAGTCACTATTCCTCGTTCCCAAGCTCCGGCTTGGGAACGCACTCGCCCAGAAGCTCTGCTTCGTGATTCGTATTAAAGACAACCTGATTCACAACTCTCTCCTCTTTTTGAGAGAAGAAAACCAAACGTTCAGTGGCCAAGCTGGAGCTTGGCGTCGAGTGTGTTCCCAAGCCAGAGCTTGGGAACAAGGGAAATCCACTTCACATTGGCGAATGTGTTACCCGATTTTGAGTTTTGAATTTCATGAACCTTCAAACTCACCAGGTGACTTTTTCACACAGAACATCTTTCACTTTCGTGGAGACGGAAGCGTCTGAAAGCGGTGATCGTCCGGGCGTGGTGACCGACGCGGGGTTGAAGTCGGGGCGAACACCGGGGGAGTCGGCAGGAGTTGAACCTCTCCACGAAGAGGCTTTTTCTCTTCAGGAGGAATTGGAGAGGTTGACGGGAATGTCGATTTGCTGGCCACAGCCGATTCCGGTGGATTTCCAGAATTCCCCGCGGAGACTGAGGCCCCGGCAAGCGGCTCGTCCGGTTTGGCGGGTTGAATCAGTTGTCCAACGGCCAGTCGGAGGATCTCGGCAGGTTGAATCTGTCGAGCCCCTTTTGCAAGCGAGACCGTGGCGACCGGCAGTTTCAGTTCTGCGTCTACAAATTCTTCAAGTGACCCGGCTTTCAGCGTGTAATGATATCGGGATTGAGGAACATCAGGCGGGAGAACCGCTTCACCGGATGTTTTCACCCAGATGTCGTTCAAAAGAACCAGTGGCTGTTCCCGTAAGCCTGATTGAATATGCAGGACACGTGCGGGTTTGAACTCGTCAAGAACACGTAATAAATATTGTGTTTCCAGTTCACTGGCAGGCTGCGGTCCCGTCAGGCGGTTCGGGGAAAGCGTAAAATTCCGAGACGGAAAATTTCGATTTAAATCGACACCACGAGAATTGGTGTGCACATGTTCGGCAAGACCGTCAGGATTGGGCGTCCGGATGAACAGCAATGAGATGGGTTCGGGAGGTGCAAACTGTTGGGAGAGACGACAAGTGGCATCGATCAACGTGAGACTGTCAGGATCATTTCCCGCGATACTTCCCACAATCAGAACATACCGGGACCCTTGCCCGAATCGAGCGACTTCGATCGGACGCTTCCCAGAACTCTGGTCGGCATTGGCCCAAAGCGGCGTTGGCGCCGAGCTGGCTGACGATGGAACTGCCGGAGGTTGAGCTGCAATCTGATGAAACGGGAACATGCCCGCCAGCAAAAACGCTGCACAACCCTTCCAGAACGTCAGTGACATCAGACTTCTTTCCGATTGACCTTCAGGATTGAGTTCGACTTGGGCACGTTCATCACAAGGGAGAGAAGTGGGTAGGAAATCCGGGATTCTTCCGACTTTCCTGCCCCCTCATTTATGTAATGGTTGAAACGATCTTAGCAAAATGCTCTTCAGCGTTCCGCAGTCGTAACTTGAGACCTTTGCGTGCCCAAACGCCCTCATACGACTGCACTCGGTAGAGCAATTTGCTCTTAATCCTGTTCGACGCCTAACTGGTAACGGAGATCGGAGAAGGATTCGTCCATCTCGTCTGTCGATGAATGAATGTGCTCCGCTTCCGTGATGAACTTCAGGGTTTCGCTCTGGAAGAGACCGTGTTCTCTGAGGATCTCTTCGAACGGTTCCAGATCGTGCCCGTACATGATCAGCAGTTTGTGTTCGTCGAACTGCACTTCCATCGGGATTCTGGGGTTCAGAACTGCAATTCCCATGCATCCGTCGTTAAGAATGGTATGTTCGAAATCGTAGAGCAGGCTTTTGAGAATCGGCAGGTCGATCTGCTCGCGATAAAGGTCATCGTGCATTCCCTCTTTACTGGAATGACTTGTTTCCAGAACCACGTCGACTTCCTCTCCCAGAGGATCGAGCAGGTCAATAAATAAATCGAACAGGCGTTCTTTCGTCTGTGCGACCATCAGAACCGGAACATCAATTCCGGTTTCCTTGTCCCGATAGTTGTCCCGACGCCAACCGGCACTGGGAACGACGGCCAGATCAAAGGCCGGTCGCACGGCGTCGGTCAACAGGAAGCTGCCGTACCGGGCCACGTTCAGGTGTTCATCGAGCTGTTGATCGGAGATCCCCTGAAAACTGCTGACATCTTTAGTCGCGACTCCGTCCGAATAAGTGTTCCGGCTTCGTCCTTTAATAAATCCCATGATTCTGATTCCCACCTTCTGGCCGCATGATGGAGTTGTCTGGAGTCGATTTCAGTCTGCTTTTCAACGTTCTTCAGGCCATCGGGTCGGGTGATTCAGTGAATCGTCGACGTTGTCTGCTCTGAAGAACGGAAAAGGGTTGATTTCAGTCGTGTGGAACCATCTTGAATTGATTGTTCTCAGCAACTCTAGCACTGGATTTGGAGGATGCGGCGAGAAGCTGCCAGAAGCGAATGTTTTTCCGTCATCCCTCAGAGGAATCATGCCTCG
>DATMFC010000257.1:0-5335 GCA_035556335.1 Planctomicrobium sp. | reverse complement strand
TCCCCACAACGTTGTCCCAGCCCCCGAATTCCTGAAGTCGCTTCGGCTGTTTGATCAGGGCGATCACACTGAAAAACTTCGGCAGCAGCAACAGCAGCATTGTGATTCCGAAGATGATCGACGCATCGATCATCCAGACTGGATTTCCTGGTGGCCGATCTCCGTCGAGCCACATTGCCACGGCACTGAGCAACATGAATGTGAGCCACAGCGGAGCCGACACGTACGCCATGGCTCCCATTGTCAAATGCAACCGGCTGATCGGGCGAAATCCTTCACTGAAAATCAGTCTGATATGCTGCATGTTCCCCTGACACCAGCGCTGATCCCGTTTCGCGAAATCGAGCAACGTTGTCGGGCACTCTTCGTAGCTCCCTCCAAGATCATGAGCGAGACGTACCTTCCAGCCAGCCCGTGCCATCAGCGCGGCTTCAACGAAGTCGTGACTGAGAATCTCCCCTCCCAATGGAGCTTTTCCGGGAAGAACGGGAAGTCCACAGTGTTGTGTGAACGGCTCGACACGAATAATCGCGTTATGTCCCCAGTAATTACTGTCGAACTGCGCCCAGCTGCAAAACCCCTGAATCAGGATGTCGCTGTAAAGTCGGGAGGCAAACTGTTGCAGACGGGCGAATAACGACAGCCGATTGACGGGAGCGGGAGGAACCTGCAGGATTCCGAGTTTGGGGTCGGCATCCATGCGTCGCACCATCTCGACGAGGGTTTCCCCTTCCATCACGCTGTCGGCATCCAACACGATCATGTATTCGTACTGCGATCCCCAGCGGCAACAGAAATCAGCAATGTTGCCTGCTTTTCGACTTTGATTCCGTGGACGACGGCGATAGAAGACGCGCGGTCGCGGTCCACTTTCGGCGACCAGTCGCGCCCAGGCCCGTTCTTCTTCCAGCCAGATATCCGGATCCGTGGTGTCGCTGAGGATAAAGAAATCAAACGTACCTGCTTTTCCCGTCGCCTGCACCGACTGCAGCATCGCCTCCACACCAGAGAAAACGCTGGTGGGGGATTCATTGTAAATGGGCATCAGCACCGCGGTTGACGAAAGCGGTCGAGGTTCCTGTGGCGACTCCGAAGAGTCGGACTCTTCCTGAGGATTCCGTCCAAAGAGAACCAGCCAGAGTCCCCAGGTTGCCGTCCAGAATGAGAAGGCGATCCAGGAAAAAAGGAGCGTGAAAATCGGCAGCAACAGGTACTCTGCCCAATTGATTCCATCGACGGAAAGCAGATTGACGAACAGTCCCAGGACGGCCAGCGTACTGACAACCGTCAGAGCCAGGAGCATCCATCGAACCATTCGGTATCGAGGAGTTTCCTCTCCTCCAGGTTGACTGACCGCAGTCCAACGAAACATGAAAAGACCTTAAAAGTAACGAGCGAATTCTCTCATTTCTTCGCCGGGAAATTTCGTCACCACAACGACGCGAAGAGCGTAAAGGGAATCAAAGCAGCCGGGAGGGCGAAGCTCCTGCTGAGCCGCAAACGAACGCTTTCCATGGTTGCGGCTCAGCGGGAGCCTCGCCCTCCCGATCACATCCTATCTTGAAATCAACAAGAACTTTGAGTTTCCAAACGACCCTAACTCATTCGCGTTCGACGAAGCAGCCATCCCTGAAAGCGCCCGCAAAGTTCCATCCAGAAACAGCCACGAAACAAGGAACACAAGCGCGTGCTGGGCTGCGCCAGCATCTCACGATGTTGTGGGTGCGGAATGATCGGCGCGACCGATTGTTCCAGAACCTGAAGGAGTCGGGCCGGGGGACGATCACGGTGACGGATCGCATCCGGAAATTCCTGCAGCAGTCGCGCCACATGCGGGACGACAGAACGATTGTTTTTCCCTTCATGCGTCAGGCTCCGACTGGAACTGGCAGCCATTCCGGCAATCGCTTCCTCCACTTCATTCATTGTCAGCAGGATCGCCGTCGCGCAGAGATGCCGGAGCGAAATTGTGCCGTACTTCTGTTGCGTGACAACTTCAGCCTGTTCGACAATGCGACGGCTCTCGACGGCGATGACGTCGGGATCGCGCAAGCCCCAGTCTCGAAGATATTCCGCCACTAAATACCGCGCCTGAACACTTCCGGGATGCGAACTGGGAAGTGTCAATTTTGTCGCGGGGAGTGGCTCCCGATGCCCGGCTTTTTTTACAGGAACCGTGTCAATCATTGTATCGACTCCTTCTCATCCGCCTTGATTTTCCATGGCGGAAGCGAAACTCCCGGAGGAGTGAGTGGGCATAAATAGGCCCAGGTTTCGGTCAGCTCCTGTTCTCCGGACTTGAGCGTAACCGTTAATTCAACAGGCCCCTCGCCTGTTGGTTTGACTTCCAGTCTGGCGGTCCAGAGACCGCTCTCCTTCTGATGACATTCGATCTTCGGCACAGCCCCTCGAATGGAAACGACTTGCGGCACCGGTGGAGCATCAGGATGGACCTGTGCAAGATTGGGACCATTGAAGTCAATTTCCACGAGAATTGTTTCAGCGTCAGGTCGGGTGACCCGGTGTGCAACCGCTTTGGATGCGTGATGTTCCGAGCGATCTCCTAGAAAAAACGACAATCGATAATTGAAATTCACAGGGGTTCCAATTTCCACTGGCTTCTCCGGAACCCACCAGGCGGCGATATTGTCGATCCCTTCGTGAGGGGCTGGCAATTCCAGCAGTTCGATCGCTCCCGGTCCCCATTCAGACCGTGGCTCAATCCAGACGCTTGGTCGCTGGTGATAAAGTGCTTCATCATCCAGGTAATGAACCGGGTTCGTATCCCGCTGAATTAAACCGAATCCACGAATTCGATTCTGCTTCAAATGCACCAGTGATGGATAATGCTGCTGCCCCAAGGCTCTCCAGAACCATTTTCCATCCGAAGTTTGTACCTGAAGACCATCCGAGTCATGAACTTCCGGACGATGATCCCCTTTCGCCCCGGGGAGAGCATCTCCCCAAAGCCACATACTGCTCAAAGGAGCAATGCCGACCTTCTTCGGAACTTGTCGAAAGTACAAGGTTTGACGCACATCGATTTCCGTTTTTTCAATTGCCGGAGTCATCGTCAGCTCGTACGCACCAACAACGCTGGGACTATCCATCAACGCATAGGCACACAGCGAAGTGTCTCCAGTGGCCGGTTTCTCGATCCAGTACTCTCGAAAGACCGGAAATTCTTCCGGTTCCGGAAGTCCGCAATTGATGGCTAATCCACGGGCAGAGGTGCCCAGAATGGTGTTGGAAGCCCGGGCTCGAAAATAGCTGGCGCCGACGAAGCTGAAGATTTCACTGAACTGTTCCTCGCCGGGGAAGCGTCCCTGTGCGCGAAATCCGGCAAATCCCAGATCGTCCGGAATCTTCCATTTTGCTGCGGTTCCCAGGTAGTGAAAATACGTCTTTGAGAACGGAACCGGAACGACATTTCCCCCTTCGATGAGGTTGATTTTTACATCGTCAACGGCCACATAACCTTTGTGATAAAAGCCGACCCGAAACGGAGAAGGATCTTCTTTCCAGAGTTCTTTTCCGTCGATAAACCCGATCTGCCTGAAGAGGTCGTAGTTGATATTCTTCAGGTCCGGAGGCAATTCCGGTTGTGGGGTATACGCCCGTTTCGACAAAGTGCAGGCGGCTTCCTGTAATTGCTGATAGGAAGAGATTCGCTCAGGAACCAGTTCGCTTGCGATCACATTCGAAGCTGGCAATGCGATCGCCGTGACCACGAATGCCAACGCGAACGTCAGACATCGCGCTGCGATTCCGTTCAGGCAAGCAAGATTCAGATTGTCCGTAGTGTCAACGACGCGCGGAATGCGAGTACAAGTTGAGCGCAGAATTGTTGTGATATGCATAGGGGAAATGGCAAACACGAAAACGTATCAACTCCGAAACATCCAAATTGCTTCGGCCGAGTGACTGAATCTTTCGATCGCCTTGAATTGCGAGTTGTTGGTCAGAACGGAGTTGTTACACCGAATGCAACAACAATGGACCTTCGCACGCAATTCAGAGCACTGACGTTGTATTCAATGTCCTTGAAGTCGCTTTGACACGTAGGCAGCTTTCATGCCACGAGAGAAAAAAGCGGAGCTACCCCCCGGAAAACAAGATCCAGATGACACTCACGCAATAACGTCCAGATTACAAAGCATAGAATCGCAGTCAAGCAAGACTTTCTCACCTTGGCATCAATTCTACCGGAAATTCACCTTCGACAGAGAGTTTTCAGAATTTAAGGAATTCTAAGAAAATCAGGAAATCAACAGGTGATCATTTGTTATTAAGTGTATAACCCGTCAAACATCTGTAAGGCACCTTAAAAGGAACTCCGGGCATCCTGCAACACTTGAACGTGATTCATTACCGGATTTTGCCGAAAAAAACACGCACCCCTGCCACCCGATCAGGGCCCGTTAGGAAATTTCCTTACTGGCCTGGTCATTCACATGAAGTGTTCATTGTTCTGCCACGCGGTGAACAGTAATTTCATCAGTCGAAAACGCTCGCTGCGCAAGCACGCGGGAGAGCAATTTACTCTAATGAGAGTTTCCATTTCCTCCTGAAGGAGGGGCGGCGATAAAACGGTAGCCGCTTTCCCCCAGCGTTGACTCAAGTTCCTGCTTCAATTCCGGTCTCGCGGAAACGGTGATCGGAGTGCTCAGAAACGCTCGCAAACGCCGACCGATGAGAGCCAATTCTCCCGTCTCCACAGACTCACTGGAAGGAGACTTGACTTCTTCCACGGTTTCCGCCACGACGACAATGGGAGTCTTCCCTGGGTATCGTGTGAGAATATCCCGGATCCGTTTCATGTCCTCTTCGGAGTGATAGCCTCGTTTCAAAATCACCGCGATCTGCTTCGTGAATTCCTTCTCGGCGTCACTCATTGTGAGAAGTCGATTCACGATAACGTTCGGCTCGCGACCACGTGAATCGATGCGTCCCTTCACGAGAACCACATTATCGGCAACGACTTTTTCGCCGGCATTGGCAAAATCGTCCGGCCACATGATGCAGCGAACGACTCCGGCCGAATCTTCGAGATCGAAGTTCACATACTTGCTGTTGCCGTTTCGGGACGGATTTTTGGTCGTCGCTTTCTTGATGGACGTAATCATCCCCCCCAGCAGCACCTCCTTGCCATCTCCCAGATCACGGAGATCCTTGGTCGTCTGCTGAGTCATGGCTTCAATCTGATCAGCATATTGCGTCAACGGATGAGACGTCAGGTAAAACCCGAAGACTTCTTTCTCGTAGGCCAGTTGTTGACTTTGCGGCCAGTCATCCGCAGGCGGAATCATGGCGGCTCCCGAATCCCCGTCTGATT
>DATMFC010000256.1:0-7308 GCA_035556335.1 Planctomicrobium sp. | reverse complement strand
TGGCCGGGTGCCGCAGGCACAAGAAGCTTTTACCCTCAGCGCCCCATCTGTTTCTCTAAGCCTGAATCGCTCAACTTGCTACATCAGTCGGCCATGAATTGGATACTGAGGGTGGAAACATCTTGTCGCTTCGCGACCCGGCCGATACTGTCCGGGCCACCCGAGGATCACCCGCGTGATTTGTACACTACCGTCAGTCTTCGCGTGCCCGATGGGTGCTGGGCAACTGGATTTCTGGCCCAGCGGGGAAAAACTGGATATCGTCGCGGAGGTATTGGACAGATGGCTGCGTCTGACCGTTGAAGTTCGACAGATCGGCCATGATTTCGGAAGCTTCATCGTGGGAGAGAAGCCTGACATCGGTCACTCCGCAAGTGCGCAGTTCGGTCGTGATTGCGGTAACAATCGCGAATGGGAACTTAGGAGTAATGGCAATGTATGCTGTTGATGTCCCACCTTCGATGCCTTGGCCGAGACAAACGGTAAGCTGCGGAGTCCCATCCTGAATATTCTTTACATTTTGAGGGAATCGCAGCCACGGTCCTACCGTGACGCCATCAGTGGGAAATTTACAATTCTCCACAGCACAAAAAACGGCTCCAACGACATCGACTCGGGTGAACCCTGAAGCCGTGATGGCGGAAGTCGAAGCCTTCGTGTCGAGGGTCACCCACACAAAGGAGTTGTCTGGATCAGCGAACGCGGAGTTACAGATTGCTGAATGGGCGAACACCACAACAGCCAGCAATGATACTGTTCGAATCATTCCGAGCCTCCACTCTCCGTTTTCGATTCATCCTCTCACGACGGATCGATCATCCGTTTCCAATCCCGGAGGCAACTGAATTGGCAGTCCGACAGACTTTCGTTGCAAATACCAGCGAGCGGAACTCCAAGGCCAATCTCCCGGATGGTCAACCAGATCGGCCTTGACCGGATTCTCATGCATATAGCGTAACTTCTCTTCGAACTTCCCATAAGACCAGATATTGAACCCATAGTAGCGTGCCTGCCAGAAAGGATCAGTATCGTTGATCTGCGAGCAATATCTGGGGAAGCGGATTTGATACAGTTCCTTCAGGGCGTGTGAACTCTGACTTTTCCACTTATTCATGAACAGACTCAACTGGCCAGTTTCCGGAAACCAGACCATGGCGTGGACGTGATTCGGCATGATGACGTATCCCAGACACATCCCGTTCTGCTGCGCCAGTAGGGAACCAAGATGCCCAATGACGATTCGTTTGGCGCGCTCTGATTCCAGGCATCGCCGCCGTTTGTAGCAGGAGAAGGTCACGAAGTGGATGTGCTTCTCGTCATCAAAGACGCGCCGATTAACCATAAGTTGGCTATTGTGTGGGGGAATCGGAGATTGATGAGAATTTGGGGGCTGAGGGTGAAGGCTTCTTGTCGCTGTGCGACCCGGCCTGTCTGGCCGGGCCACCCGAGTGACTCCCGTGTTCTAATACCGACGAATCACACTCTGAAGGACCCCCAGGACTTCGACGTTTTCGCTGTAAATCGGCTTCATGGAGGAATTCGCAGGCTCCAGTCGGAACCGGCCATTCTCACGGTAGAAGCGTTTGAGTGTCGCGTCTTCTCCATCTACGAGAGCGGCAACAATCTCACCGTCTCTGGCAGTGGACTGTTTTCGGATGATGGCGTAATCACCGTCGGTGATGTGTTCCTCAATCATTGAATCTCCCCGAACTCTCAGGCAGAACAGGTCTGAATCTTCAAAGAGATCGGAGAATTCGGCCTGATCCGTGTCTTCGACGGCGAGAACAGGCGTTCCGGCAGCAATCTGTCCGGCAAATGGCAGGCTGGTCTTGCCTCGTCGTATCGATTCATTTAATTGGATCGCTCGGGACATGTTCTGTTCGCGAGTGATGAGCCCTTTCTTCTCCAGCGCCTTGAGATGGCACATCACTCCGTTCGGAGAACGAATTCCAAAGTTTTGTCCGATTTCGCGTACGGTCGGACCGTATCCTCGGTTCAGAATACGATCCTTGATGTATTCGTAGATGAGATGCTGGCGTTTGGTCAGCTTGGATGAATCACTCATGGCGATAACTCCTCCTGGACCGAGTTCGGTCTACCGTGTGCAGGCGAGTGAGGGCGTTTGGAGACGCAAAACCTCGCTTTTCGCTTGCGGAAGGCTGAGAACAACTTTTGAAATCGCTCTAAAAAGCACGAATCCATCAGAACATCTGGCAATGTTCAATGCCGTTCTGCCAGACTTCTGATTCGCCTCTAAGAAGAGCCTTTTACTTAACATATGCTGTACATATAACACGTTGATATACCTTTGTGCAATGTTCATGTGTACGGTTCTCTGTTTCTTTTGCAGGCTTAAACTTGCCCCATTTTGCGTAGTTTTCACGACCGTCACGTCCGGTGCAACTGGGCGGATTCCGACAAGAAGAATGTCGGTCGTAACTGTTACTAGAGGTTTTTCCGCTACGACTCGACGATAAATCTGCCTGTGGGCGGCTTCGCGATGGTGGTTCCTGAAAAACGGGTACGCTCTCGTGATTTTTCTCTGCAGGAAGTGATTCGAAAGCATGTTCAGACGTTTCCAGGCATCATTGGCTTCGCTGATGCCCCTGTTTTTGTTTCTTGGCAATGGTTTTGCCTCGGAATGGGATGGGGAACATCGGGGATTTGACATTCCTGATTTCGGACGTCGCAGCTCTTTTGCCGGATTTGCAGACGAGGGGAACTCCTATGAGTTCCCGAATTCGGTTTCTCTCGAATCCACAAAACCCGGACGCCTGAATTCGACGCAACCCATTGTTAAAAAGACGGAACCGTCAATTTCACAGGTTGAGCACGTGTTCGCCAACCCGGATTTCCTTTTGGAAGAGACCGCCGATCCGCAAGTCTATTCGATCCCGGAGGAGAGAGTTTACGTTACGGATTCCGGATGGCAGATTTTACCGGATGGGTTGCTCTATCACTCTTATCTGGCAGGGACGAAAGAGCCGAGATTTGCGTCACAATGGTTGTCGGATCAAAATCGTGGAATGGTTTGGGAGGCCGTCGTCGGAGGACGCTGGGGACTGTTTCGCCATGGTGGAGAAGGGCCGGATGCTGAAGGGTTTCAGTTTGACGTGATTGGGGCCGCATTCGTCCGTATTGACCCGGAAGAAGAATCTGACCTGGAAGCAGCCGACTTCAATGCCGGTTTTGTCGGGACCTGGCATTATGGACGCTGGCGCTACAAACTTGGATACAATCACTACAGTTGCCATCTGGGTGACGAGTACGTTCTGAAGAATCTCGGACTCACCCGCTATAATTATGTCCGCGATTCCATTCTGTTCGGGACCATGTATGACATTACCCCGGAATTGCAAATTTACGGGGAAATGTATGTCGCCCTCGGAACTGGGGGAGGGGCGGAACCATTTGAGTTCCAGACCGGGGTTCAATATTCCCCCGCTCAGGCAACCGGAATACGGGGAGCTCCCTTCTTTGCCGTCAACGGACATTTCCGACAGGAGCATGGCGGGAACGGAAGTGTGAACGCTCAGGCAGGTTGGGCATGGCGGGGTGGAAAATCAAACCGGCTGTTTCGTTTCGGATTCCAGCATTATAACGGTCCGTCCATGCAATGGTCCTTCGTAGACCGCTACGAGAACATGACCGGCATGGGACTCTGGTTTGACTACTGACCTGTCAACGGAATTGATCCGGCGATTCCAGGTGTCCCAGGTGCTCTCGCTGACCAAAGTTCTCGTCATGAGAGGAAATTACGGGGCACCTCGCCGTCGATTTTCTTCGACCAGTTGTCGATACGCTTGATTTTCGCAAAAATAGCGATGCTGGAGATCACCCGCACCGATGCTGGTGCGTCTTGAATGTTGGCGGACCATTGGTTCTGTAAAAGAGCCGCATCTTGGGAACTGCGCCACCAAAGCAAGAAAAGAGTAAGTACCCCTGACAAAACGGACCCCGATCCGCTCGCGGAAAGGGAATTCTCATCGTTTGAGAGGTTTTGTTCGCGGCTTTAAGAAGTTAACTCGAACATTGTATTTGATGAAGGAGGGGCCAAAATGGCCGAAATTACCGCCGCCGCCGTGAAAGCATTGCGGGAAAAAACCGATCTGCCGATGATGGAATGCAAAAAGGCGCTCACCGAAGCTGGCGGTGACCAAGAGAAGGCGATCCAGATCTTGCAGGAACAAATCGGCAAGGTGATCGGGAAACGGGCTGCCAATGCCACTCTGGAAGGGCGCGTCTTCACGAAAGTCGCTGACGATGCCAGCGAAGCTGTTGCTGTTGAGATTCTCTGCGAATCCGCCCCGGTTGCCGGAAGCGAAGGACTGGCTGCTCTTGCGAGTGCTCTGGTTGAGCAACTGTACACTGGTCCCGGAGCAGAAAACGGCGAAGCTCTTCTCGACCAGCCGAATCCGCACGGAACCGGAACTCTTCGTGAATTTTACGAATCCACCGTGAACAAGATTCGTGAAAAGATCGTCATCAACCGGTTGGCCCGAGCGAAGGGGCCCGTTGGTGTTTACGTTCACCACGACGGAAAAACCGCTGTTCTCTTCGAAGCAGAAGGAACCGCTAAAGACGTCGGGATCCTGCGTGACGTGGCCATGCATATTGCCGCTTTGAAGCCAGCTGTCGCCACCGTTGAAGAAGCCGATCCGGCCGCAGTGGAAGCAGAACGTCAACGTCTGGCTGAAGAAGCCAGGGCGACCAAAAAGCCGGAAAACATCATCGAGAAAATCGTTGATGGCAAACTGGGAGTCTTCTACCGCGAGGTCGCCGGTGTTCTGACAGAACAACTGTTCGCGAAAGATGATTCGAAAACCGTTCGTCAGGTTCTC
Organism: Planctomicrobium sp.; assembly: GCA_035556335.1. GTDB lineage: Bacteria > Planctomycetota > Planctomycetia > Planctomycetales > Planctomycetaceae > Planctomicrobium. Next base: position 2,467 of record DATMFC010000256.1, on the reverse strand, counting down.
GCTGAGAACGGCCTGAAGGCCAAGAGCTTCAAGCTGATCGTCCTCGGCGCAGAATAACACTCCTCCAGGGGGGATGCAGCCAGTTCAATCAAAAGCCGACACGAGCCCGTCTTGTGTCGGCTTTTCTATTCGGATGATTCATCGCCCCACCAAGGCTTTCGCTTTATTGAAAATCGCCCTCCCAGAAATTGCCCATCTTGTAACAAGCAAAAGCCCTGATCGCCCCACCTCATCATCTGTACGTTTCCGTGCCTTCCGTTCTTCCTCTGAATTTTCCGGATAACAAACTACTGTTGCGTCAGTATTGAAAATGAGGGTGGAAGAATCGAAACGGGAGCGGCCAACGAGCCGCGGAACATGTGAAGCAACCCTCAGTTTGAAGCCTGACAAGGCACTACAGGTCGTCCTGGAGATCATCGGACTCGACAGCGGTCTCTTTCATTGGCTTCGGTTTGGGGTGGTGGGCATCCAGATACGATTGCAGAATAATCTGCGCGGCGACCATATCAATCCGTTTTTTCCGCTGCTTGCGGGTCAGTTCGGCCGCAAGAAGAAAGTCTTCCGCCACGGCACTGGTGAACCGTTCATCCCAGTAAGTGACAGGCAATCCGGTGATCGAGTGGAGCCAGGCTCCGTATTGCCGGGCTTCATGTGATTTCTGGCTTTCCTCTCCTCCGACATGAATCGGGAGGCCGACCACAATTCCGACGGGTCGGTAATCTTCGAGGATGCTGCGATAATAGCGAGTGTCGAGTTGCTCGTTCCGGCGCTCATAGAGTTCGAGCGGGCTGGCCATGGTCCGATCGGGAGTTGCAAGAGAAAGGCCGACTCGTTTTGTTCCATAGTCGACTCCCAGCAGGCGACCGGAAACAGGAAAAGGGGCAGTGGGTTCCGATGGCGTTGTCATGTCGACGACTGTACCGTCCCCGGCAGGAAAACGTAAGTTCCCTGAACGGACTCATCTGGCCAGTTGCGTCGATCGGCGTGATTCACAGGAAGAGTGAATCAACGGATTCGATCTTCTGTCTGGTTACTTGTGGTAACCGAGGCTGACCATCACGTCGAAGAGTTCTTCAAACGTAATGAAACGACGACGGTGGAGGAGTTTGTACTGATCGACAGCTTTCGCCAGTTCGTCCACTTCCGGCCGGGCGGTGTTGCGGGAGTCAGAGAATTGCCGACGCTCTCCCCCGGAACGTGATTCGTTTCCGCGACCGCCTTGCCGACGATCGACGAAGCCATCAGGGTTGGATGTGAAGCTTTGCATGATCAACTCCAGACATTCTTCAATACAGAGTGGCCCCTGTTTGTGACCGCACGGGGGGCCGGGGCAAGTGACTGCTCTCTGGAAATCTAGCTCCGCCAGCATGACGGTGAGGTCGGTTTCTGACTTTTGTTGATCATTTGGAAAGACTGTGTCGCCACAATCAACCTAACCCACAGAACCGGCACAGGGTGCAAGGATGAAATGGTGAAACGAAACAATGCGGCTCCGATAAACGGGATGCCGCATTGCATGAGTTTTTCTGGGGGACGGGCCTCAGGAACGAGCCTGAGAAACAGGCCTGAATCAAGGGCCTCCCATCTCTCCTTCGCCGCGTCGTTCGGCAGTGCGGGCTTTTCTCTTTAACACACTTTTCTGTCGAGGGCTCATGCCTTCCGTGGATTTCGGAGCTTCGGCAGAACCCAGCCCCAGTTCGGAGAGCAGGGGATCCCCTTCGGTGGCTTTCGGGGCTTTCAGATATTCGAACTGTTTGGTCTGAAAGGCAAGATAGTTCTTTTTCACTTTGTGGTCCTGATCATTACGGACAGGACTGAAGTAGACCAGATCGTCCGCCGAGCGGGCGACAATGGTTTGCGGCACAACAGGAAGTTTGCCTCGAAGAGAACCAATGGGAAGTTTCACAGCGGTTCCGTCAGTCGCTTTCTCATGAAGAGCGTCGTCTACGCGAATATCCGCGACTGCGTCGACGAGGAAGTCCTGCGAGCTGAACCGGTATTCCTGTGTTTCATTGACCCCTTTTGCGGGATCGATGACGATCGTGCTGACCTTATCGGAAAGAGGCTGTCCCGACCGGATTTCCAGAAGGCTGTTCACAAAGGTTCCGAACGAGGGATTCCACTCGAACATGTCGAATCTGGCGATCGGCAGAAACTTGCCGGAGAGTTCCCGTGTATCGGTGACGAAGTACTTGATGTCTTCTTCAACACTGACCGGTTCTGTCACTGTACTCCATGGAGTTGTTCGGGTTTCTCCTTCGATGATATGGGCAATTCCCCCGGCATCCTGCAGACGGCGGCCGTAGTTGGGATTTCGCAACACCAGTCGAACGCGATAGCGATACGTCTTCCCCGGTTCGACGTTGAAATCAAGATATCGAAACAGGAGCAATTCTCCATCCGCACTGGCGCGTGCCTGAATCCACTCGCGAATCCTCTTCTCTTCCTCAGTCTTATTGGTGGCTCC
>DATMFC010000255.1:0-2538 GCA_035556335.1 Planctomicrobium sp. | reverse complement strand
TTTATGCAGGTCCAATCGGATTCTCCTCCATCGAGAAATCGTCTCCCGTCTTCTCCAGTTTCTGAGAGAGCAATTTCAGAACTCGTTTCTCCTGAGATTCCTCCTCTTTCTGGTACCGATATCGAAGGCCAGGTTCGTCAGCCCCGTTTTCCCGGTTTCGGAACTCCTCGTCCTGATGCGGAAACGCGACAACGGTACGACAAGTACATCGCCGCTCAAATCAATCCGGAGAGCACTCTCGATCTTCAGGTCGGGCGCCAGAAGATCATTCAATTTCGCCAGCCCCCCTTTCGAGTTCAATTGGCGAATCCGGGGATTGCCGACTACCTGAACCTCTCCGAAGCAGAATTCTCGTTCGTCGGGCAGAAGGTCGGCTCCACGGTCCTGACTCTCTGGTTCCGCGACCCTGCCGGATCAGGGGAAACGGAAATTTTGAGCTATCTTGTTCGCGTCATCGATGACCCGGAAGAGAGCCTCCGCCGTGAGCGGTTGCTGGAAGCCCTGCAATATGACATTAACCGCGCCTTTCCCAATAGTGCCGTGCAGCTGACTTATGTTGGCTCACAAGTCGTCGTCCGTGGACAGGCCAAAGACATTGAAGAAGCGACGCAGATTTTGCGAATCGTCGCCAGCAGCCTGCCCGGCGAGAAGGGGGTGGAAGTTCCCTTTGACCCGAAGGAATATTTTGTAGGAGGCGTCGATGCAGAGACCCTGCTGGAGGCCGGTGGACTGGAAGGGCTTCTCAAAGGAGAGAACACATCAGGAATCAATACTCGCCAGTTGAACCGCCGGATCGTCAACCTGTTGCAGATTGCCGGTCTTCATCAGGTGATGCTCAAGGTGACGGTTGCGGAAGTGAATCGGAGTGCGGCCCGCGCCATTGGGGCGGACCTGGCGATCAATGGAGAGAATGCCGGATTCTTCTCATTACTTCCCCTGGCAACGCTTGGCACTCCGGGAATTGGAGGAACATTTCTCGTCAATCGCGGCGATTTTGATCTCGCCATCAATGCCTTGAAAACCCTCAATCTGGCCCGGTCTCTGGCGGAGCCGAATCTGGTTACGCTGAACGGCCGACCAGCCAACTTCAATGTAGGAGGCAGCTTTCCGATTCCCGTCGTCACCGGAGCAACGGCGACCGGTATTCAGGGAGTCGAGTTCCAAAATTACGGTGTGCAGTTGACCTTCATCCCGACCGTCACCGACGGCGACCGGATTCGGCTCAATCTGAATGCCCAGATCAGTACCCGCGATGAATCCGCCACGGCGGACGTCGGCGGCACGAATGTTCCCGGTCTCAACCAGCGGATGTTTAACACCACTGTTGAGCTTCGGGAGGGGCAAACACTGGCGATTGCCGGACTGATTCAAACCAATTTCGGTGCCACTTCCAGCCGCGTGCCGATCCTCGGTGATATTCCTTATCTCGGCAGGCTGTTCTCCAGTGACGGCACCTCTTACGACGAGCAGGAACTGATTGTTCTGGTCACCCCACAACTGGTTGCTCCGCTGGAAAAGGGAGTGCAACTGGCGGTTCCGGGGTCTGACATGTTTGAACCCAGCGACTGCGAATTCTTCATCAAAGGGAGCCTGACCGGATGCCGGGCGGAAGATTTTCGTTCTCCCGCCAGAACGGACAGCCATCAGATTCGGGCCTTTCATCGTCGTGAACAACAACTGATCATCGGCTCTCCGGGACATACGTTTGGAAACTAGAGCAACTTGCTCTACCGGGTGCAGGCGATTGTGGGCGTTTGGGCACACAAATGTCTCACTTTTCGCCTGCGGAACGATGAAGACGAAAAATGAAAATGGTCTAGAGCAGTTTGCTCTAAGGAGGGGGAATCATGTTTATCAGAGTTCGTCCGGAACAAAAACTGCTCCGGATCGGTCCGTCATGGCGGCTTCTCACGCCGCTGGCGGGGATGTGTCTGCTGGGAGCCGGTTGTCATTCCGTGAGTTCCTACGATTCGTCGTCATCGGTCGTCTGCGAAGAGATGCCCATCGCGGCAATCTCCGACGGAAGCAGTGCTGCTGCTCACTGTCCCAGGGCCGCTCATTGCCCTGGCGTCTGTGATTTTCCTCACGGGGCAATTCCCGCACCTCCTGGAACGTATGTTCGGCAATGGGAACAGGCTCACATCGCCGGTGGAGATCAATATGACTTTCTGATCAGTCGTCATGAATGGTATCAAGGCGAGGAATTGTTAGGCCCCGAGGGAACCCGGCACGTCCGGCGCCTCGTTCCGGAATTGCAACAGACATCAGGTATTGTCGTCATAGAATCGGAGCCTATTGCCATCAAGTATGACGAATCGCTGCAAGACGCAACGACGCGCACGGCGCAGCTTGATGAAATACGCCGTCAACACGTCGTGGCCATGCTGGAGCAGGCGGGAGTTTCGGATGCGTCGTCCCGTGTCACCGTAGAGCCGGTTGCACGTATCGGTGTCCATGGTGCTGAAGCTCCCAGGGCTTATCAGCAATTGTTCTTCGGAGGAGGAAGAGGTGGGGGAAATGGAGGTTTCGGCGGGGGTG
>DATMFC010000254.1:0-7761 GCA_035556335.1 Planctomicrobium sp. | reverse complement strand
TGGGACCGCAATTCCATTTCCGTTTGGTGATCTCGCAGCTTTGGGGGAACTCCTCGAACGGCATCGGGAAAAAGTGGCGGCCATCATTTTGGAACCACTCCGTTCCGAAGTTCCCCCAGAGGGATTCCTGAACGGTGTCATTTCATTAGCACGCGAGCACGGGTGTGTCTCAATCTTTGATGAAGTTTCTACAGGCCTTCGTTTCGGTACCGGAGGAGCCCAGAAGAAGTTCAATGTCGTTCCGGACATGTCGGTCTTCGCGAAATCCATTTCCAACGGATATCCGATGGGAGTGGTGGTCGGCCGGCGCGATGTGATGGAACCGGCGTCCAGAATGTTCATTTCGAGCACCTACTGGAGCGACACCATTGGTCTTCGGGCAGCACTGACGACAGTCCGCGAAGCGGGCCATCGCAATGTTGCCACACAACTGGAGAAATTCGGAGCGGTGCTCAAGCAGAAATTAAATGCCGTGGCTGCCGAAGTCGGCTGTCCGGTGGAGTGCCGGGGGATCGACGTCCATCCCCATCTGTCATTCAAAGTGCCGGAAGGCCCGCTCCAGGGGGAGGTCTCGACACTCTATATTCAGGAAATGGCCATACGGGGCTGTCACGGGTATACGTCGTTCTATCTGAATGCCGCGCAAGGAGACGCGGAACTGGCTCAGACTGTCGATGCCGCCCGGGAGACTTTTGTGACGATCCGTGATGCTCTGGAGAAAGGAACCGTCAAATCACAGTTAAAGTGTCTACCGCAACAGGATGTCTTCCGCCGACTGGTGAAATAGACATTAAGAACCTCTAAAAAAATCTGCCGTGACCTGCTCGCGGAAAGGGAATTTTTATGGTTGGAGAGGTTTTGTTCGCGGCTCTAAATATTACGATCACATTCAATCATGACGTTTGAGAGACGGAAATGTTTATACAACTTTTTATTGTTGATTTTCACCGGCTTCCGCAATCGGGATTCAAGACTCACAGCCTGATCTTATGCTGTCTTTTCGGAGTCATCGTTGGCCTTCCGCGACCGGCTTGCGCCGAACACAATGGCAAAATTCAGGTACTCCTTCTGGGAGACAGTACTACCGAAGCAGCAGTGCCGCGCCAAGTCAGACCGGATGGGCCGCATTTCGAGCAGATGATCGAGTTATTACTGGCAACGGAGAAAGATCTCCCAAAGGTCCACGTGATAAACTCCGGTGTAAGCAGCGAATATATCCATTTACTCATCACCTCTGGACGTTACGATCGGGATGTCTCAAAGTTGCCTGGTCTCGACTATATCTTGATCCGTTATGGACTGAACGACCGTTCTCGCCGTGAGAACGTGACAACGACTTTCCCAGCGGATTATCGTGATCTCATTCACCGGCTGAGAAACGATCATCCTGAAGCATTGATTATTCCCATGTCGGTCATTCCCTATACTAACGAACCTGCAAGTCAGCAGATGAATCAGCTCACGCGGCAGATTGCAGAAGAAGAGCGTCTTCCCTTTTTTGATCTTTATCCTCTTTATGCCGCAGCATTGAAGAATCAAGGAATCAACTCGCTGAATTATCGTCGTTATCCCGTGGAAAAAATTCCCCTTCAATATCGCGAATTGGTGAAACCGTATGTTCGTGCAGGTCGTGTTGTCGTGCTGGACAACGAGTTGGATTCAATCCTGGGACATCTTCCGGATGTGGTATGGCAACCGTCATCCGAACCTTGCCGGATATAACGTCATCGCTGCTGAAACGGCAAAGTATCTTGCAGTACAACTTCGAGGAAAAAAGACCGTTCAGTAGAACTGCTCGGTACGTGGCAGAACGGTGAACTCTTCAGGTGAATGCGCTATCGACCGGTTCAGCCTTGCATGGGAAAAACAGCGATTTCAAAGGTGGCTTATTATGGGTGTTTTCTCCGGAAAGGTTGTGGCGGTCACCGGCGCGGCGGGAGGGATCGGACAATCACTCTGCCGGTATTTTGGGAGCGAAGGAGCAACAATTGCCGCGATTGATCGCCATGAATCAATCCTTCCCTTTGTTGACTCCCTGATCGAAGAAGGCATCTCTGCTCAGGGGGCAATTGCCGATATTGCTTCCCCTGAGGCCGTCTCAAGGGCATTCGCTGAATTCAAAGAGATCCATGTTCTGGTCAACAATGCAGGATTCTCACACCAGATGACCATCGGTGCCACGGATCCCCACAACTGGAAACATCATGTCGAAGGCAATCTGAACGGGGCGTTCAACTGCACACATGCCATATTGCCGCAAATGGTCGAGCGCCGCGGCGGCTCCATCGTGACCATTGGGTCTGTCAACGGGCTTTTTGCCTTGGGGGATCCTGCCTACAGTGCCGCCAAGGCAGGATTAATTTCGTTTACAAAATCGCTGGCAATGGAGTATGGTCGATATGGGATTCGAGCAAACATTGTTCTTCCGGGAACAGTCAGAACTCCCAACTGGGATCGACGTGCTCAAGGCAACCTCGAGATTCTGCAGACACTGGCACGCTGGTATCCCCTGGGACGAATTGTTGAGCCCATTGAAGTGGCAAATGTCGTCGGATTCCTGGCTTCGGATGCTGCCAGTGCAATCAGTGGGGTAGCCATCCCTGTGGATTGTGGGCTCACCGCCGGAAATATCGTGATGGCCCGCGAATTGACGCTGGAAGATTTCTGAAAATAGAATCTCTTAGACGATGACCTGAATAATGGCTGGCATCGAATGGTCTCCACGCATACGGTACGAGTTACAGTACTTCCAAGTCTATTCACATAGAAGCAAGGGGTCAGGATTCAGGAGCCAGGGGTCAGAAAAGGCTGGAAATTCATGTCTTCTCCTACCCACTATCCACCACCCACTTCTCTCCTATTCATATCAAACTTGGAAGTACTGAGTGATGTTGAGCTTTCATTTTCCTTCTCAAATTCATCTCCCTCCACTCCTGAAGCCCAAAGACCTATGTTCCGAACCGTTACGAATTTTGTCATGCAGATCCTGGGCTGGCCGTTGTATCTGCGTGTACTGCTGGGAGTGATGATCGGAGGCATCCTGGGATTTTCGTTCGAACAGAAAGAAATCGGCCTGGGATGGTCGAATTCGGACTTCGGCCTGATCTCTGGACTGTACGTTCAGCTCCTGACGGCCCTGGCAACTCCTTTGATCTTCTTTGCTATTGTCGATGCGTTTGTACGAACGAACATCAGCGGTCGAAAAGGAATCAAAATGGTCTGCATCTGCGCGATTAATGTCGTCGCTGCATTCGCCATTGGCTTGACCATTCTCAATGTCTGGAAACCGGGAACGGCATGGAGCGAGAAATTTTCCAGTGCCCCCCTGGCAATCGTTGAGGACGTTTCTTCTCCTGTGGAGGATTCCGGAAAGAGGTCACTCTCCCCGCTGAGTATTCTCCGTACATTGATCCCGGAAAGTATTCTCCAGCCGTTCGTGGAAAACACGATTCTCACGGTGGCCATGCTGGCTGTGTGCGTGGGGGCTGCCTGGCGGTCGCTCAAAATGGCGAACGATCCCGAACTTCGGATGGCGCTGCAAACGTTTGATCAGTTCATCGTCGCCTCCTTTCAAATCATCCTCAAACTGTTGCTCTGGATGATCGAACTGGCTCCCATTGCGATCTGTCTGGCAGTCGCCAGTGTGGTGGGAGCATCGGGATGGTCAACGTTTCAAATGGCAGGCGTTTTCCTCCTGACGATCATTGCGGGACTGGCAATACACTCCTTTGGTTATTATCTGTTGAGCATCTGGATTGTCGCCGGGAAATCTCCCGCGCTGCTGTTTCGAGAGGGAGGAGGAGCGATCCTGACAGGGCTGTCATTGAACAGCAGCCTCGCGACCGCTCCACTGACTCTGGAGTCTCTGCGACGTCTGGGGGTGAGTGATTCCTCCGCTCGACTTTCCGCCTGTGTCGGAACGAATTTCAATAATGACGGCATCACACTCTATGAAGCCATGACCGCTCTGTTCATTGCGCAGGCGATTGGCATGGACATGACAATTGCCCAGCAGATCACCATTCTTATTGCCGCTCTGGTCGGAAGCATGGGGATCGCCGGAATTCCCAATTCCGGTCTCATCATCCTGGCTCTGGTTCTGAAGGCCTCACAACTTCCCGAAGCCGCAATCCAATTGGCCATTCCGTTGGTTTACAGTATTGATTTCCTTCTGGCCCGGCTTCGTTCCGCCGTGAACGTCATGGGAGATCTTCAAGTCGCGATTCTGCTGGATGTCGGTGAAGAGGCCGAAGAACTGGAAGTGGCCGCCGTCAGTTCCTGACGCCGTGCAAACACAGATCACCACCGGCAATCTCTCTGATTCTTCAAACCGTCTTTCTTTGAAATGCCATTATGAGAACCTGTGATATCGCGATTATCGGTGCCGGAATTGTCGGTCTGGCAACCGCCTGGTCTATTTCCCGGCGTCAACCGGAATCCCGGCTGCTCATTCTGGAAAAGGAATCTCATCTGGCGGCGCATCAGAGTAGTCACAACTCTGGTGTCCTTCATACCGGGATTTACTACAAGCCGGGCTCGCTACGAGCAGTGAACTGCCGGAAGGGGAAACTTCTGATGGAAGAATTCTGCCAGACGTACGGCATTCCATTTGAACGCTGCGGCAAAGTGATTGTTGCCGTGAACGAACTCGAGTTGGAACGGTTACAGAATATCTATGACCGTGGCCTGGCGAACGGCGTGGAATGCAAGTTGATCGATGCCGCTCGACTCAAAGAACTGGAACCGCATGTCGCCGGAATCGCAGCCGTGCATGTCCCTGAAGCAGGCATTGTGGATTATCTTCAGGTTTGCCGGAAGCTGGGAGAATTGCTCCAGTCGCACGGGCACGACATTCTTCTAAAGACAAAAGTAACGGCGATTCATTCACAGACAGATCGTGTCGTGCTGGAAACAAGTCAGGGAGAAATAGAAGCCCGTCACCTTGTCACCTGCGGGGGGCTCTGGTCAGATCGTCTGATTCATATGGCCGGTCAACAGCCGATCGCCCCAATCGTTCCATTTCGCGGGGAATATTACGGATTAAAACCAGAAGCTCATCATCTTTGTCGAAATCTGATCTACCCGGTACCTGATCCAGCCTATCCGTTTCTGGGAGTCCATTTTACCAGAACCATTCATGGAGAAGTGGAATGTGGCCCCAATGCGGTATTGGCCTTTGCCCGGGCTGGATATACCAAATTCGACGTGAACCTTCGCGATCTGCTGGGAACTCTCACGTACTCCGGATTCCGGAAGATGGCATATCAAAACTGGAAAACTGGCCTGGGAGAAATGTGGCGGTCCTGGAATAAACATGCATTCGTCACCGCACTGCAACGACTGGTTCCGGAAATCCGTTCCGAACATCTTGTTCCTGCTCCGTCGGGAGTTCGTGCTCAAGCGCTGGGACGGGATGGAAAACTGGTGGATGACTTCGTGATTCAGAAATCTGGCCAGATGATCCACATTGGGAATGCCCCCTCTCCTGCGGCAACGGCATCACTCAGTATCGGAGAACGAATTGCAGACGAACTGCTGAGCCCGCATTAGCCCGAATCCTTCAGAGGAACCACGGAAAGGGCGAAAGAGACGGAATTGATCAGGAGAACTGACATCGTGTCAAAAACAGACTGTATCACCACCTGTCAGAGTTTTTCGTAACTTATCTGAACCAAAAAACCTTTCCGTTATTTCCGTCTTTTCCATGGTAAATAATCCGGGTTAGGCACCCCAAAGCTGAAGATTCAACCCCCACCCACCCAGGGAGAACCACGTGTTATCCTGATCATTCATTTGCTCTGCGCTCGAGCTTTCGGGTGGAGCGTGACTCTTGCGTAAGCGTTTCGAAGCCGGCGACAATATCCAGCAGTTCTTCCGTGATGGATTGTTGCCGTTTCTGATGGTATTGCATGGTCAACTCAGACAGGTGGCTTTCAATATTCTTCTCGGCCGCCTGCATGGAAGCGAGCCGACTGGAATTTTCGCCAGCCATCGATTCCGCAAAAGCCCGGTAAAGTGTTGTGAACAGGTGCTGTCGAATGGTGAGTGAAAACAGTTGATGCCAGTCCATGGTGAATGTCGGCAAAGACCGGGAGTTCCACTTCCGGTGCGAGATCTCTTTCAGCCATTCCGGATCGACAGGAAGTAGTTGACGCTTGTGGGGAGCAAAACTGGCTGGCGGCAACGGGCGATTGTGAATCAGCAGAAACTGATTCACGTTGTGCTGATAGCGAAACTGTTCGATCAGCAGCAGCAGGTCATTCACTCGTGCGGTGATATTGTTGACGGTGCTGGGAACCATCAGTTCCTCGGCAATCGAATACCCGCCGTCTTCAAGGCGTCCAATGACTCTCATTCCGACAACCAGAACCGTCACATCACGTGGATTGCTGGAAAGTCGTTTCATTTCATCCATGGCGAAATGAGCGATCTGTTCGTTGAATGAGCCACACATCCCCTGATCGGATCCGAAGATCACGACTCCCCAGCGTTTTCCGGAACCGAGGTCGCTGGAGATTTCCGCTGAACTCTTTCGTAAGAGGACCTGCAACCCATCTTCAATCGTCCGGCTGTATTCCTTTAATGCCTCGACCGCTTTTTCGCATTGACGGATATTCGAGGCAGCCAGGGCTTTCATCACCCGGACAACAGAATAAAGATCCTTGGCGCTATCGATGCGTCCTCGCATGGCCTCAAGAGTCTGAACCATCGCTTCTTCCCTTCAGGCTGGCGATGGCTCCACGAGCCACACTCAGAAGTTCTTCACGGTCCTCCTTCGTCAGTTTTTCACCCGATTCCATTCGATCTCTCAATTCCTGCAATTCATTGATCACAGCTTTATGAACAGCCAGTTCTGCGTGATGAACATCTTCCAGCGGAACGTCATTCAACAGTCCTTCAATTGCGGAGAGCAGAATCGCCACCTGCTCGGCAGCCGGCATGGTCTCATACTGCAATTGCTTGAAGACTTCACGGACGCGCCGTCCGCGTTCCAGTAATTTGCGGGTCTCTTCATCAATTCGCGTTCCAAATCGGGAAAACACTTCCAGTTCTTCAAACTGGGCATAAGACAGACGGAGTTCCCCAGCAACGGCCCGGTAACAGGGAAGCTGTGCTTTGCCACCAACCCGCGAAACCGACTTCCCCACGTCCACCGCAGGCAGAATTCCCTTGCGAAACAGGTCCGGCGAGACCACGATCTGACCGTCTGTGATCGAAATCAGATTCGTGGGAATGTATGCGGAGATATTCTGGGATTGGGTTTCGACAATCGGTAGGGCTGTCAGTGATCCGCCGCCATACTCTTCGCGCAAATGAGTCGAGCGTTCGAGCAGGCGGGAATGCAGATAGAAAATATCTCCTGGATAGGCTTCGCGGCCGGGAGGGCGTCGCAACAGAAGCGAAAGTTCCCGGTACGATCGGGCATGGCGTGTGAGATCGTCATAGATGATGAGGACATCGCGCCCCTGTTCCATGAAATACTCAGCCATCGTCGTTGCTGCATAGGGAGAAATGAATTGAACTCCCGGGGCTTCGTCGCCGGACGCCACGACCACCACGGTATATTTCATGGCATCGTAGTGACGCAACTGGGCGAGAAACTTGGCAACTGCCGAGTTTCGCTGGCCGATGGCACAGTAAACGCAGATCACATTCGTATCACGCTGGTTGAGAATCGTATCCAGCGCAATCGCCGTTTTTCCGGTCTGCCGGTCGCCGAGAATCAGTTCCCGTTGACCACGTCCAATGGGTAAGAGTGCA
>DATMFC010000253.1:0-3559 GCA_035556335.1 Planctomicrobium sp. | reverse complement strand
TGTGGATTCAAGCCAAATGATAGCTGCGTCGATTACCTCTGTTCCCCAGCTTCAATCGGTACGCCCTGGTCTCTGGCGGAGAAAGTGCTCGCTTAAGTTCTCTCCGATCTCTTCCCTGCCTGACCAGCACCGCAGATATGTCTCCTCTCACATAATTAGCCTCTACGCCAATCGATGAAACTGACCGAAATATTGATCTAGAGAATGAGGAAATCGAAAACTGGGTCACGTGACCCGAGAACTGCACCCATCCATGTGTTCAAGCGGTCTTTTTGTTCCTTTGTCATCACGCAGGCAAATTCATGGACCTGATCAATGTCGGAAAGAATACTTTGAGCGTACTTTAGGACTTAGCTCGACCAGTAAACGTAGATACAGTAGATTGGTTCCGGACAAACGAAATTGAAGACGCTTTCGCGGAGTGCGAACACCCGTGCAAGAGTCAAGGAAGGATTTGGCTCCGGTCATGTCAAAGATCAATCACATCGAGAGCACGATTCGAGAGCTCGACGGCGGTGCGTTTCAGAAACTGGCCGACGGCTACTTACGCAAGAAGGGCTACGAACGCCTGAACCCGATCGGTTCCGTGATTGGTGCAAACAAAGTCCGCAAGGGGACGCCCGACACCCTTATATCACTTGATAATAGTAATTATATATTTTGCGAGTACACAACGGAACAGAGAGATTTGTTCGGCAAGATCAAACGAGATATCGAGAAATGCTTTGACTCAAAGAAGACCGGTATACCGGTAAAGAAAATCGAGGAGATTGTCATCTGCCACACATCGGTTCTTGCCCCCAGTGAAGAGCACGATCTCCTCGAGATGTGTCGCAGGCGAAGAGTGAAACTGAACCTATTCGGACTGGGTCCTCTGTCACACGACCTCTATGAGCATTACCCCAAACTCGCGCATGATCACCTCGGTATCGAAGTCGATACGGGACAGATCGTATCCCCAGAGGATTTCGTCACCGCGTATAACAAGGGTGTATTTTCCACTCCTCTGGACACGCTATTCTTCTTCCGGGAGGATGAGGTCAGGCAGACCCTCCAGGCCCTCGAACAAAACGACTTGGTCATCGTCAAGGGGCGACCAGGAGTCGGGAAAACTCGTCACGCCTTGGAATGCTGCAAGAGATTTTCGGAAATCCATCCTGAGTACGAGGTCCGATGTGTCTTTAACCGTGGCCCAGACCTCTTCCAGGACCTTCTCTTCCACTTTTCGGCCCCTAAGCACCACCTGATCCTCGTCGATGACGCGAACCGTGTGAACCGCTTCGATTATGCCCTTCAACTCCTTCATAAACAGAACGGTGGTCGGTGGATAAAGATCGTTGCGACCGTCCGCGATTACGCCCTTGAAACCATTCGTGAACTCTCCCGCCAATACGGACTGGGAAGGGAGATCGACCTCGGACCATTTACCGAAGAACAAATCAAGAATATCATCGATAACCAATTCGAGATCCGGAATCATCACTTTCTTGATCGGATCGCCGAAATCTCTTGCGGGAACCCACGCTTAGCCATCATGGCGGCCCAGGTGGCGAAGCGTGAGAATAGGTTCTATGCACTCCGAGATTTGTCAGCATTGTACGACGAATACTATCGATCAGTTAGACAGGACTTTCAGGACATCGGGAAGAAAGATCTCCTGAAGTCCGCAGGGATCGTAGCGTTCCTTAGAACCATAGATCGATCGAATACGGAGCTTATGCAGTCGATTCAGGCCGCTTTCGAAATCCCGACGAGCACGTTCTGGGACGCGATTCACCAACTCCACTTACTCGAGGCCGTCGATCTCCACGAGGATGAAGTGGTTCGGGTCTCCGATCAAGTCCTCGCGACCTACCTCTTCTACCTAGCGGTATTCCGCGAGCGGGTGCTCTCTTTCTCGTCCATCCTCACCCACTTCTTCCCGAAACTCACCCACCGGATCATCGACGTTCTGAATCCGATTCTCAATCTCTTCGATGACCAGGAGATCATGATCGCGTTAATTCCACATGTCGACGAGACGTGGAGGAGACTAGAAGCATTGAGGGATGAGGAAGGTTTACTCCAGTTGATGCACCTCTTCTGGCCGTTGAAGGAGACCGAAATACTTCTCTACATTAGAGAGCATATCGCGAGAATGGACGCGGAGACCGTCGATATCGGTAGCCTGGAGACAAAGCCGAATTCGGACATCCCGAGGTTCTCCCACCTCAGTCTTCTAAGTATACTTCACGGCTCGGAAATAGATACGACCGAGATAGTCATCTCTATGCTTTGCGACCTGCTCTCGAAACGACCCACGGAACTACCCCGAGTTGTCTACATACTCGAGGAGCGATTTGGGTTCAAGCACACGACAGTCTTGCAGGGGTACGCCACCCAGTGTTCCGTTATCAATGTCCTCTGGGGGAGGACGCGTGACGGTGAGGATCCCCTGTTCGTCAAGTTATTCTCCGCAATTGCCGGACACTACCTCCAAACTCACTTTCATAGTTCGACGCTAAAAGACAATTGTACAATTATGTGGTATGATTTTGACATTCCTGCTTCTACTCCGATCGTTGAACTTCGGATGGTTATTTGGGATAGGCTTTTTCGGCTCTATCGGTATCCTGCTCATCGTGACACAGTACTCGACATCATCCGCAATTATCATCCTTACAGCCGACAAGCCGGCTCCGTGGCCGAAGTTGTCTCCCTTGACGCTGCTGAGGTCTGCGGATTCTTCCAGGGGGAATTGAAACCGACCGTCTTCCGCGACTGTCGAGTGGTCCATGGATTCTTGGATACGGTGGAATTCCACGGGATCGCAGACGGTCAAGAACTTCGGCATCGGTTCAGGAACGAAGCGTTTGATCTTTTCGAGGTTCTCGCCGAGAACGTATCCACCAGACGTGCCCTAAAGTTGAGTATCGTTGAGTTCGGGCAATATAAAAGTCAAAAACTCACCACATTCTTTCAAAACTTCGATTTACAAGGCTACCGGAGGGTTTTCTCATTGTGCCGCGAGATCCTAGACGATTTGTCTCAGGATCATATTATCTACAATTTCTTGAACGGGGTCATCGAAACCCTCCTTGTCCTGGCGGGCCACTCTCCGACGCTCTATTCGAGGGTGATCGAGGAGTATCTCCACAACGGAAACTCGTTGAAACTGCCTACCAATAACGCCGGGTGCCTCTCGGCCAAGTTAGTGGAGGTGTGTGGGTTAGAAGCCGCCGAAACTATTCTACGTGCCCCGGACTACTCATCGAAATCCAGTTGGTTGTTCGGTCTCTACTTCGCCCTTGGACCTAAAGATGTCACGTCTGACCGACTGGATGACCTCTGTCGGCTCTATCAGGAGGCCACGTTCACCGACATCCCGCATCACTTGGACTACCTGATCAAGTTCCAGGCGTGCGATGAGACGGCCGTGGTACGGGTAGTGCATATCCTGCTCCAGAGGGCCGTGCAGGACGCTCGTTTCGGACACATCCTTTCCTGGATATTCAATCCGTGCACGGAAGTCAATAAATCGCTCACCTCGTTGTTCCAGCACGATCTTCTTCTGCTCCAG
>DATMFC010000252.1:0-14384 GCA_035556335.1 Planctomicrobium sp. | reverse complement strand
GAATAGAACGCCGAATGCGGGTTAATGATGATTCGGTCGTGTGCCGGATGGTCTGGATTTCTCCAGGCGATGATGAGTGGATCATCTGCTGGAGGAGGTTCGACTTCCAGCACATCTAAAGCGGCGGCTCGAAGGTGATCGGATTCAATCGCCCGCAAAACCGCATGCGCATCAACAACGCCTCCGCGACCAGTGTTCACGATGTACGAGCCCGGTTTCAGTTTGGCAATCGTTTCATCATTGATGAGATGCTGTGTTTCCTGAGAACGGGGACAATGGGTGCTCAAGACATCCGCTTGTGCGAGCAGATCATCAAGAGTCTCGGCCCGTTCGATTCCCAGTGCCTTGTCCGTCCCGTCGACGACATACGGGTCAAAGAAAAGGACTCGCATCCCGAAGGCTTTGGCTCGAAGTGCGGTGGCGGTTCCAATTCGTCCCAGTCCGACAACACCAAACACCATTCCGCGTAGTCGATGAAGTGGCACAACCTGTTCGTAAGTCCAGGAACCGGCCTGTCGTTGTAAACGACTGTTGGCGTAATGAATCCCGCGCGTCATCGTGAGCATCATCCCAATGGCACTGTCGGCGACTTCTTCTGCGCCGTAGTCGGGAACATTCGCGACCGGTATGCCCATCTCCCGGGCGGTCTCACGATCAACGTTATCGTAACCCACTCCGCAGCGGACAATCAGTTTACAGTTCTGGAGCGACCGGATTGTTTCCTGTGTAAGGGAGATGAAATGGTACAACATGATGGCGTCTGCTTTTTCGATTCGCCCTCGCAGTTCCGATTCATGCATCGCGTTCAATGCGGTGACATCCGCCAGATCTCCCAGAATCCGTTCTTCGTGATCCAATGGGGGCTGAATGAAATCCGTGACAAAGACCTGAAAACGGGACATGACAAACTCTTTCTGAGGAAAGTCCGAGATGGAAACCATCACGACAACAAGTTCCGGGTGCCCTGATGGCTCGCGGCCTTCTACGGCTGCGCCGCCCCGATTGCAAGCAATCGGGGCCACCCAGTCATTGGGAGCCACCGGGGGCCTATCGTATCGAAAGTCTTGCATGGTTTTAATGCCGACAGTGATCGGGAGGGCGAAGCTCCTGCTGAGCCGCATGGGGAAGATCACGCTTTCCTTGGCTTGCGGCTCGGCGGGAGCCTCGCCCTCCCAGACGATTATCTAAAACAAAGTCCAGCGGAGGATGCACATCGCCTCACTTTCTGGGGTGATGGATTTCAGAAGAAAATTGATCTTTTGAAAAATCGAAGTTTCCACTAAAAAACGCTCAAGTTTCCCCTCCTGATTGTCGGACCCGTCCTGGGCTCTCGTTTTTTTCCCACTTTTTCAATCCGATTGGTCTTTTCAATGTCCTCGTCTCGGACGGTACACGTCCCGGTGATGGTTCGTGAGGTTCTGTCTCAAATGCAACTTGAGTCAGGGCTGACGATCGTTGACGGCACTGTGGGAGCAGGGGGGCACAGTCAGCAAATCCTGAAAAAAATCGATGCTGAAAGTCGGCTCATCGGACTCGATCGAGATCCCGCCATGCTCGCACGAGCGGCACAGGTTCTCGATGATCCGCGAGTCTCCTTACGGCAATCCAGTTATGCAGAACTGAAACCGGTTCTGGAAGAATTGAACATCAACAAAGTGGATCGGGTGTTACTCGATCTCGGCCTGTCGTCGGATCAGCTTGCCGACGCGGAACGAGGATTCGGGTTCGACACGACCGGTCCTCTCGACATGCGGTTTGACGTGACTCAGGGAATTCCTGTCGCGGAACTGCTGGCGACCGCAGACGGTGAAGAACTGGAAGCTATCTTCACGGATTACGGTGAAGAAACGGAATCACGACGACTGACTGAACAGATCATTGCCGCCCGATCGCAGGGGGGGATTCGAACTGCCGGAGACCTGAAAACTCTGGTGGAACGAGTGGTCGGAACTCCGGCCAAAGGAAAATCTCATCCGGCAACCCGTATCTTTCAGGCACTACGAATTGCCGTGAATCGGGAACTGGAACAACTCGATACGTTTTTGAAGCAGATTCTCCCGGACGTGTTAAACGACGGGGGACTCGCCTTGATTATTACTTTTCACTCCCTTGAGGATCGCCTGGTGAAACAGGCGTTTCGGGAATCGGAGCTATGGGAAAACATCACTCGCAAACCCCTGACCGCCACGCCGTCCGAAGTGCGCTGGAATCCTCGTTCGCGGTCCGCAAAACTGCGCGTCGCGAAACGAATCGGGACGCCCGGGTGAACACCGTTCCACGGCTGGACCCCTCGTTACTGGAATCCTCTCCCCCTCAGAACGGATCGTTCAAGTGGGGGATTGTGATGATCATGTGCCTGCTGTGCGGGTTGGGAGTGATCGTTTCCTTCAAGTTTTCGAAGGAACAACAGGTCTGGGCGAACTGGTCGCTGTTCACGCTCAAGGACAATCTCGTTCTCGGCCAGAACCCGGCTCCGGAAACGAAGCAGAAACCGGCCACGAGTTCGGTTCCGCCATTGTGGAGCAGTCCGGCCGTTGTTCAAGAAATTCCAGCGAAACGGTCGGTTCAACGTCCTGCCGCTTCCTCAGAAGGAGTTCAACTTCTGGGGCAGATTGAAGTTGAAGAGCAGGCCTCCAGACGGTTGCCTGCACACACCACTCGCCGATCATCGGGAGTGATTCAGGCCTCTTCCGAGCAGCCGGAAGTGGAAGGTGTTCCACGCTCTCTGTTCGCGGCTCAGGAAGAGTTTGATGAAGCTCCTCCGGCCCGTCCGATGCGTCCGGTCCATCCGGCTGCCGGCGAACCACGCGAAGAATTTTCCCCGGCAATCAGCGATCCCTTTGCCGGGGGAGGGCTCGAAGCTCCCGCATCCCCCCGTTCGGCTCGACAGAATTCAATCCGACAGACTGCTGGAACAGACGACTTTGGCACCCCAGCTGGATTAATGCAGTTGGAAACCCAAATCCCTGCACTTCCGATGGAGACGACGATTGAACCATTGCAGCCGGCCCATCCCAAAGTGACGGAACTTCCAGCACTCGATCCAATTCCTGTTCAGGCACTCCCTCCACAGGACCATCAAATCCGGGAACAGCCACGAAGAGAACTCCCGCCATCCGGGTTGCCTCCTCTTGATCCGGCTCCACGGCAGTCGATGCCGATGGAGGCGATGCCAATGGAATCGAAGTCGTACAGTCCGGTTCCGGATTCCCAACCAATTCCGGCTGCAGCACCAATGCACAAACCACAACCCGCCAGAACTGCCTCACCTGACTTTTCAAATAAAGGAAACTTTGGAAACGGAGCCCCTCGACAGAATGTTCCGGTCAGTAAAACCGTCGACACGGCATCTGACGATGTCTATCAGGTTCAGAACGGAGATAACTACTGGACGATTTCACGCCGGTTTTACGGTTCCGCCCGATTCTTCTCCGCTTTGTCAGAATACAACAAACAACGTATTCCAGACCCCAGCAAGATGCGGCCGGGGATGTATGTGCTCGTTCCGGAAATGGAAGTTCTGCACCAAAACTATCCTCACCTGACCGGTGGGGGACCACGTGATTCTTCCGCCGATCTCCCTCCCGGTTTCTTTATCAATGAACAGGGGCAGCCCTGCTACCGCATTGGAAAAGGGGACACACTGGGACACGTCGCCGAGAAACATTTAGGCCGGTCGTCCCGATGGGTTCAAATTTACGGGTTGAACAAGGACCAGATCCCGGACGGCAAGACACTCAAAATCGGCAGCGTTCTGCGACTTCCTGCTGATGCCGCCCAAGTGTCACTGGCGGTGGAATAGTGGATGGTTCGATAGATACGAAGTAAGGGATCAGAGGTCAGGATTCAGGGGCCAGTAGGTCATGCACCGCATGATGCCGTTTTCCCAGTGGGCACCCCCAATCACGGTTGGTGTCAGGCATTGCCTGACCTACTCTACTGAGTTCTGCCTTTGGGTGTCAGCGTTTCGGCGGGATGCCTTCAAATCCTTCTCCCCTCAGGGGAGAAGGTGGCCGAAGGCCGGATGAGGGGACGAACGTTGCCAGTGGATACACTTCACTTCGGTCTGCCCCTCACCCCAACCCTCTCCCCTCGGGGGAGAGGGAGAATTCTAAGATAGACTCTTACTTAAAATTCAAGATGTTTTTTCGATTCGCCGCAGCGATTGGCTTGATGACCGCAACCGCACTGGCCGCCATTGCGATCGAAAAACAGAATCTCTCGCTGAAACGAGCCATTTCCTTGCAACATTATCAACTCGATCTGTTGCAGGAAAAACGGTGTCGGCTGGTGCTGGAAACTCAACAACTCGGCAGCCCGTTGCGTTTGCTGGAAGAAGCAGAACGTCAACAGAAAGCCAATAAGTCTTCTCAAAAACGGATCCAATGATCGTCGTTCCAAGTCGATTACAAAGAAAAACTAAGTGGGGAGTGGGTAGGGAATTGCATGATTTGTCTGGCTTTTTCTGACCCCTGAATCCTGATCCCTGACCCCTCTTTTTTCATCATGAATCAACTTGGAACGACAGAGTGAGGTCGGCATGCCTGTTCATTCCGACCAGTATCGACCTCCCGATCTGAACTCTCCCCCTGAACGCACGGAGTTTGCGTTTCTCGGAATTCGGTGGTCGCAGGTTCCTCGCGCTGCCGTGCTTCATGGTTTGATTGCGTTCTTTGGAATAGCGCTCTGCGTACGGTTGCTCTGTCTTCAGTATTTCGCGAGTCAGTCGTTCGTCTCTCGTGCTCTGCGTCAGCAGGTGAGTGAAGAAATCATCCCGGCCCGGCCCGGCAACCTGTTCGACCGGCATGGACGATTACTGGCGACAACCATTTCTGTCCCCAGTCTGTTCGTCAATCCGAAAGCGATTCCGGAAGAAGAACGACCACAACTCGCCATGCAACTGGGAGCGGCACTGCATCTCAGTTCCGAAGAAATTCTGCGCAAGCTCGAAACTCAGGCGACGCGACAGTTCCTGTGGATCAAGCGTCGCCTGAATGATCAGGAAGCGGCCGCAATTCGAAAACTGGGACTTCCGCTACGCTGGGCAGGGACACGTCGAGAGTTTCTGCGAGTCTACCCGCAAGGACATCTGGCGGCTCATCTGGTCGGGCTTCGCAACATCGACGGTCAGGGACGGGGCGGGGTGGAAGAATTTTTCGACAGCCGATTACGCGGGGAAGATGGGGTGCGTCACTTCGTACGGGACGCTCGCGGCTACGTTCTTGATGTTCTTGAAGAAGTGACCAAAGCTCCAACCGACGGGACGTCTTTGGTCCTGACTATCGATCTCGTTCTGCAATTGCATCTGGAACGACAGCTTGATGCAGTGATGGAGAAACATCAGGCGAAAGGGGCGTGCGGTGTCGCCATTGATCCGCAGACGGGGGAAATTCTGGCGATGGCCAGTCGTCCGACGTTTGATCCCAATCACCCTGAACTGGCACAGTCCGCAGACTGGAAGAATATGGTCACGTCATCGGCGTTTGAACCGGGGTCGACATTCAAGCCAATGGTGGTCGCCTGGGGACTGGACCGCAATGTGATCACACGAGACGAAATGTTCGATTGCGAGAACGGAGCCTATCGCATGGGGCGTCGTGTTCTACATGATCACCATCCGTATGGAGAACTTTCCCTCACCGATGTTCTGGCCAAGTCGAGCAATATCGGGATGGCAAAAATTGGGGAACGACTCGGCAATGAGCAACTGTATGAACTGACCAAAGCCTTTGGATTCGGTTCCAAAACCGGGATTGAACTCCCCGGTGAACTGGCCGGATTGCTTCGTCCGAAAAAGGAATGGACCCGTTATTCCACCGGATCGATTCCCATGGGGCACGAACTGACCGCGACTCCTTTACAGATTCTCGCGGCCTATGCCATTCTCGCAAACGGTGGACAACGAGTCAGTCCTCATCTTCTCCTGAAAGAAACCGGTCCCCGTGAACGGGTGGCTCCTGTTGTGACCTCGCGCGTCATTGGTGCCGACTCCGTTGACTGGCTGGTCACCGGGCCATTGGTGGAAGTGATCAATCGCGGAACCGGCCGTCACGCGCGGATTCCCGAGATCACAGTCTTCGGCAAAACAGGGACCGCACAAAAAATCGATGGCAAGGAAGCCGGCTATTCCTCAACTCGTCATTTCAGTTCCTTCGTCGGCGGAGCAAGCGCAGAGAACCCGCGACTGGTCGTGTTGATCAGCGTCGACGAACCGCAGGGGACCGACCAGTACGGAGGAAGCGTCGCCGCCCCCGCTGTTGCTGCCGTTCTGAAAGAAGGGATGCGGTTGATGCCGACAGGGAAGGGAGGGAATGGGGAAACCGCGAAAAGGGCAGATCACGCAAATGAATTACGGTAATTCCCTCGTTCCCAAGCTCTGCTTCGCGTAAAGACACAGGGTGGCACAGATTGCTTGCAATCTGTGTGGCGGAGCCATACGAGGCCATTGTCGACGCATTGCTTCAAATGATCCCCGGTGAGGAAGAGAGGAAGCCTCCCTGTTGCATAGGGCAAATGTCCGGGCAGAAGAACGATGGAACCGCAGCCTCTTGCGGCTGCGCCGCCCCGATTGCAAGCAATCGCGGCCACCCATCAATGCCAGGAGTTATTTCGATAAACGTTTCGCAAGTCGTCTGCTGAGTTGAACGAGAGACTCACGAAACATTTCCTGTGTCGCATGGCGGGATTCCCGGCCGGGGATCAGAATCAGGTCGAGTCCGCTCGGGAGATGATGCTGTTCCAGGCGGAACGCTTCTTTCAACAACCGTCGCAGGCGATGCCGCGCGACTGAATTTCCGTGTCGACGGGAAACGCTCAGGCCGATGCGGGAATGGGGGAGACCGTTCGTCCCCCCGAAAATCAACAGAATGGGATCGGAGGCTTTTTGTTTGATCTCATAGATCCGCTCGAAATCTCGCCCGCTGCGAATGCGAAAATGAGAAGGGAACGTCAATCGTTCAACAGAAGAGACTCGAAATGGCAATGGAGAAGTCACCGGCGTCGCATCTGGATCGGTGTCATTCGGAACAGTCACGATGCGCTGCTCCAAATGTCTGAGAGAGAAGGCCGATCACCGGAAAAGCAGCAACCACTTCTTCTTCGATTTTCTTTAAATAGGTCTGTTCCAGATAGTCGGCCTGTTGATCGTTCCACTTCGATCGGGTCGCCTGCCAGGATTGCTGCAGATCGTCCAGCGCTTCCTGAAGTCGACCGGACGCCGATTGCAGATTTCCAGTACGCATGGTGATCTCCTGAAAGTGAATTGTTTGCAACGAGCTTCTCCACAGCATATCGATGCCTGAACACAACTGTCGAGGACAGAATGATCGTGGCGAAAACTGACACAACCAGAACAGTACAGAATTCCGCTGGAGACCAGTTCGGTCTATCATGTGGCGCCGATAAATCTCTTCAGAATCCGTAATCACCTGATCGACAATGACCTATCAACAGACCAATCAACACGCCTGGGATCAACTCGCCCGTTCGAACAGTCAGTTCGCTGCCGTGGCGACCGATCAGGAGTGTGCTCAACCGTTATTGACGCTCGACAGCCGGGGCTGGTTGCCGGGTTCAGTCAAAGGGCTCGACATCTTATGTCTCGCCGCGGGAGGAGGCTGGCAGTCGATTCTGTACGCCAGTGCCGGAGCACGCGTTACGGTTCTTGATATCAGTGAGGAAATGCTCAAACGAGATCGTGACGAGGCACACAAACGGGGACTGGATATTCGCGTCGTGCAGGGTTCGATGGACGATCTTTCACAATTCGGTGAAGCGACGTTCGATCTGGTTCACCAGCCAGTGAGCACCTGTTATATCCCCCGAATTCGGGACGTTTATATTCAGATCGCAAATGTCCTGAGAGATCGGGGACTTTACATCAGTCAGCATAAACAGCCGACGAGCCTGCAGCTCGCCGAGCGGGATGACCAGAACCGTTACGTGATCGGCGTCCCTTATTATCACGCCGATCCTCTTCCGGTGGTGCCAGATACCGCGTATCGTGAACCGGGGGCCACGGAGTACCTGCATCGCTGGGAACAACTGGTCGGTGAACTCTGTCGCAACGGCTTCGTCATTGAAGATCTCGTGGAACCGCGCCGCGGCGATCCCAACGCACGACCGGGACATTTTCGCCATCGAGGAATGTTCGTCGCCCCTTACGTTCGCATCAAAGCCCGACGCCTTCGTGAACGAGACCCCGCCGACCGCTCCCCCATCTGGGTTCCTGAACACACGTAGAGACTGTCTCGTCATGAGAGGGAAGAAGAGACTCACGCAAAGGCGCCAAGGCGCAAAGATTTTTGCTTCGTGCTCTATTTGAACTCATGGGGTTTCATTTCAGTAAACAGGAAGAAAAATCAGATCAAAATGAAATCTCTCGGCATGACTCAGACTCACCCACGGTAAGACACGAGGGGGAGTCGATGGCTCTTCATTTCTGAAATTCGTCATTAGATACCTGATCCACATTGTTCGGGACGCCACGATGATAAAGAACGACTTCATGCTGATTTCTTTGCGCCTTAGCCCCTTTGCGTGAGTCTCTTCTTCCTTCAATTTCAAAAAGAAACGTGTTAGCATTTGCTGATGCGTTTTGAGGTTTTCTGATTGAAACAGGAGCATTGCTGTTATGAGTCATCCGATTTCGGGAACTCGTCGAGAATTTCTACAGGGAGCCGCAATCGCCGTGGCGGCCTCTTCGTTGGTCAATGTCGTCCCCGCCCGGGCTCTTGGACGGGAAGGGAACACATCTCCCAATGAAAAGATTACGTTGGGAGTTGTCGGAATCGGGCCACGTTGCCGTTATGTTCTGAAGCCGATGCTGGAGTTTCCAGACGTGCAGTGTGTCGCCATCGCCGACGTGCAGGAGTCACGACGGACCGAAGGGAAAAAGATGGTGGACGAAGCCTACAAGAACACCGATTGTGTTCTGTATCGGGACTTTCGGGAACTGCTCGACCGGAAGGACATTGATGCCGTTCTGGTCGCGACGGGAGATCGCTGGCACGCCCGGGCGTCGATTCTCGCAGCTCAGGCCGGAAAAGATGTTTACAGCGAAAAGCCCTGCGGAATCACGATTGGTGCCTGTCAGGAACTTTCGTCGACGATGCATGATCTGAAACGAGTCTTTCAGGCAGGAACACAGCGACGAAGCGTCCCGAACTTCCAGAAAGCGGTGGAACTGGTTCACGCCGGAAAGATCGGGAAGCTGAAGACCATGCATGCTTCCATTTATATTCCGACACTCGATAACACCTGGCTTCCACCGCAACCGACGCCGTCGAAGGAGAATGTCGACTGGAATCTCTGGCTCGGCCCTGCGGCCTGGAGACCGTTCAATCAGGAATATGTGAATGGTCGCTGGCGAGGACAATGGGACTTCGATTCCGGAGCGAGGCTGCTCGACTGGGGGGCTCATACGATCGATCTGTGTCAATGGGCCAATCAGGCAGATGGCACGATGCCGGTTGAATACATACCGGAATCTGACAAGATCGTCTGCAAGTATGAAAACGGTGTCATACTTAACGTCGACTTCCTGAAAGATCCATTCAAAGACCGTGCTCCGCAGTTCATCACCCGACTGGGAACCTGTCCGGTTCGCTTCGTTGGAGAGAATGGTTCCATTGAAACCGGTGACGAAGGGGAAATCGTATTCGAGCCGGAATCTCTGAAAAACGAGCTGACGGAATCGACAAAACGAGTCCGTGGACTCGACGTCACGATCCATGCCCGAAACTTTTTTGACTGCATGCGCTCACGGGAAATGCCGGTCGCCAA
Organism: Planctomicrobium sp.; assembly: GCA_035556335.1. Lineage (GTDB taxonomy): Bacteria > Planctomycetota > Planctomycetia > Planctomycetales > Planctomycetaceae > Planctomicrobium. The sequence goes on along the minus strand of DATMFC010000252.1, from coordinate 4,601 downwards.
TCAGGATGTGATGCGACGTTCCCATATCGCCTGTCATGCCGCCGCTGCTTCGTGGATCCTGCAGCGTCCGCTGAAATTCGATCCAGTCAAAGAAGAATTCATCAACGATGATGAAGCCAACCGCCTGCGGCATCGTCCGGAACGGGACTGGGCGTGAAAAACGCCTCGACCATCAATATTCGACAATGAAGCACTCGTACGGAGTGGCCCTGATTGCCTGCAGTCGGGGCCACTTTCGCTTTGACTGGTATGGGTTCGCTTAACAGACAAGGGCATTCACCGTAAACTTGCAGTGTCAATCCACGTGATGTCCATCATTGCTACGAATCGAATTTTGCCTGATGTGTGCCAAACGAATCTCTCTGCCCGATCCCCGCATGGCGGTGACCAATGATCTGATTATCAGCCAGATCGAACGGGGTTCGCGCGTTCTTGATCTCGGATGCGGCGACGCGGTCTTGCTGGAGCAATTACGCGACGAGCACGATTGTCAGGTTCTGGGGATCGAGAAGGATGAAGAGGCGTTTCTTCAGGCGATCGAACGGGGAGTCCCGATTCTTCAAGCCGACCTGAATCGTGGACTGCACACACTGCCCGAGCAGAGTTTCGACTACGTCGTCTTAAGTCAGACGTTGCAGCAGATCGGGAAACCGCTGGAGTTGTTGCACGATATCTTTCGCTTCGCGCGTCGCACTCTTGTCGTCGTTCCCAACTTCGGTCACTGGCGAATCCGGTTACAGATCACGCTGCAAGGGCGGGTTCCTGTGACAGACAATTTGCCGTATGAATGGTACGAGTCTCCCAATGTCCACTTTCTGTCGATGGTTGATTTTCGGGAACTGGCCAAACGGGGGAATTTTCAGATCATCAAGGAGATCCCCGTCATCGGCAATCGAGCCGTCGATCGGGCGATGTTCGCCAATCTCCGCGCACAGAGTGCTCTTTATGTTCTGGAACGTGCCGAAAGCAAAAGTTCTCCCCGCTGAAAACCGCACTATCGGTTCACTCTCGCGTCAGATTTCATCTGAGTGACTGCACTTTTGAGCACATCTTCTCTGCGGGCAACGCATTCCGGCCGCGCCTGCATTGAGTTTTTGTTTCATAAGCCTTTTTGTGTACACACTTTGTGTGGCTGGTTCTGGTGCGACTAACACACATCGGCCAATTCTTGTGGAAAATTGGAAAACTGATAGATAAGTCGTCAGTGTTCTGTGTCATTAAGAATTGAGGAGACACGATGTCTGAGAGGGACCAGCATACGATGCGAGTGCAGCAACTGTTCGTGCGTCATCACGATCAGTTACGGGGGATGGTCTATGCGCTTTTGCCCGACTTCGCCAAGGCAGACGACGTCATTCAGGAGGTGTTTCTGACCGTCACCTCGAAAGCACAGGAATTTGATCTGAACACCAGCTTTCTGGCATGGAGTCGGGCGATTGTGCGTCTGAAGATTCTGGAATCGCATCGTCAGTCCAAAGCCGGATCACCCAGTTTTGAAGTTCTGGAATCTCTGGTTGCCTCCTGTCCAGACGATTGGGCAGGGGACGAACAAGCCGAAGCGCTGGCGAGATGTCTGGAAGAACTGGCTCCGAAGGCACGTGAAATGATGATACTCCGGTACAAGTTTGAACATTCTCCGACAGAGATCGCGAAACTTCTCTCCAGAACGGTAAATTCGGTCAATGTCGCGCTGTCAAAAGCCCGCATCGTTCTGCGTGAGTGTATGGACCGTCAACTGAGTCCGGAGTCCTGATCATGACAGACAATTACCTTGATCAACTGATTCAAGGCTACTTCGACTCCTCGTTGACCGCTGAGGAACTGGCAGAATTCGAGTCTCAGCTTTCACAGTCGGAAGCCGCGCGCAAGCGATTCTGGAAACTGGCGGAAGTTCACGGGTTAGCCCGAACGGCCATCAGCATCGCCTGGCCGGATGCGACCGCTGCAGACCTGAAGCAATTCTCCTCGCTTCAGAAGATGCCTCCGAAAACATTGCTGAGCAATCGTCTGACATTCCCGTCTGTTCCTAAAAGTTCAATCCTCATTCTGACAGTGGGGGTTCTTCTGGGAATGTTGACGACGGGTGTTGCCTGGGCGATTGTGCATGTCCCCCGAGAGACATTCCCTAAAGAACAGGGGAAACGTGACATTCTCGTCGAAAGCTTTGAGAGCGGAGTTGTTCCACTCAACAGCAGCGTTCCTGAAATTCCAGGAATCTGGAGCGGAGATTTCACCTCGACTGTGGGAGTGGAGCAGGGAATTCACCCGTTCAACGGTGCCCGGATGTTACGTTTTCTAAGAGCTGATTATCCCGGCAAGCCCGACGCCGACGACAGCTACTTCAGCGATGTTTACCGTCTCATCGATCTGCAATTGATACGTGATGAAATTCATGGCGGCCTGGCGGTGATTCAGGCTTCTGCAATGTACAACACCATCCCTCCTGCCCCGGGAGAACGCTATGGAGCGTCCATTGGGATGTATGCCATCTCCAGAGAAATGGCCAGCAAGACAAGGGGGATCCTCGGCCCCGATTTCGGATTGACGTTATCCAATGAATCTCTGGCCATGGCCCGTAAACACAATCCCGGTTTAGATCACGACCCGCAGACATGGGAACAGGTGCAATGCGAACTCAGAATTCCAGAGCAGGCGGATTATGTCCTGCTTCATTTCAGTGTCTGTTATTCCGCACTTCACGGAAGACGGGTCATATTTGACGGACACTATATGGACGACGTTCAAGTCAAACTCGTTCATCGAGTTCCATAAATTAATTGAGTGCAATTATTAGCTTTAATTCCATCCCTGAGACTAAGCAATATCAACCTCAGATGCCATTTATTCAGTTGATTATCACTGTTGTCATTGTCGTTACATTTCCCTCTTTGCTGCGGGCTGAGAGTGTGCCACCGATCGCAAAGATGGAGTCTCGTCAACTGCTCGAAAAATATTGCGTCTCCTGCCATGGTCCGGATGACCCGTCGGCCAACTTTCGAGTCGATGATCTTGCACTGGAAATTACCGATCTCACGACGGCCTCGCGTTGGCAAAAAGTTCTGAACGCTCTTAATTCCAATGAAATGCCTCCTGAGGGAGAACCTCAACTCGAGAAAGAAGCGAAAGCCGATTTCCTTGATCAACTGGCCAATGTCATGGTTTCCGCCCGTCGAAATCTGAGCGACCAGGCCGGCACCATCACGATGCGACGACTCAATCGTCGCGAATATCGGGCCACTTTACGGGAACTGCTCGGCGTTGAAATGAATGTGAATGAACTTCCGGACGACACCAGCAGCAATTTCGATACGGTGGGATCGAACCTGTTCATGTCTTCGACTCAGTTCGAGCAATACATGGCCCTTGGACGTGAAGCACTCGACGAAGCGTTCGAATGGGAAGCGGCCGCGGCGGTGGAATACAAACTCCGCTTTGAAGCAGAAGAAACAACACAGAAAGTTCGAGACTATATCTCTTATCAACTGGATGCCCAGAAACGTGCTCAGGAGTGGACAAAGCTGGTCGACGACGCCGTCGCTAAACCGGAGAACGCCAGCATCGTCGAGGAAATCAAATCCGGTCCACTGGGGAATCACCGGCATATCTTTTATCGCTCGTGGAAGAAGTTCCCCGGTGTCATTGCTCCGGAAGAATTCGGATTCAAAACGGTCGAAAACAATGCCGACAAGGCCGTGACCGCTCTGTCTCCCTTTCATCTCCCGTACCATCGCTACTATCTGGAACAACCGGCGATCGAAACCGGAGCCTATCTCGCCATTCCCAATGAACATCCTTCCGTGCTGGATACGGCGACAATTAATTTTCTCGTCCCGTTCAAATGGCCAGTCGGAAACTATGTTGTCCGCTTTCAGGCCGCCGTCACTGATGACGCGACTCCTGACCGGCAATTCATCGAGTTTGGTATCAATCCTCGTGTCGAACAGGCGATGAGTGCTCACGAAATTACCGGCACGATCGAGAAGCCTCAGGTTGTCGAGTTCCCTTTAATCATGACTCGAGGAAACAAAGAACGTGCGAATCGGTCGTTGTTCCTGCGAGAAGTCGGGACCCGAGATCACTGGCAGCATACCAATCGCATCGCGGATGCCGGACGCAAAGACAATCACGGAATCGGTCGAACCTTTGCCTTATGGGTTGACTGGATGGAAGTCGAACGGGTTCCAACCGCCGGACTCCCCAAGGCTCCCGGTATCGATGTTTTAGGACCGCTGGTTCAAACAGATTACTCTCCAGACCCGAACGAACTTCGCGAGAACCTCCAGCGGTTTGCACTCGCTGCATTTCGGGGCAGGGAACCGACAGCAACCTATATTGATCAACTTGTTGCCATCTATCACGCTTTTCGCCAATCCGGCAGCAAGCACGACGACGCACTCAAAGAAACACTTTCCATCGTGCTGGCGTCGCCGATGTTTCTGTATCTCGCGGAACCTCATTCCGCAGGGGGGGCCGCCCAACTGACTCAGAACGAACTGGCGAACCGGCTCTCCTACTTCCTCTGGAGCGGCCCCCCTGATCAGGCTCTGTTCGACCTCGCACGGCAGCACGAACTTTCCTCATCAACGGTGCTTGCGAATCAG
>DATMFC010000251.1:0-7542 GCA_035556335.1 Planctomicrobium sp. | reverse complement strand
GTTTTGCTCATTGTCATCCGCAATCAAAATTCGGCCAATGACGGGTTCGGTTTTGTCCATGATTTCTGCCTGATCATCGGCAGCCATTCTTGTGGTTGCCTGATCTTCACAGGGGGATGATGTTGTAAACAGATGACTTGTCAGGCCCGGTTAATCTTTTGAAAACGACATCACAGCCAATCCAAATATTCAACAGCATCGAGACGAATTTTTCCAGATCTCGATTGTCAGATTCCATAGATTGTCGCTGCGAAATTGTCGTTTCCTCCTCAATGGTAACGATTTCGATCAATGGGAGAAAGAACGTAACCGGAATTTTTGAAATTCCGTAGCTATGGCTAAACTTTCTTGTGTTTCAACCCCGTTCTATGGTAAGAAGTGGTGATCGAAAGAAACTGAAGGTTTTCGTCGCGTCATTCAGGTCTGTTCGTGTGATGTCTGGTCGTGATGTCTGATGTTGTGTTCACGCTGAATCGTCGGGTTGAAAAATCGAAACGGGAGCGGCCAACCAGCCGCGGAACACTTCGGGCAACACGAAGATGAAGGCCTGACAAGGTACTGGGTACTGAGATGGAGTTCAGGTGTTGTGGTGAAAAAAACGCTCGGACTGGTATTGCTTGTTCTTCTTACAGGAGGAGCAGGGTGTTCTTCTTCAAGTTCAAAGAGCAATGAGACTTCTGACGGTCTAAGAATCGTCGCCACCACCAGCATGGTGGGAGATCTGGTTCGTCGTGTGGCGGGGGATCGGGCTCAGGTGACGACGTTGATCGGTGAGGGAATTGACCCGCATCTGTATCGGGCAACTTCGACGGATGTCGGCAAAATGATGAAAGCCGATCTCGTCTTCTATTCAGGTCTCGGTCTGGAAGGGGCGATGGAGTCCGCTTTCAAGAATGCCGTCAGACGTGGGAAAATGGTGGTTCCTGTGACCGACGCGATTCCCAAAAGCCGGCTTCGTTTTCCAGATGGGGTGACCGGTCATCCGGATCCGCATGTCTGGAACGAACCGGGGTTGTGGTTGCATTGCCTGGATCTGGTCGTCACCTCGCTCTCGGAGAAAGATCCCCAGTATGCGACCGCTTATCAGGAACGGGCTGCTGTCTATCGGCAGGAACTCAAGCAACTTGATCGCTATGCTCGGGAACTGATTGAAACCATCCCGGAGGGGAACCGCTCACTGGTCACCGCTCATGACGCATTCAGTTACTTCGCCAATGCTTACGGTCTGGAAGAACGCTCTGTTCAGGGAATCAGCACGGAGTCGGAACCGGGGATTCAGGATATTAACAATCTTGTGAACGAACTCGTTAAAAAGCAGATTCCGGCCTTGTTCGTTGAAGCGACCGTGAATGCCGACAGCCTGCGAGCAGTGATGGAACGCTGCCAGAATAAGGGGTGGACAGTGCGTCAGGGAGGAACCCTTTACTCCGACTCGATGGGGCCCGCTGGAAGTTATGAAGGAACGTACCCCGGAATGATCGATCACAATGTCACCACCATTGTTCGAGCTTTGAATGGCACCGTTCTCGATGGCGGGTTTCAGCAGTACAAGAACAGAATCCCAAGTGAGACGCCCCCGTCAAACTGAGAATTCCTCTCGGATGATTTAATACGAGGATAATCCACCACGGAAAACACGGAAGTGACGGAACAGGATCAACATAAACAGGTTGCGGAGAGTTTGGACGATCCAGTTCCGCGTTTTTCGTTTATTCTGTGGTTCCTCAGAATTTTCCTGATTTCTCCCATTCACACCGGACATGAGTCGATAAAATAGAGTTCCGGTCGAAGGAGTTCGACCCGATCCTGTTTTTGTTTTTCTGAGTGGATTCCATGTCGACAATTGCCTTCGCCTCGGATTTGCATCTGTTTGCGAAACGTTCGACGGCTGATCACCATTTTAATGCTCTTGTTCAGGCTGCCCGTGCGTCGAATGAATTCGTGCTGGGTGGGGACATCTTTGATTTTCGCTGGTCCCGGTTTTCCTCTGCGGAAGAGACCGCCGATGCCGCTCTGAACTGGCTCGAAGTCTTCATTCAAAGTGTTGGAGACTGCCAGATTCACTATGTCTTTGGCAACCATGACGATCACCCGCTGCTTCATCAACGTCTGCCTGACTTGCAACAGAGATATGGTCAGTTTGCCTGGAACCGGTTCTATTACCGCCGTGGAAACACTCTGTTTCTTCACGGAGACGTGGCCGACCGTACGATGACTGCCACGATGCTCGAAGAACAGCGAAACCGTTTTGAGCATGGCACCCGATCGCCACTTCAGCACACGGTCTATGATCTCGCAGTGAAGGCCCAGCTTCACCGGTTGGCCCCTCCGGCGGTTTATCCCAAGAAGCGGGTGGCGAAGCGAATTCTCTCGTATCTGGAACATGTCGGACAGGGCCCCGAAACTGGCTTGCAGCATGTCTGTTTTGGTCATACTCACCGCCCCGTTGATCATTATCAAATCAATGGAGTCACCTTCCACAATTGCGGGGCCCCCATTGGTTCCGGAAAATTTCGCGTGGTCTGTCGGCACGTCGACATCGACCCACTGGAAGTTCCCCTTCTTTAAGTGGGGAACTGAGAGATTCTGCTGAGTTGGCGCTCCGGGTTTGAGCGGTTGGCATCGCAGCACTAAAATCCCTTCTTGATAATCAGAAGTGATCCGGAAAGTCCGACGACGCACTGTATGTTGCATGTAAGTGATGCAATGAGCACTTGATATCGCCGTGGCACCGACATTTCCGGATAGACAATCACTGTGTTTGACTGCCTGAAGAATGAGGATGCCGTGCCGTTTCGTGTATTAATGATGGGAACCGGAGAGTTCGCCCTGCCGACATTCCGGGCGCTGATTGATTCCCCGCATGAAGTGGCAGGTCTGGTGACACAGCCAGACCGGACAGGAAAAGGACATCACCAGCATGTGAATCCGTTGAAGGAACTGGCCCTGGCCCATGGCTTGCCGGTCTTTCAACCGGAGAACGTGAAAACCCCGGAGTCGCTGGAACGTCTTCAGGAGTTTGATGCCACTCTCTTTGTGGTCGCGGCGTATGGACAAATCCTTTCCGCAAAGCTACTGGCGATTCCGCCGCGCGGGGCGGTCAACCTTCACGGTTCGTTGCTCCCCAAATACAGAGGGGCAGCTCCCATTCAGTATTCCATCTGGAAAGGAGAGGAGGAGACCGGAGTCACTTTGTTCCAGATCGAGCCGAAGCTGGACGCCGGCCCCATGCTGGGAGTGGTCAAAACCCCGATCGGTCCGAAAGAAACCAGTGGACAACTACACGACCGTCTGGCTCAGCTTGCCGCACCGCTGACATTGCAGGTGCTCGACCAGATGGAGCAGGGAACTCTCGAACCCTGGTTTCAATCTCCAGAGGAAGTGACGAAAGCCCCGCGGCTCAAAAAAGAGGAAGGTCTGATCGACTGGAGTCTGCCGTCGCAGGAACTCGGCTGGCACAACCTCGCAATGCAACCCTGGCCGATGCCGTTCACCTTCCTGTATCTTCCGGATCGTCCCCCACAACGGGTTCTCATTTTAGATATTGATGAGGTCTTGTCCCCCATGAGACAGCACAATGTCTGCACGCCCGGCGATATCGTTGTCGATGGCACATCGATTCTCGTTCAGGTCGGGCAAGGGGAGTGGATTCAGGTGAATCGATTGCAACCAGCTGGAAAACGCGCTATGTCTTCTGATGAATTCCTGCGAGGCACCCCATTAACCTCTGCTCGGTTCGGTAATGAAACCCTTTCGTAGAATGAACTGTTTTAAACGGTGAGGAGAAAAGTCCACGCAAAGTCGCAAAGAGTTTTAATCAAGCGTTTTCTGTGGAATCATCCTTTGACTTCAAGAAGAGATGTTAAGATGTGAAATCGCCTCCCCTTGATTTCTTTGCGCCTTAGCGCCTTTGCGTGAGTATTCTTCTTTCTCGTCCCACTTCAAATACCAGCATTATGTCATTAAGCACGCTCCCCATTAGTTATTGCACGAACGTTCATCCCGGTGTTACCGTTGATGCCGTGATCGATGGACTTCGGCAACATACGACACCCGCTCAGCGTGAGTTCGGGAAGAAACTGGCGGCAGGGTTATGGCTGGCGGCTCCGGTGGCGAATGAACTGGTATCCAATCAAAGTGCCGTGAAAAGATTGCAGGCAACGCTCACGGAAGGAGACTTCATCTGTTACACATTGAATGCGTTTCCATATGGTGATTTTCACAGCGAACGGGTGAAGGAGAACGTTTATCTCCCAGACTGGTCCGATCCGAATCGTCGTCAATACACCTTGAACTGTGCGAGGATTCTTTCTCAGTTAATGCCGGTGGGGACAGAAGGAAGTATCTCTACGGTCCCCTTGGGATTTAAGGGGTTCCCGCATGCTCCCGAGTTTCAGCAACAGTGTATTGAACAACTCCTGCTGCTGGCTCGTGATCTTGATCAGATGCATGACGAATCCGGACAAGTGATTCGGCTTGCCATCGAGCCGGAGCCCTGTTGTGTCCTGGAGACGACAGAAGAAACGCTCTCGTTTTTTGATCGTCTGTTTGCACAGGCGGGCTCAGAGAATATCGAAGACATCGCCCGGCGGCATCTGGGAGTCTGTTACGACATCTGTCATCAGGCGGTCGAGTTTGAAGATGTGTCGAAATCGATCCAGCAACTTGATGATGCCGGGATTCGTATTAACAAAGTTCACATCACCTGTGCGATTCATGTTGATCGTCCCGGGAGCTCTCCAGAGGCGTTACAGCAACTCGCCCAATTTGTGGAGCCCCGTTATCTTCATCAGACATTTGCCCGAAGTCGAACTGGGGAGATTGTCAGTGAACTGGACCTCACTCCGGAGATCTGTGAACAGCCACAAGCGGTGTTTCAGCAGGCGGAAGCATGGCGTGTCCATTTTCATGTTCCCGTCCATCAGGAGAGGCTCGGGGAACTGGGCACGACCCGAAATGAATTGCTTCCGGCGTTGAAGGCAATTGCCCGCTTGACTTATGCCCCGCATCTGGAGGTGGAAACCTACACCTGGGGCGTGTTACCGGGAGAGGTCCCGGCAACGTTGGCGTCTGGAATCGCCAGAGAACTGACGGCGACAGATGCTCTTCTTGCTGACGCACGTCGATAGCCCTCGTTCCCAAGCTCCTGCTTGGGAACGCACTCGCCCTGGATCTCTGCTTCATATTTAAAGACAACCGGACTCACAAGTCCCCCCGTTTAGAGAAGAGAGACAAAGACAGACCGTTGTGTGACCAAGCGGAGCTTAGTATACCGCCCCGTAAATCGGGAAACAGTTCATGGTGTCATCCTTGAAATGCTTTCAAGAGTTCTGGAACCACGAATCGAACGGATCTGACGAATGAATTTCTGATGGATACTGATCAGAAAATTCGTCCGATTCGCTTCATTCGTGGTTTTCCTCTTCCCCGGTTCATCCTTGAAAAGCCTGGTCTCAGTCGAATCAAAGTGGATGAGCCGATGAGCACAAGGGGAGCTGTTCCCTTATTTGTGGGGAGCAGTACTTAGCGTCGAGTGTGTTAGCAAGCTGGAGCTTGGAAACAAGATCAAGTGGATGGCAACATAAAAACGGCCGGACGAGAATGTCGTCGGGCCGTTTCGAAATTCGTGATTTTCAACCGCGCGTCACAGAACCAAAGTTGGAAGGCCCGTCATGAAGCGACGATCACTTTCCAACCAATTGGGGATTTGCGAGAAGACCGGAAGAGTGCGTTCTGCACTACTTCTTCTTGCCTTTGGCGGCGGGTTCCTCTTCCTTCTTTTCTTTCTTCTTCTTGCCCAGAACGAGCTTCTGGACGCGCACTTTCGGCAGTCCGAGTGGACTGGTGGCGTCGGTCCAGCGGTCGTCTTCTTTCAATTTTTGAATCCGTTCGTCCCGTTTCAGGACGTTCCGGGATCGCGACAAACGGCTTCCCCGTCGCAGGCTTTTATCAATACTCATCGTGGTCACCAGTTGTAACTATTGGTAAAACAACACGTTATGGTTGTTTGTGTGTGATAATGCACTTTCAGGATCGAATATTTTAGAAAAGCACGTTCGGTAAATCAACGTAAGCTCTCCCCTGTTTTTGCAGTCGGGTGCAGTCCCTTTCCCCAGTTGCTTGACCAGTCGGCATCCCTTACAACGATCGTTTCAACGTTTTCGGATTTCTCTTTGATACTGCATAACGTTCAAAGTTCTCTCACGGTGAGAGGGTTTCGAATCACGTGAATTCCTTTGGCTGTGGCCGGGACTGACCGGTTACCCTGGGCTCCCGGCTACCGGGTGTCAACTGGCAGAATTATGTCGCATCCTGTTTCACCGTCCGATCTTTCGTCCCAGATTATCAATCAGGTCGACGCTATTATTCGCGCGTCCGAAGAACAAAGTCGACCATTGGAAGTGGACCCGGCGAGAGGGGAACTGTTTGACCTATTCGTGCAGGCGCACCGCGCCGGTTTGACCGGCGAGGAAAGTGAGCCAGATTTAAGTGCGGACGGTCTTTGTGCGGTCTTGTCGGAACGCTGGGGACTGAAAGCTGCCGCCCAGCAGTCTGCACAGAATCAAGTTCAATTGTCAAAAGAACATACGGCACGCATGCGAAGTCTGTGGAGCGTGATGAGAATGTGGATGGAGTGGACCTATGCCTGGCAGCGCTGGAAAGAATTTCATTAGAGCAGCTGGCTCTACTGGGTGCCCGCATTTCCTAACTCCTACTTCCTAACTCCTAACCCCTTTATTTCCACACTCACCGGGAGGGAATTCATGGACCATTTGCTGGCTTTGGATCAGGGGACGACCTCCAGTCGGGCGATTCTGTTTGACAGTCGCGGGAACCCGGTTGTGGTGTCACAACAGGAATATCCTCAGATTTTCCCGGTGCCGGGGCATGTTGAGCATGATCCGGAAGCGATCTGGAAATCTCAGTTGGAAACCGCTCAGGACGTGGTTCGTCAGGCGGATCAGGCAGGGCGCGGTATCGCAGCGATTGGAATCACAAATCAGAGGGAAACGGTCGTTCTCTGGGAGAAATCCACTGGAAAGCCGGTGGCAAATGCCATCGTCTGGCAAAGCCGGATCACTGCGCCCCGTTGTGAGAAACTCAAGGCCGACGGCCTGACCGATCTGATTCGCGAGAAAACCGGACTCGTCATCGATGCCTATTTTTCCGCCTCGAAAATCGAGTACCTGCTCGACACCGTTCCCGGGTTGCGAAGTCGTGCTGAACGGGGAGAAATTCTCTGTGGGACCATTGAAACATTTCTCATTTCCCGCCTGACCGGGGGGCGCGTCCATGTGACCGACGCCAGTAACGCCAGTCGAACGCAACTGCTCAACATTCACACGCTCGACTGGGATGAAGAACTGTTGACGTTGTTCCGGATCCCCCGATCCATGCTGCCGGAAGTGCGATCGAACTGTGAAATTCTGGGAGAAACCGACCCCGTTCTTTTTGGGCGAAGTCTTCCCATTGGAAGTGCCATTGGAGATCAGCAGGCGGCCACGTTTGGTCAGGCTTGTTTCCAGATCGGCGCCGCCAAGA
>DATMFC010000250.1:0-6100 GCA_035556335.1 Planctomicrobium sp. | reverse complement strand
TCGCCGCAATCACAGCAACTCCGCACACTTCAATCACCGCCCCGTCCCAGTGAGGGAACTCCTCCGGAATTCCTTTGACGGGATGAGGAAGCAGGGGAAGAACAATGCGTTTGCCATCACTGGGAGGCAATGCGGGTCGCGGCTGCGGTGAACTCCCTTCTCCCCTCAGCCAGAGGTAATCATAGCCGAATTCCTGAGAAATTCGGCGGGCGAACAATTCGCTGACATTGCGGGTGCCGGACTTTACGTCGGAAATATACTGAGGAGGCATCCCGGTTCGGGCTCCCACCTGGATTTGGTTAATCCCCTTTTCAGACAGTTCTCCCAACACTTGTCGGAATCGTTCTGTACACAGTGTCTGTCGGTCTTCCTGCGACGAATTTTCGGACATTCTTCACTCCATTGTCTTTCGAGAATTGCGTATCTGATCGGATAATATTTTCATAAAAGTGTACCACTTTAGTGAATTCTTGTTGCGGCGTGAATCTTCCGCCGATACGCTGGATGAAATTCCCAACAACAAAAGGAGTGGCAAGGATGCCGCAATCCTCCGATATCTACCGTCGACTGACTGAACGCTGTCTCCCATATCAACTGCCAGCCCCCTGGAACCGCCTCGACACCAGCGATGTTGCGGTGACAGTCCCTCCAGATTTGCAGGAGATTGTCGATGAATTGGTCAACGAGTTTGGGCTCGACGCCGTTCTGAAATCGAGAATCGTCTCTCAGGCCAGTTCCGGTCCGGTGATTGCAGACACTTTCACCGCTTGTGATGGAATCCTGGTTCCGGTGTACGATCTCACCGGGACAAAAATCATTGATCTCATTACGTCAACGGGCTGTCTGTCTGGGCTACCGGTCCCTGTGATCCCCGCGTACGATGACGAAGAGGTGTTGGAAGATCTGGGCAACACCGTAATTGATGTCACCATCGCCTGTTCCCTTCCTGAGTTCGTCCTCTTCCTGGCGCTGGGAATGCCTGCTACCTTCTATTCCGGTCCGGATCATCACCCAGATGGGTACAGTCTCATTACCGCGTGGATGGAATCAAAATACGCACCACGACGCCGGCCAGTCTCCGCCGATCAGCCGCTCCCTCATGAATCGGAAACGGAACTGATACCGACGAGCGATTATCCAGACATGGGTGAAACTGGTTGCGAACTGATTCTTGTCGCCGTAGATCTGATCAATTTCACACCGTCGCGATCGGCTCAGTCTGAGTATCTTGAAGCGTTGGTGAAATCTCATCCCAATCGGCCGTATCTGGATATCTCACGCTGGTCTCTCTCAGAAGAGGAGATCAAGCAATTGAAAACAATGCTCGACACGGAGTCACCAAAGAACCTAAGAAGCTGGATCTTAGACTCTCGAGAATCATCACTGGTGACTCTGGATCTCAATGAAAATCTGCCTGCAGAACCTGCCAAGGCGAACTTCCCCGGAGATCTGCTGGGGATGCTTGATCTGATTTATGCAGACTCCTCCGACAGTCTGGCTCCGTCGGGGAGAGGCACTGCCGATGAAGCCCACCAGCACCTGAACAGCTTGATTTATCAACAATTGAGTCGCCCTTTACTTATGGATGCAGAAAGTCAGGTAGACCCTGCTCTCGCCAATATCCAAACGCAGTTTGCGGTTCTCTCACATTTGTGTTTCAGTCAAGCGGCATCATTACTCGTCTAGGGACATCAGAGCCGACGAGCGGCAGCAGGGACCTTTGCCGTGGCGACCGAAAAACTGCTGCCCATGATGAAAACATGCCTGACCCAATATCAGACAATTCGCTCAATTGAGCGTTCCAGGAATCGGCCGATCGTCAATCGCCGTCGATTGAGCGATTGACTCCCCCTGTTCTGTCATGGAGGTATTTTCATGACGATTGCCCTAAGCATATTGAAGACATTGCGTCTGACTGACCAGCAATTAAGAGGCTTGGCTCGGCAGGGGTTTGTGTCGTCTGAACTCAGGGGACGGAAACGAATCTACAAATTGCGATTCCGTGATCACGGGAAGCAGGTTGTCCGCCACATCGGACAGGACTCTGAAAAGGCGGCCGATCTTCAGTCCGAATTGGAAGAACTGCAAAGCGAACATCGGCGACGATTGAAAATGCAGCAACTGTGCCGTGTAGGCCGAGAAGCACTCCGTACCTCAAAGGAACGATTAAAACCACTTCTGGCTGCCAGGGGTTGGAAATTCCACGATTACACCCTTCGTCGGGCGCGACGGAGAAAGGACTCGCGGACCTCTGATATTGCGGCTTCCGTGTCTCAACCAACAGGTCAACTCACAAGAAAGGAATCGAGAAATGAAGGACAATATCCCAGTCGCAGAATCGTTGGATCTGTCTTCTCAACAGCACCAGCGAATTCAGGAGTATCGGGCAGATGCCCTGAAGAAAAAAGATCCGTTGATTGCATGTATCGGTGGCATGAATGCCCAGATGATGCAGATTTCTGTGCAGTTGGGAAATGCCATTATTTCCGAACTCGCAGAGGACGCCCGGATCGTGGAACAGTTTCCGTTTTTAGAGAAACCGATCGATCTCTATCAACGACTGACACGGCAAGTCGAACGATACACTCGGGTGGAACAATTGGAAGGTTCCAACGACAAGATCAGCGAATTTCAACATGGCAGATCGGAGTTTCAAGAAGAACCCGAACTCTCGAAAAGCGAAAATTCGACAAATTGATACCCAGCATCTGTCGCTTTTATTGCCTTCTTCGTGGTCCGCCAGGAGGGTGATTTGAGCGTGACAATAATTGTGTCAGACATGTGTCCGGTGGCCAGCTTTTCTGTCAGAGTCGTGACAGTTATTGTGTCAGAGAAAGTGAAATCTTCAGTGTTTCAGAGTGGTTGGTGTGACAATATTTCTATCAGGCACCAGCTGTGGTGTCTGACATAAAACCTGTCACAGTTCAACATAATTATTGTCACGGTCGTTAAAAATCGACTCCAAATTTCGCACTGACGCCGGTTCAAACACCTGCGAAGTCGTTTGTGGACGCTCCTTGGAGGGCCTTCCCCCAGCTAGCACTGAACATGCGGCTACATTTGTGAGTGGGTTGGATTTCGCATCGCTTGAATCTGCGCAGAGCGATTTCACCAAAGCATTTTACGGATTGCACAAGTCGGCGTCAGCGTGTCGGACGAATGGTACTTAGATCTCTTTATATCCGTTTCGCATATCACGTTTGGCTTCGTGTCTGGGTTTTATCAGGCGGTCGTAAGGTTTCGGTCTTCGCTTTTTACGGCGCGGTTCGAACCGGTTCGGGCGATCGGCGACGCGGTGGATGGCCACCGCATCTAGCAGTTGCTCGTAAAGACGCTGGCGAAATGCAGCATCATGATCGCCTTGCAGAGCGATCAAGGGTTGGAATGCTTCCAGCGTCTGAATCGTCCCCTTGAAGCTGATGGAACGCGGTTCGATGTCGTGTCGGATCTGGCAAGGCTCCGAATTACTTGACGCGAACAAACTGTTGAATCGTCTGCCCCGTGGCAAACTCTTCGACGGTGATTGTCCAGATGCCTCGAACATCGTTGGAAGCAATGTCCAGTGGCAGTTTCAGTTCACCACCGACCGTAGCATGGTATCCACTGAATTCCGCCGGGCGCCCTTCCGGGTCCGTGATCTGCACCTGAACCGGAATCACGGCATCAACCGGTTGGTTCGCCTGGTCGGTCACTCTGATCGACAACTCCAGCGTGTCACCGGCGGAGATGGATTCCAGTGCCGTCACCTGCAGTTGTTCAACGGGGCGCTGTGTGATTAGGTACAGAGCCCCGTCGGCCGGTGCCAGCGTAACAGGCCACTGGAGCGACTTCCCTTGGCGGGTTGCTGAAACCTCACGGTGACGGCGGAGATCATAGACGTGGCCGGCAGAGCGTTGGATGGAAACGTTCGCCGCGACCGGCCTTCCCTGTTCCATGACAAGGCCGTGCTGACCAACGTACTGGCCATATTCACGGCGATCGTTAATGGCGAACAGGTAGTCACTGCTGCCGGCCCGACGTCGCTGGACGATCACGTCTGCCTGATCTGCATCGCTTTCCGGATGATATTTCCCTGCGAGTTGCTTTCTCAACTCCGTTGCCATCCCGATCAGCTTTGCCTGATCTTCCTGAGCCTTTCTCGTTCGTCGCCAGGCTGTCAACCGAATGTCCGGCTTGATTCCGGGGGCCAGCCGGTCATCGCCGATCACGATGCCTCCGCGCTGCTGAAACTTGTGAATGGCCGCAGCAACGGATTCCGTCAGGACATCGCAATCCGGCAGGGCAAGAACGCGATATTGATCCAGTCCTTTCTGCAGAATCGTTTCGTCATAAACGATGTCCGCCTGCAAATGGGCATATTGCAGAACATGCCAACAGTCAGCTCCCCATGATCCTCCCCAGCCATATGTTCCCCGTCCTGCCAGCATCTGTGACGTGAAGCTCTCCAGCAAGGCAACATCTGCCGGAGCGGCTGGAATCTGGCGGAGGGCCGGACCGAGCGGTTCAACAACCGATTTGACCAGTCGAGACAATTCATGCTGCGTCTCAGGATGAGTATAGCGATAGCCGGACGTGATGCCGGGCACGAGAGAACCCCATCCATGATACATGATTCCTTGAATCGGCCGGGACAGCTTCATCCACAATGCTTCCCGCAGATGCATGGGAGCAATGGTGATGTAGGCGGCATCCGGATCGAAGTCTTCCCAAGGCGAGCGATCGAGGTTTTCCACCTTCGTCTGCGTGGGGGCGGTTTGTGAGCGATACCAGATCAACTGGGTCATCTTCATGACAGACTGGGGTGTTGACCGGTTGCTTCCTCCCGCCATCGTCAACAGTTCATCGGTGCACAGGCCGATCCGGATCGGATCAGGATAGGTATAGGTCCAGTGTGAAAGGAAATCGACTTCGCCACCGCTGCCGTAAAGACTGGGAGCCCGGACGGCCGGATCGAAAAAGGTCCACAATGGCGGTCCGGACTTTCGCTGAGCGTCGGCGGAATGGAACCCTCGGTGCAGAGCCGTATGCCAGGTGTTCCAGCCATCTCCGTTCTTCCAGAACCAGTTGTAATATTTCAGAATGGGATCATTGTCCGGTACGATCCGGCTGGCCGGGAAATTCTTCAGTTTGGTCCATGAAACACCGCGTGAGGATGCGACTTCTTCCGGAATCTCGACACCAGCAAAGTCACGATAAGCCTGTTGTTCCTGCGGGTGGAACGACGGAGAGGTTCCGTCGCGGATTTCGGTATCGACCATGGCCGCGTGAACGGCGGGGTGATTTCCCCAGGCGTTGGCCACAGAGGCTCCGACGTTGAAGAAGTATTTCTCGATCTCCGGAGAAACATTGGCCAGATTTTCACGTCGGGTCTGTTTGCCGTCCCGTCCAATCCGACGGTACTGCTTCTGCGAGTCCAGCCAGTTTCCGGGGGACAGGCCCACGATAATCCCCAGATCATTGGTCAGTGCCGCATCCAGCATGACATCTGCCGATTTCATCCCCTCTTCCGTGGTGGGAGCCGTTGGTTTTTTCGCCTTCCAGATTGTTCCATAATCACACGTCAGTCCCAGGCAGTGGGTGAAGCCGATTTCCTTCAGTTTGTCGAACGATTTAATTGCCGTTTCCAGACCACCAATTCCCCACATGATCACCGGCATCCGGTGTGGTGACTGACGCGGGACCAAAGTCACTTGAACAACCTGCTCTCCCACCAGATTGCGGTCTCCTGTGGTCGCAGTCACCCGTACTGGAATGTCATATTGATCCGGACGCAGTCGGGTATCAAACGGCCAACTGAGCTCATAGGACTGTCCGGCAGCAATCTGCCCAAGGTGGAAGACAATTGGTTCGCCGGAAGGGGCTGAGATTGTGGCCTGAACATTCTCCAGCGGGGTGCGTTCGTGATTAAAAATCTGATAGGACAACCTGGGAGCGGGCTCACCCCGAAGAAAGACATGGCGGCGGTTTTGATCCACAACGGACATCGCCCGGAACTCACGCACTCCCGACGTCAGTCGGACTTCATCAAGGAAACCGGGAAATCCGGCATAGGTACTGCCACTACGGTCTCCGATGGACAAGGAGAGTTTCCCGCCGATGA
>DATMFC010000249.1:0-5785 GCA_035556335.1 Planctomicrobium sp. | reverse complement strand
GAGCGAGCATACGAAAACCGACCGAAAGTACAAGTCTGATCAGATGAATTTTACAAAAAGAAGGACGTGTTTCAAAACCGCGTAATTTAACACTTCGCTAGACAATTTGTATTCACTAACAACCGTATTTTAACAGGCACTATTACGCCCCTCGGCGCAGTCCTTCATCGCCTCTATCTGGTTAGTCGAAATTGAGGTCGCAAAACTGCCAGAAAAATTCCAAGATTGAACGGAAAGTTGAAAATCGAAGGTTCAAGAGCCTTTCTCCCCCTGTTCGAACTCGTGAACGACATCGTTACCACAAGGAATTCGACCGAAACACCATTCGAAGGCAGAGCGTTCGCCGATCACACGGACGAATCGTGGAGTGCGGTTCCAGTGAATGTCTTCAACACGTTCAGAGCGTTTCGGCTTTGAAGTGACCGCTCCGATCTCCCGAAGGATACGGCTCCTGCCAGAGTTCCGGGAGCCGTGGCCCGATCTGTTTGAGCAGTTCCAGCAGCTCTGAGGGAATGGTCCAGTCTTCCCGCTTTTGTTGCTGAACCTCCAAAGCCTCTTCAGCGCGCCGAAGTTCACGCAATACGGTTTCAGTTCCCCCGTGACCAGTTGATTTTCCGGATCACTGTGACGGTACTGCCGTTCCACCAGGCGGGCAGCGTGGCTGCTCTTCCTCTTCAACGACTGAGTGTCTCTTTGTCACCCTGTTTCCAGATTGGATAGTAGATGGGTCTGGCACCACCGAGTATTTTCAGTTCCTCCTTCTTCTGGCGCCATTCCTCTTCTGACAACACTAATGCGCGAAAGCCGGATCGATCCTTTTCCATGACTTCTGTCTTTGCTGTGATGGTCTCTATCCAGCACTGAATCTGTTTGGCCTCTCCCTGAACGGGGGCGGGGGTCAGATGGGCGAACAACTCACCAGATGCCGAGATTACAAACCGGCAGTTGACTCCCTCCTCATAAGGAAATTCGGCAAGGATTGTGTCATGGGAATTGTTTTGCTTTTCCGGAATCGGTGACTGCCATTTCATTGCAATCAGGTCTTCCATAACCGTTTCTGTCTGGAGTTGTGAGATTGTTCCCGTAACGAAATCGACGAGCCAATCGCCATCAAGTCCGTTCACAACCAACCTTCCTTCACGATCAACGGCAGGCACTATGTCCTGCAGTGACAGTGTCATTGCCCTGCGGTTCTGAATGCCATTGGGAATAGCGTTTTGAGAATGGCGTTCGTCCTTCTCCAATGGAAAGAAACGAATGGCCTGACCGACTGCTGTTTTAGAGCGGGGCTCCCACACTTTCAGTTCCACCATTCCCTCTGGAGTCATGTACGCACTGATAATACGTCCCGTTTCAGGAATCTCGCAAAGAGCCATCGCCTGACCGGTACGATGTTGTCCAACAATCTGCCATTCATCTGTTCGGACATTCCAGAATCCCACGGAACCGTCATCCAGCAGGCAAACCACTTCGTTCGTTTGAAAAGACCAGATTGCATCCACGGTTGAAGCACCCGCTTTCGCATGGGGAAATTCTTGTTCCTGCTGTAATGCGGAATCAAGCACGAGAATTTTGTGTGGACAAACGACTAAAAATCGCTGGCTGTCCTGATGAAATTCCACCTTGAAAGCATGAACGACCGATTCAACACGAATGGGATCTGGTCGTTTATAGTCATTCTTTATATAACTGTGGCAGACAGTAAAAAGATCAACAAAGATTCGGTTCCCTCGAGTTAATAAATCAACGGTATCGCTAAAAGCAGGATCCTGCTTTGGGTTCTCTCGCACCGTGCCTGAGAATGCGTCGATAACCGTCTTTTTCTTTTCGTTTACAATTCTGGCAATCTGCCCATCGCTTGAAAAAATTGGAAGATTATAAGGCCACCCTTTTCCCTTAAATGCCCCGAGAATATCTGCTGAATGGGCGAGATACCTTTTGCCAACCGGGCTCAAGGAGGGAACATCAAAAATAGTGATTCCTGTTGTCGTCCGTTCATCTGTGACCACCAGCAGGTGGCGACCGGTGGGACTGAACACATAATTTAAGCATTCTCGTTTCAAATCGACCGTGCTGACGATCTGCTGCTTATGAAGGTCGAACAGGCCGATCTTGCTCGAATAAATCAGAGAGGGACGAGTTGTCGGCATTGTCATTTGGACGAGGACACGTTCCCCGTGAAAATCAACCGCACGATCAGTGTGCAATCCTCCCCAATGAATTTGTTGTGAGGCCCAGATAATCGCATGTTCTGGGAGAGGAATCTCACTAAAGGTCTGCCAGTCCCACACTCTCATCCTCCATAAGAACTGGTCCCACTCTGTTCTCTGGGCAATAACTGTCCTGAGATTACTTCCGCTGGAAAGCAAAGAAATTTGTCCCTTATTGGGCATCTCCAATGTTTTGACGACCTTATCTTCATCCAGATCCATAATGACAACTCGGGAAGGATGCCGTCTTCCGAGCATGAGAAAACGGCCATCTGTTGTCAGATGAAAACCACGGGCTTCCGGAGTGAAGACATACTCCACAAGCAATAGGTCCAATAGTTGGTCTGCAATCTTTTGCCGGATCGTCATTGATCGGGTTTCCTTGATCGATTTCGGTATGAGTGTTGATTCCGATTCCAAATGGATCAGGGCTTCCGACAAATGCAGCAAACTTTCAGCGACACTCCAGATGTAGACGTTACGCTTGAGTTTTCTTTCTGCTTGAGCTTCATGGTAGTTCACTTCAACCAGGAGTGTGTCAGACAAATCCTTCTCGGATGGAACCTCGACAAGTGCTCTCCGCTCATCTGCGGCGAGTCTGCGCCGGTCTCTCAATTGTTCACGGGCCGTTTCATCCAGATTCGGGATCAAGAGAAATTCTTCTTCAACGGGACTCAGTGAAACATCAGCCGACTTATCCATCGTTGATGTTTCAGGGGGTGCCGGAGATTCCTCCACCGGAAGTGGCGTTTCCAAGCGCAGACCTTCGACTGCAGGAGGCTGCATGGATTTTTCTTTCGGTGCCAGAAGATGAGGATCGTTGTGAAGAACCTGGCTGTTCTGTGGATCTGGTTTTGAAGAATGAGATCGCGTTAACCCAAAACCAACAAGAATCATGCCAGTCACCATTGCGGTCGCGACGACGATCAACGTCGACCGGGGGCTCGATGCCAGGACACCCGGTATCTGTGTCGACATTTTCATGTCGGAGGAAGCGGATAACTGTCGGTCCTGCTTTTTTCGAAGCAAAGTCGGTTCCGAGACATCAGGGACAGTGAAGGCTTCACGACATGCGGGACAACGTGCATTTTTACCGCGTTTGCTTTCTTCTATCCGGAGAAGGCGTTGGCAGGCAGGACAAGGAAGACGAATGGTCGATGACATAGAATAGCCCTTACTTCCCGGCAGAGGTCCTCAAAACAATACCTTGAGCTAAGCATCTTGAGCTGAGCCTGATCGCGAGGTGAATCCCAATCGGTATCTGCTGACAGATAATGATATTTGCAAAGTAAGATTCATCCCAGCCAGTGGCGATATCAATGGGTGGGATCGGCATCGCGGAGTCATGGCAGGGGGACGGGAAGCCATTCGAGAGCGGCTTCTTCCGTTTCTGGAACAGTACGATCGGATTCTGGAAGTGTTGAACTGATGTCTACATTATTAAAAGGAGTAAAGTAACAGCGGCGGGGGGTTGACGCATGACGCGGGCAAGAGAGCAGTTTGACCTTCAACTGATTCCAGTCTTCCGGAGGTCATCCCTCTTCCAATCCTCCGTATGGGAATGGTCTTTTCATTCCCCAATCACCACCGACAACAACGTGCTTTACTCCAGACGTTTCCTCATTTGGGGATCTTCCGTTATGATTTGAGGCAGTGCTTCCCCACGGTCAGAAACCGTGGTGCAGCACCACTTGAAATGACAATTTGATCGACGCGCGAGCGTCAAGAACTGCTTCCCACCAAACGACCAACCTGAACCGCAAGGTTCTTGAACCAAAGAAGCAGCACCTTGAGCCGCGTCCCGCAAGGGACGCTGGCCATGTGCTATTTCTTTGGTGCCCCTTGGTCGGGGTGGTGGGAAATGCCTTGGTACAGCGTCCTTATTTCGTGCGCTGTCCACGAATCACATCGCTTGAGCGAGATGTTTACGGGACCAATTCTTTTCTGACGGGACGGGCAGGACCATGGCGGACTTCGATCCCTATCACAAGTGGCTGGGAATTCCGAAAACACGGCGGCCTCCGACGCACTATGACCTGCTGGGTCTCTCTTTGGACGAAGAGGATAGAGAGGTCATTCGCGGGGCGGCCGAGCAGCGGCGGCGGTTCATCGAATCCCGGCGCGGCCAGGGACAGGACGGGGCGGTCGGGGGAGTGGTCTATCAGATCAACGAGGCGGAATTCACGCTGCTCGCTCCGGATATGCGGCGCGAGTACGACCGCCGGATGAATCTCTTTACCAAACGGAAGCGGAAACGGCAGATCGATCCGAATGCCGTCCGTCCCCAGATTCAATCCATGCCGGGACGGACGGTCGGGGAAGAGAGCGGACTGACGAAAGAGTTCGCCGGAATCGTCGCGGTCCTCGCCCTGTCGTTCTTCGGAATGGCCGCGGCGGCGTTTTCCCTCCCCTGGGGGACATCACCGCCGGTCAGGGACCACAAGGCACATCAGCAGATGGCTCCGGTCGCCATGAATCAACCGGTCGTGGCCGCGGCGGCTCCCATGGCTGAAGCGGCTCCTCCGGAGCAGATCGTTCCGGTGCGTCAACCGGTACGACAAATCCCTCCGGATCCCCCTCCCGTCGTCCCTGCTCCGCAGGAGAAGGAAAGGGGGTTCATCTCCCTTTTTGATGGGCAATCCCTCAATGGCTGGCGGCTTTATACCGGCGGTCCGGTCGTTCAGGGCTGGGTGGTCGAAGACGGACTGCTCTGCCTGAAAGGAGGCCAGGGGGCGAACCTCATCACGGAGCGGCAGTTTGAAGATTTCGAACTGGAACTCGAATGGAAAACGTCCGCCGGAAACAGCGGGATTCTGTATCGCGTCCGAACCGGTGATCCCTTTCCCCATCAGAGCGGTCTCGAATACCAGATCCTGGGTCGGAATTATCCCCGATCCCAAACATTTCCCTCCGGCTCTCTCTATGGTCTGTTCGAGGCGGATCCCCGGGCAGTCCAGCCGGTCGACGAATTCAATCACGCGCGCATTCTTGTCCGGGGGAGTCATCTGGAACACTGGCTGAACGGCCGCAAGGTCGTGGATGCCGACAGGCAAAGCCGGACCTGGGAGCAGGCCGTCACAAAATCGAACCTGTCCAGGTGGCCCCAGTTCGCAAAGGCCCGGCGGGGACACATCTGTCTGCAGAGTTCCGATGCGGACGTGTTCTTCAAAAACATCCGGATTCGGGATCTGTTGAAACCAGTTCCATAGCATCCATCCGTCACGATATTCCTGCGTTTCTCCGGAGTTTTCACCCCAGAAAGATCACCTTCAAAAGGACACCGCCACATGGACACGCTGACCGAATCGCTCCTGCCCGGCCTCGAAGTGGAACAGGAACTCCAGGATCCGATCTCCGATCCGGCCCCCGGCCGTCTGTTCCGCGTCCGGGACGTTCGGGCCTTCCCCGAGACACCGGTGATCCGATTCGCCCGGGTGATCGATCCGGATCAGTCCCGGACCGAGTGGGGAAGCCGTTTTTCCGAACGGGTCCGCCGGTTGATGGAAACTCCCTTCCCCTCTGTGTTGACGCCCGATGACGTCGTGACGACACCGGAGGGGACACTGATCGTCCTT
>DATMFC010000248.1:0-2878 GCA_035556335.1 Planctomicrobium sp. | reverse complement strand
ATATCCGCCGGAATCCTCTGCGGACACATCTTCCCGGGTGGCGCCGAGAACAACGGCCAGCGTGTCCCGTTTGGAAATCGCCGTGGAAGCTGTCAGTTCCCAGGTTGAGGAGATCAGAAGTCGGGAATTCTTCCCGAGATAACGTTTGACGGTGTCTGGCATGGGAGGGAAGTCCTATTTGCGAAGTGACCAGAAGGAGGGGAATTTGGGGGCGGAGTTCTTGAGGGCCGGTCCCATCGTGGGGAAACGACGGTACTGGCCGATACGTGTGACGGGGGATTGATTTCTGCGACGGGATCGAAACGGGAAGTTTCCGCCGAATTCGAACGCGGCGGGGGAAGGGCTTTTGTGTTCTCCGGTTGGACCGACAACTGTTCTCGCTGTAACAGTGTCATATGCAAAGAGAATTGACCGCTTAAAAAACCGGGAATTCGAAGTTGGCGGTTTTCCGACCCGGGCCGTCCGTTCAGCCCGGGTGAGACGTTTCTTCCGGACCGGGATGGAATTCTGTGCGACACGCCGGACATAGGCTCCCGCACGCAGATGAAACCGCCGGTCCGCCTTGTCGTAAACGGCCTTGAAACCGGCTCGATCGATATGGAAATCAGCGGATGCGTTGAGCATGGTTATTCCTCAATCGCGGCAAACAGATCGATCTGTATCGGAGATATGAAACGGCCGTTGTTGAGGGCGTCAGGGTCGTACGCGGGAGCATTTCCAACGGCGTCGATCCGGAATCCCTCCGGAGGTTCATACCCGGACGACTTGAAGAACGATGTAATTTCGGCACAGAGCTGCAGGTAAGGGCGAACGTCGTCAACGTTCTCGGTTCCCTTCTTCATGGCCGTGGGGGGAAGTCGGGCCGCAATGGCGATATCCGCCCCGAGGGTCGTTGACCAGGCGGTTTCGTCATTCACTTCAGAGCTGTATTCCCGCGCCAGAACAAAGACACGCAGGCCTCCGTTGCATTCGTAAGCCACCTGCGGGTTGTAAGCCAGTTCGGCCGTGAACGGGAGGCTCCAGTCACGCGAGTTCAGGACGTCGATGAGATGGTCCTGCAATTCCGGAAGGTTCATGATTTTGAAGTGGGTAGTAGGCAGTTGGTAGGATTGAAGGGGTGCAGACAGGGACAGTGAGAGGTTTTCCTACCCACTATTCAAAAAGCAACGTATGAATCCGCCACTCCGTTTCCGTGGTGTCGGAGTGGCGAACGGCCGGTTCGCTTCCCACGGGACGGATCACATAGACATTGAACTGACCGTCCCCGATCGGCTCTTTGATGCGGTGGCCATCCAGCGGCCGGAAAACCTGATCCGAGAAGGGATCGATCAGCAGGTGGCACTCAATCAGGAAATCTCGGCGGGATTCCACAATCTGCACACCCTGATAGTCCGTCTGTCGGAAAACGGTTTTTCCCGGACGGCCGAACACCTCAATTTCTGCGGTGTCCGTGCAGAAGATGAGCGGGCACCCTTTCAGGGCGTTCAACGCGCGACGACGCACCAGCAAAGACTGTGCGAAGGGTGTGTTTCGATATGTCATGATGAAGGAATTGAGGGGAGAACTTCGAGGCAGTAACCGGGACCAAAGAACGGGAAGGAGTCGGGAGTGTCACCCGGTTCGTGAGGGAAAATGAGATCGATCTGGAATTCGTATTTGCCCGGAACCCATTCGGCGGACTGTTCCGACGTTACGTCGAAACGAACCGTTTTTGTGGTTCCGGAGCGGGTGATCACAATGCCGGGAATCTGGAATTGACGTGCCCCATCCGTTCCCGATCCGCGAGCCCGCAACACAACGTCCGTCCCTTCCGGAATGTCGGCAATGCCGGAGCGGGAGAACGGAAGTGAGCGACCGTACTGATGCAGGTAGCTGGAACCTTGAACCAGTGGGGGCTTGAGGTGACTGCCGTAGACGAGGGGGATTTCCACTACGATTTTGCGGGTGGAAGCCAGCATCGACGAAACCAGCGTGGCGATTTCCGACGCGGCGGCGGTCTGGCTCCAGTTCATGTCTCCGTGGGATTCGAGGTCATGAATCAGTCCGGCCAGTGCGGACAGATCGTCGGCAAGATCCGAGAGCGTTCCGTCCTGATCGTCGAGATGGGAATCCACGTCCGCAATCAGTTCCCCCAGTGCGTCCAGCTGGGAATCGAGATTGCCGGAAGAGAGACCCAGCGTGTGACGCAATGCGTCCGGATCGATCGAGACTGGACCTTGACCGAGAATCACCGTCGCCCCATCGATCACACCAGATACATTGCCGGTGACGGCGGGTAGTTCATCGTCGTTCTCATACGCCAAGAAATCGAGTGTCGAACTCTCCGGAACCGTTTCAAGAGTTCCGGTCCACCAGTGCAGACGATCCCCTGCAACGGGAGACATGTCGACTGTTTCGAGGAACTCCGACCGATCAAACAATTCGACGAGAATCGAATCGGCGGGAGCGTCATGCTGGTGAAAAATCGTAATCATTTCTTGCGGCGGGTTCGTGGGACTTTGGTGAGGGCTGGCTGTTCCGTTTCTGTTGCGGGCTCAGATGACTTTGCTTCCTCTGCAGGCGGGAGCTGTTGCTGCAGTGCGACAATCTGATTCATGTGGTGCTGGTATTCACGCACCAGTGGATTATTCAGCAGTCTGCTGGCTTCGTTGGCGTGAACTTCAATCTTTGCTTTTATCACTTCATTCATAACTAAAAATCCTGAATTACGTTAATGACAGCGACGCAGTTTTTACCGTCCCGCCTGACGTTTTGACTTTGAAAACCAAAGTGTTCTGGTTGTCAATCCAGACATTCAATTGACCCGCTCCTATATTAGCGTCCGCAACAGCAGAGTCTGACGCACCGAGAATCGTCGAGCCGGTCGAGTGAAACTTTG
>DATMFC010000247.1:0-7396 GCA_035556335.1 Planctomicrobium sp. | reverse complement strand
GGCAAGGCTGCCGCCACGTCAGCCGGAGCTTCGATCACCACCGCATCCGGACGCAGTTCCTCCAGAGCCTCACGCAACCGCCGCGCGCAGCCGGGCCCGTGATGACGAATTCCAAAGAGATGCAATGAGGTGGACACGTTTTGTTAAGTTAAAAGGAGATTTACCGCAAAGACGCGAAGGACGCAAAGTTTTGATTTGAGCGTATCACTTGTGACGAAGAAGGAAACTCACGCAAAGGCGCTAAGGCGCAAAGAGTTTGTTTCACGTTTTGTATGAGTTCTTATCTTCTACTTCAGGAGGATCGGCAGAGAATTTCAGGATAGAATGGTGTGTCCTCTCTTTCTTATTTTATTCGTCAGATTCGAGTAATTCGTGGTTTCTCTTTTATTCATATCTCTTGAGGCACCGATATATTAAAATAACTCCCTCTTAATGTCTTTGCGCCTTGGCGCCTTTGCGTGAGATTCCTCTTTCTGCCGGAAATTCACTCCTAACGAATCTCGCGACTGGCGCGATACAGGTCTTTCCAGCCGTCACGGTCTTTAACGACGGTTTGCAGATACTCCTGCCAGACAATCTGATCCTGTGCGGGGTCTTTAATGACGGCTCCCAGCAATCCGGAGATCATGTCACTCGCGGTCATGACTCCGTCACCATAATACGCTGACATTGCCATGCCGTTCGTGATGACGGAAATTGCTTCTGCTGTCGACAATGTTCCGGTCGGTGATTTAATCCGGGTCTTTCCATCCTCTGTGACACCGCTGCGCAGTTCGCGGAAGATCGTGACGACCCGTTGAATCTCAGTGAGTGGCGGCTGTTCGGCGGGGAGTTCCAGTGCCCGCCCCAGTTGTTCTGCGCGGCGACTGACGATCTGAACTTCTTCATCGAGTGCATCCGGTAACGGCAAGACAACAATATTGAAGCGCCGCAGCAACGCACTGGATAATTCGTTCACTCCCTTGTCACGGCTGTTCGCTGTGGCAACGACGTTGAATCCCCGTAATGCCTGCACCTCAGTATTGAGTTCCGGAATCGGCAGTGTTTTCTCTGAGAGAATCGTGATGAGTGAGTCCTGAATCTCGGTTGGAATTCGTGTCAGTTCTTCCACGCGGACAATACGGCCCGATCGCAAACCCACCATCAACGGGCTTTCCACTAAGGCGGCCGGTGAAGGCCCTTCCGCCAGCAGTCGGGCATAGTTCCAGCCGTATCGCAACGCCGATTCATCTAGTCCGGCGGTCCCTTGAATGAGAAGCGTGGAACTGCCGGAAATGGCGGCCGTGAGATGTTCCGCCACCCAGGTTTTGGCAGTACCTGGAACGCCACTCAGAAGCAACGCCCGATCGGTGGCCAGCGTGGCCACTGCGATTTCAATGAGACGTTCCTGTCCCACATACTTCGCAGAAATTTCGGTTCCGTCCGGAAGTGTTCCCCCCATGAGATACGTTTTCACGGCCCAGGGAGAAAGTTCCCAGCCGGGAGGCTTTTGACGGGTGTCATTTGTCTTGAGAGCCGCCAGTTCTTCTGCAAACTGCTGCTCTGCATGTTGTCGCAGGACATTAGGGAGGTCGCTCACGTCGTTGTTACTTTCTCGATCATTAACATGAAATGATGTCAATCGCTTGTATTATTAAACCACGAATCAATCGAATCTGACGAATAATTCATAATACAGAATACGCTATGACTGAACTGAAAGAGATGAGATCACACAAAGCATGAAATACTATTCTTTGCGCCTTAGCGCCTTTGCGTGAGTCTCTTCTTTCTTCTTTCCAATTGACCATCAGTAAGAAGCCGCACACTGGGCGGCCTCGTCATGAAATTGTTTGCGAATTTTCAAGACATCTCCAAAGCGTCGCAGGTGGTCTTCTACCGGAGCGATTCGTAAAGAACGAACCGTTTGCACCAGTTCCGGGTGAAGTGTCCAGGCTGATAACGCTTCTTCCAGGCACTCCAGATTCAGACCTATTGCGGCCGGCAGCAATGTTTCACACCAGCGATATACTGCACCATCCGCCCGGGATTTTAGAAGTGATCGTGTTGTCTTTAAGTATTCTTTCGAGAGTTCGATGCTCCATGTGCCGGTTCGTTGATTCAGGAGATCCGGGAACGGCAGTCTCTCCCGAGCCGACGGGTTTTTCAACAGGTCCATCAATGCCTGATCCTGTTGAACGGGTGACATCATGGAAAACAGAAGTCGAGTCGTCGACACCGATTCATTCCCATCCCACGACTGCCGTGACGATACCGTAAAGAACCACTTCCAGTAGGCGGACAGAACTGCAGCGCCTTGTTCATTGCTTTTTGCAAATCGAACAAGTGATTCCCGCAATCCCTCAAAGAGAATATCGGTGTCGTCTCCGTGACGTGCGGCCTCGATGAATTCTTCCGCAGAACAACCGAACTGTTCGAGCCAGAACTCAGTTGGAATGGCACTGATCATGACCACGGCAGCACGTCGATAACCTGTTGATTCCGTTCCAAGTCCATCCTGTTCCCAGTGGTCGTCTTTCTCTGCTGGAAGTGTCAGCATGAGCTGCAGGGGTCCGGATGAATCATGTTTCCCGTATAACAGCGATGAGGCACGTTCTCGCATCCGTAATGAAATCGACGACTCCGACAACAGCAACAAAAGATCTCTGGCAACGTTCCGGACTCCTTCGGAACGGTCTTTGATCTGCTGTTCGAGAAATGAAAGGTCCGCTAAGGAAAGTCCAGTCTCCATCACTTCCAGCAGCTTGCGGCGATGTTCCGCCTTTTCTTTAGAGAACCCGGCTTCCAGCCAGTCGCGAGCGATGTCAGGGCGTTGTGTACGAACCTGTCGAAACGCCTGCATTCGATCGGCAAACGCCCCTTCATTCCACTCCGTTTCCCAGGCTATCAACTGGGTGTCGAGTGATGACGAGTCATCAAGAACCCAGTTCCAGTTCGGATTGTATCTGGCAATCCATCTGGCCCGTTCTCCGAGAACCGGACGTAACAGGTCCCGTCGCTGAGGTTGGACGATGTCGAGAACGGTTGGCAACAGGGGATGCGGAAAATGAATCTGGTGTTGTTGAAGAACCTGAACGTATTCCGGCAGCAGATTGATCGTCTCAGGAGAAATCGCCTGAGCCAGCAATGATGCAAGTCGAACACTCGGACTAACGCCACTTTCTGGCGGTGCCGCTTGAAGTGGCGGAACTTCTCTGGAAATTGTTCCTGCCACTCTTCGAATGGAAGTCATTCCTGCACGAACCAGCAGCAACTCTTCTGGCGCCAGGTCAGGTCGTAATCCTGCCAGTTGTTCGGCCGGATCCTCCGTATTGATCGCGGGGGGAAGATGGCGTTGCGTGCCGATCAGGGCCGACTTGATGAGTTCGTTCACGACACCTCCCGTAACGTACCATCAATCCCCATCGACAACGGGACCAGATACGAACCGTTCCATTCCCCCAGCAGATCGATTGGCTTTCCTCCAGTGATGGCCAGTAATCGCCATGGTTCGTCGCATTGAATCGGAAGTCCGCTTCCCTGTTGATCCCGCACAAACCATTCTCCGTCGAATGGAACAACCGTTACCGAATTCAACACCGCCGGAGCAACACTCGGCCACGGGGCTTTTGCAAGCTGCTTTGCATAAGACTGAAGACAGTCTTCAATGCGATCATGACCGTGTAGCCGTCCCTGAAAGGGAGTGACAGCATCGGACTGTTCGATGACCTTCGCCCGATGCTGCCCCGCTCCCGGGTAATTGAGCAGCGTCGCTTCGAACATCGTGCCAGTGAACCAGTTCTGAGGAAACGGCTGCGTGCCGGGGGCGAATTGCAGGATCAGGGAGAAGTCACTTTTGTTAGTGGATAGTGGGTAGTGGGTAGTGGATAGGGAATTGTGTGAATCCTGGGGAGTTACTGATCCCTGAATCCTGAACCCTGCCCCCTCGCTTCCCTGTGATACAAGCTCGGAACTCTTGTCATTCGACACCGCTTGCAGCCATGTTCGACGGATTCGAAATCGATCCTCCTCTTCTTCGGACTGACCTGCCACGATCCAGTAACCAGACCGTTTTGTCCCAGTTTCTTCTAATTCATCTGCAGAGACCGTCCAGCCAACCAGTTGACGGATTTCGGACTGAAGATCAGGGGACAAGTCCGACAACCGGCCATATGCCTGCAGGAGAAGTTGCAGTTCACCCAATGCGAAAACAATCCGTTGCGGCCATTCCGGAGAGCATCGGGGAATGTCTCCCAGTCTCCGGACACGATTCGCCAATCCGGGAGCCTGGGCATCGACCAGTCGTCGAGCCTGTTCTTCCCAGATGTCGTCTCGAGTCACGTCGAGATTCCCCAGACCGGTGCGAACCAGATCACACAGCCAGAGTTGCAGTTGATTGACTCCCTCCTGAACACGTCCTTCGCGGCGCTCTGTCCGCTTTTGCCTGGCGACCTGATCCACCGGCTTCTTCGGAGACTCGGTGTTCTCGGCCTGTTTGGCGGCCCGTTGCTTTCGTTTCGCCAGCCACTCGGCCACTTCAGGAGGGGTTTCCGCCAGCGGCAACGCGTCCGGCTTCGCCACCAGCAGCATGAGGAGCCCCAATGTATGACGACACGGCCGCTTTCGACTCGGGCAATTACAGCTTTGTCCCAGATTCGCGAGATCAACTCGAACGGCGTATCTGGTTGACCCCTGACAGTTGCCCCAGACCGCTTCGGTATTCAGTCCCAGACCGCTCCAATAGTTGAGATTCAGCAACTGCCGGGCAGAGGAGATCGATTTCTCATCCGGAGCCAACTGGGCAATCTGCTCAAGCGTCACATTCAAGGCGCAGTCCGTGGTTTTAATGCGAAGGGGCAGGCAAACAAGAGTTTCCCTGAAAGGGGTTAGGAGGTAGGAATTAGGAGTTAGGTACTGATATTTGTCTTTTCCTAAATCCTACCTCCTAATTCCTAGCTCCTCTTTTTCCCAGATTCCAGGAAGCAAATGATTCCCAGTTTCTAAGGGCCAGCAGATGAGAATCGTCCTGCCTATCTCTCTGCAAAATCCGGGAGCGGGCGATTCATCAGAAAGGCAATCATTGTTCCATCCGGGGAGAGGATCCCTCCATGGACGGCACGGTCGGGGGCCAGTGGAAACCGTTCTGGTTCGGCATTCGGCTGCCGTGGATCGAGTGTGAAAATCTGTGTTTTTTTCTCGTGCGGCATGGAGAACATCAGACGTCCGTCGGGAGTCACGGTCACCCGGTGGTCGTGGCTCTTGAAGGCATGCCGTGTCAGACCTGACGATGCCCCCTTTGTGCTGATCGTAATGATCTCGGGAGTTCCCTCGCGCGTCACGACACTGGCAGCAATGAACTGACCATCCGGCGACCAGGAATAGTTCCAGTAAATCTGACGGAACGGGTTTTCGTCCCCTTCCTCAAACAAATAATGACGGCTGCCGTCTTCAATCGATTGCAGACAGAAATTCGGACGCCCGGACGAATCGTATTCCGTAAAGGAGATGCAGGTTCCATCGGGAGACCAGCGACTGCACCATCCTGTCGGAGAAAACCGTTTGGGAGCCGCTCCTTCCTCATCCACACGTTGCGTCCAGATTCCGCCCGAGTACCGACAATAGGTCACTTGAGTTCCATCCGGAGAGAAACTGGGCATGGCTCCATCCCCCAGCACGACGGTTTTTGTGCCGTCCAGAGAGGTCACGATAATTTGAGCTTTGTTGCCGCTTCCTTCCGGCGGAGCTTTCCAGGCATCAATCGCCAGTTGCTTCCCATCTGCGGACCAGGCGGGAGAGCCGTTGCTGACATAGCCGGGGACGTGCATCACGATACCAATATTGGATCCGTCGGATGACGCGATCATCACCCGCATCCGATAGGCATCGGGATCAACAGGAGTTTGTGCATGGATGTTCGCCGAAGGAAAACAGGCTGCGGTGACCGTCATCAATCCCATGAAGATCATTCTGCGCGAATAAGAAAGGAACGGCATCTCGTACTCCTTAAGATCAGAATGGTTCTGAATGATGATCCCGTTACGTCGGGCCCGACCAATCGTTACTGAACACTGTGTTACTGAACACTGTACAGGTTGCGCATGATACTGCCACTCTGTCCACGACGCGACCGGAGACCCAAGTTCTTCTCTGCCTGGTTGGCGGTTCATGTTGGCCAAAACCCCTGCATTTCCCTACCCACTATCGACTACCCACTATCCACTTTTTCCTGCCCCCCATGAATACCTGCACTCTCGCAAATTTGTAAGAACGACAAGTTTGAAAAGAATGATCGGTAATTCTTGCCGATTGATCTTGGTAGAAGAATTAGACGATCCGTATACTCCCCGCACCTCGCCCGGAAACGGGTGAGACAGACACGATTCACGACCGTAACATTTGAACAGCGGTCGATTTGCAACACGCCAGGCATGGAGGCATTGCGTGAAGACTTTTCTTGTAGTGGGTGTGGAGACAATTGCCGGTGCCAACATTGCCGCAGCATTCGCTGAGAAATATTCGGTAACCACCTGGGCTTCTCAGGCCGGTTATGAAATTGCCAACTGCGATGCTCTCGACCACCGTCTTTCCCCTTCTGATGCCGTCGCCGCCAGCGAAGCAGACATTCTTGTCTACTGCGGTCCAGCTGCCCGATCGAGCTGGGAACCACAGACCAAGTCACTGACCAACGACACCATTCTGATCGACCTGCAACTCTGGGCCAACGCTGCCCAGAGTTCTGGAATGCGATTCGTGATGGTCTCTTCGGATGCCGTCTTCACCAGTCCCTGGCTCTTCCACGATGAAGAATCACACGGACTGTGTGGCAGCTATCAGGCTCAGGTGATTCGCGCTGCTGAAGATCATCTTCTGGAAGTCGCTCCAGAAGCACTGATTCTGCGAACCAACATTTTCGGATGGTCCCCCGCCGGAGACGATACCGGATGGATAGAAACACTGATTCGGGATGTCGAAACCAAACGGATTGTGCAACAGGACCATGTCCGCCACGCCGCTCCGATTCTGGCAACCGATTTCGCAGACATCCTCGATCGGGCTTGTCAGGAAGAATTAACCGGCATCTATCATGTCGCCGGAGCAGAACGAATCAACCCGTTGCAGTTCACACAACGTCTGGCCGATCGTTTCGATCTCCCCTGGTTGGCAATGCGACGCGAGTCTTCTCTGACCGAACTTCCTCAGGGATTCGGCGAAGGGGAATGCAGCCTGCAGACCAAGAAAATCCGCAAAGACCTGTGCGTCGCAATGCCCCTTCTCTCGGAAGGACTGGAACGACTCTGCGAACAGGCTGAAAACGGCTTCCGGGACAAGCTGTTCCCCAAGCCCAAACCGGCCGTTCGACCAGCAGCCCGCCGCCGCGCTGCATAGAAGAACAGTTTGATTCATTGAAAATTGGGTT
>DATMFC010000246.1:0-1945 GCA_035556335.1 Planctomicrobium sp. | reverse complement strand
CAGAAACTCCAGAATTTCCGACGCAGCGGCCCTGTCACGTCGTTTCTGTTGATAACCCCGTGCGGCAACCGTGACCAGTTCCTGATCGGCGATCGCCTGCCGCGTTGCCGCCAATGTACGTGACCATTTCTCTTTGAGTTCCGGGTTCTTGGTGTCGCTGGACTCGATCAGGCGGTTGACATGCGGGAGCCAGCCATAACGCAACTGACCCTCCGGCACTGCGGAGAGAACCCGGTCCAGAACCTCCGGCTGGGTGATCTCGGACACAACCACTCCGCCTCTTGCTTCACGGATTTTCCCAGCCTGCGTGAAGGCTTTCTTGAGGTTGCTCCAGAACGGAATCGGATCGTTGAAGCCGACAATTCTGCCGTACGGCAGAATTTCGGTATCGACTGTGACGATCGTGGGAAAACCGCGAATTTCCTGAGCATCCTTGAGCTTTGCGTTCTGTTCCTTCAGTGCCTCGGAAAATTTCTCCTGATTACGAGGGAAATCCAACAGGACGGGGACGTACTTGTCGGAAATCCACTCCGCGAAGTCAGGCGTGTTCAACACCGCTTTCTCAAGCTTGATACAGAATCCGCACCAGTCCGACCCGGTGAAGAACAGGAGAAGATCCTTGTTCTCGGCCCGGGCAATTTTGCGGGCTTCTTCCAGATCGGTGATCCAGTTGAAATGCGCCTGCGCGTGATTCTCCACAGTGTCGGCGGCAGGACGTTCAGAAGAATTCTCTCCGGGCTGACGGAGCGGCGTCGGGATGAGTTGCAAGGCGGGACGTTCAAAAGAGTCCTCTCCGGAACCGCCCGGCTCGCCCGCCTTGTTCGATGCATCCTGGTTCAATACATCTTTGTTCGGTGCATCGGCGAAACAAAGCCCCGCCGAAAAAATCAGGACGGCCCCCCACGCCAGAGACAACATGGCCTCTCGCTGGAAAAAAGGAACCTGATCTCCAAAGGCATTCCGCCTCATGGAATTGGATTGCTGAGAGTTGCAAAACATCTTTTCGAACCTCCTCGTTCGTACCATTTTTAGAGCCGCGAACAAAATCTCTCAAACGATGAAAATTCCCTTTCCGCGAGCGGATCGGGGCCAGTTTTGTCGGGGCTTCTTCGTTCACATCTTTCACGTGTTTCGGACAACGGAATCGGGCCGACTGCTATTTGCTGACCAGAGGGAAGTCTGCGCTGCGGGTTCCCCGATTGGAAACCTCGAACGTCAACGTGCCCTCCTCGGAGTAGCGTTTGGGGACACGACTGATCTTTCTCATCTTCTGATTGGGATCAGGATTCTCATCCTCATCGACGACCAACACGGCGTGGGTATCCACCTTGGCCCCCTTCCGGCCAGAAGGGGTCTTCAGAGTGAAACGCCCCTCGCTATCGGTTTTCCCCGCGGATAACTCGCCAGTAATCGCGCTCTTTCCATCCCCCTTTGGAACGAAAATGACAGTGACTTCCGGTAAGGGATTTCCATCCAGGGTGACAGTGCCGGACACCCGGGCGTAATCGAAAAGCTGCTGCTCGCCGCAGCCGGACAAGCTGATCGACCCCAGGCATAACAACAAAGTCAGCACACATTCGAAACGGATCATCGATCTCATTGACGTACCTCTCCTTCCGCGATGAAGTGCCTCTGCTTTACCACTCTCCCACGATCTGCCCGTCGTCGATCCGGGACAGATAGGACAGGGTCTGCCAGTGAATGTTCTGATTAATGAATCGGACCGAACCATCTGCCAGGGCGGCGTTCACTCCACCCGTGTGCAGGCTGTTGGCGGCACGATTTCCCCCTGTGCCGATCGCGTTAATCCCCACCGTGGTCACCAGGGACTGACTTCCCGGGAGTTGGGCAAAATTATGGCCATATGACCCGGCGGCCGAACCACCGGAGGTTCCCCACACGAACTTGGGCGTGCCGATCCAGAGCGCCCCGCCCTTCGCTTCCA
>DATMFC010000245.1:0-8803 GCA_035556335.1 Planctomicrobium sp. | reverse complement strand
AATAACACAGATCGGTTTGCGAGCAGGCGGGGTTGTTGCCGATCGGACAATCGGATGGCGGTAAACCTTACAAAATTGGTAGAAAATTCCTCGGCGGCGATTTCCCCCCGTATAACTTCGGGCAAATTCGGTTCTTTTGAGGGGAATACAGACCAGAAGAATCGTTCCACTGACAGAACTGGTACAACCTTTGCGATCCTGATTCTCAAGAAGTCGGGCAGGAAACGGCCTGATCCGGATTGACTGATCATCTCAACGGGAACTGGATTCTGATTGATGATTGACCAGTCGGCAGAAATACCATTCCGGATGATCAGGCTCAGATCAGGGGTATTGGAAGAAGATCGATTTCGCGGTCTTCGCCAATCAGGAAAGGGATTCAAAATGATCACGCGACAGGAACTGGAAGGAAAGTGGAAACAACTGAAGGGTCAGATTCGTGAGCAATGGGGACAGCTGACCGATGATGAACTGCAACGCTTTAAAGGAGATGGCGAGCAGCTTGTTGGAATGATTCAGGAAAAGACCGGACAGTCCCGCCGGGAAATTGAAACTTACCTGGATAACCTGGTCCATGAAGGACAATCCCGGTTTCAACAGGTCTCCGATACGGCTCGGCATTTTGCCGAAACGGCCAATCAACGGTTCCAGGAAGGTTACCAGGAAGTTGGGAAGCAGCTGGAATCTGGATACTCAGATGCCAAGGATATGGTTCAAAGCCGACCATTGGAATCGGTCGTCGCCGCCTTCGGAATCGGCCTCATCTCAGGAGCAATTGTGGCTCTGATGATGCGGTCAACACGGGCATAGCAAGTGAGCCCAGTCAATCCGGTTAAAGAGCTTCCGACCTGGCATCTGCCAGACGCATTGAATCGGGGTTTGTCATGCCCAATGGGACCACAGAAGCTGCCGAGCGTCTGCAATTACGAATGCAGCGGATTCGACGTCGACTCGACGTCGATGTCGATGACATCATTAATGACGCTCAACAGTTGCTTGACTGGAAGTACTACCTGCGACGGCAACCGATCGCCAGCGTGATCGGTCTTGCCGTGGTGGGATATTTCCTCGTCCCTTCGAAAAAGACGGCACCGATTCAAAAGATTTATCTTGACCCGGGTGTGTCTCGAGATGTCGTTCAGAACGCCGGTCCGATTCAAGTCTCACCCTCGGACAATGCGTCGTCAACGGAGGCCGCGCCCGGTGCGGGATTACTCCTGTCACTGGGAACGCTGGCTCTCAATATGGCGGTCCGTACGGGGATGAATTATGGGATTCAGTTTGTGCGCGAGGCATTCATTAAAGAGGTGATGAAGCCAGACGCCCCGGCGTCGAGACAGAATACATCAGAGAGTATCCACAAATGAGAGGGCAGAACTGGCACGCGGTGACCAGCGTTTTACTGATAAGACGCGCGCACATGGTAGAACAAACTGCTCTTTGACAGAGGAGGCCAGAATGATCCACACGAAAAATGGCCGACACAACACGAGAGTGGCCGTGGAACAACCCGCTGCGAGCATGCCGTCGCAACAGGACACGGTCCGTCGAATGGAACACGAGGTAGGACAATGGATTCGACAAAATCCACTGATCGGCGTCTCCCTGGCGGTGCTGGCGGGCGTTGGACTGGGGCTGCTGCTGAAACGTCGAACGTAGAAGCGGAAAAACCGGCGAATGCCTATTCCAAGATCCGTCGTAACGCAGCCAGTCTGTTCAAGGACGCGGTACGTCTGCTCGATCTTCAGTTGCAACTGTTCGCTGTCGATGCCGGCGAATTCTGGAAACAGGCTCGACTGGCAATGATGGGAACGATCACCGCCATTGTGATTCTGCTTGCAGCGATCACGGTATTATTGTTCGGTTTGGCGGAGACACTGGAGACGGCTGCCGGATTCGCTCCACAGGTGGCGAAATCGATTGTCGCACTGGGAGCCCTTTTGTTTGGCGGACTCATTTTAAGTATCAGCCTCCGCAGCCTGACCGAGGCCGGTGGAACCTTGTCCCGTTCCTATGGAGAACTGCAGGAGAATTTGAACTGGCTCCGATCCGTCGTCAGTCAGGATGATGATTGAGAGGGGAGGAACTGATCTCTTCTCTCGGACCTGCGGAATGCGGAAAAGAAATTGGAAACGACTCAATCAACACAGGAGGCCGATCTCATGGCTCAGTCAGAAACCTTAAGACCAAAATCTCAATCTTCGTCAAAAGCGGCAGTCTCATCCTCCGGAAAACAGGAGATGGTGAACCCGCTTGAAGACACACTTTGCTACTTGCGAACTTATGCCAAAGAAAAGCCGGAAGTGGCCGCACTCTGGTGCTTCGGCGTCGGTTTCATCCTTGGTTGGAAATTGAAACCCTGGTAACCGGGATGATTCACATTTGTAGGGTGGGTTGAGCCAACATGATGGCGGGATGGGTCTTCAGTCGCAGGATTCACGTCCAAAGAACACAGACCGCCGCAAGCACAATCGGCCGTTGGCGACGACCCACCATCACGTTGCGCGACTTTGACCCACCCTACCATGAATCATTCGGGGTAAGGATTAGGTTGCGCTCAAATCCGTAAAAAGAGAAAACCACGAATCAGGCGAATCGCACGAATAAGATCAGAGTATTGCTCTGGCAATAACTCATTCGTGCGATTCGTCCAATTCGTGGTTTCTTAACTCTCACTTTGAGTCGGGAAATCACGCTTTCAGTGCAATTTTTCCGTTGCTGTCGCCGAAGCCGTTGGTTTTCACTCCCATGCAATCCAGCATTGAGACATACAGGTTTGCCAGTGGAGTATCCTTCTCGAACTTCAGGTGGCGTCCAGTATCAATCGTTCCCCCTCCCTGACCGGCCAGCAGGATCGGCAGGTCATGGTGAGCGTGACGATTCGGATCCGCAATCGCACCTCCATACATAATCATGGAGTTGGCGAGCAGATTGCTGTCCCCTTCTTTTGTGGCCTTCAGACGAGTCAGGAAGTAGACATACTGATCGATCATGTACTGATCAATCTTCTGCAGTTTTGCCAGTTTGTCTGGATCGTTCTGGTGGTGAGAAATCTGGTGATGTCCTTCCGAGACATCCAGTTCCTGATACCGGCGTCCACTTCCCGAGTTCCCCAGCATCAGGGTGCTGATTCGGGTCGTATTTGTCTGGAACGCGATGAGCATCAAATCGTACATCAATTTGACATGAGTCGCGAAATCTTTCGGGACATCATCCGGCAGGTTCATTTTCGGAACGTCCACAACCTGTTTTCCAACCCGTTCAATGCGCTGTTCGATCTCACGAACACTGTTGAAGTATTCGTCCATCTTGCGCTGATCGGAGGCTCCCAGTTTTTTGGAGAGCTTGCTGGTATCTTCTGCGACGAAGTCGAGAATGCTCTTGCGATAAAACGCTCGCTTCGCCTGCAATTTGGGATCGAGATCCCCCCCAAACATTCTTTCAAAGACCGCTTTCGGGCGAATCTCCTTAGCCATTGGGGTGGTGGCCGACTTCCACGAAATGTTCGAGGAATAAATACATCCGTAACCGGAATCGCAGTTCCCGGCCTGTCGTCCCGCTTCGGTTCCCAGTTCCAGTGACGGCAATCGGGTTTCGTTTCTAATCTGATCGGCCGCAAACTGGTCGACCGACTGTCCGACGCGAATGTCAGAAAACGATTTCAGGGGACGTGCTGATGTGAGGAAGACAGAGGAATCGCGAGCGTGGTCTCCGGCACCGTCTCCCTTGGCTCGAGCCAGGTCCTGTGCCAGCCCGGAAAGAACGAGCAGGTCAGACTTCAGCGGCGCCAGCGGAGACAAGGTTTTCGAGAGTTCGAAATCGGTTCCTTCCGCAGCAGGAGTCCAGTCCTGCATGATCGCCCCGTTCGGAACGTAGATGAAGGCCATCCGTGTTCCATTCAGCATTTCCGGAGCCGCCCAGGCTGCTTTGGGAACCATGGCGTCCAGAACCGGCAATGCCATTGTCGCACCCAGACCTTTGAGTACGGTGCGTCGTGAAAGTGGCAACATGGCTGATCTCCTGTTCTGGTGGGAACGCTATTGGTCACGGAACTTCACTCAACGGTGGTCATGGCAGGAGTCGCCATGGCGCTGAGTGAGTCGCTCTTCGGCGGTTCACGGTAGGTCCTCGATTGAAACGGCGCCGAACTGACAATGCCGAAAATCAATGAGGAAAAACGATCATCTTTTTCGAGGCGGGTCATAATGCTGTCGACGGTGCACCGGTCATACCATTCTACACCGCGACCGAGTGAAAACGTCAGCATTTTCTCAGTTAAACATCGACCAAATCGCGTTTTTTGTTTGCGAAGAACTTCAATCAATTCGAGGGGACCGTTAAATGTCTCTCCGCCTGGGAGCATTCCTGATGCATCGACAGGGTGATTCCCCTCTTTGGTGCGGAGTCGGCCGATCGCGTCGAATGTCTGGAATCCAAACCCAATCGCATCCATTTCCACATGACACGAGGCACACCCCGGGTCGGAACGATGCAGTTCCAGTTGTTCCCGGAAAGTCATGTTGGGGTTGGCCTTGGACGTCTCGTCGAGTGCCGGAACCTGCGGCGGAGCCTCAGGAGGAGGATCATTAAAGATGTTCGAAAGAACCCATTCTCCCCGTTTTACGGGAGAGGTACGATTGGGGAAACTGGTCAATGTGAGGACGCTTCCCTGGGTCAGTACCCCCGCGCGTGGCTGATCGGTCAGTTCCACACGACGAAACTCTTCTCCTGAGACATTGGGAATTCCATAGAATCCGGCCAGACGTTCATTGAGAAACGTGTATCGACCGTCGAGCAGGTCGTAAATACTGGCGTCGTTCTGAACGACACTCCCGAAGAATGTCTCCGTTTCCTTCCAGAGATCCATACGAACCTCTTTGGTGAACTCGGGGAAGAGTTTTGTATCCGGATCGACTTCCGTGGTCACCAGCTTACGAAGCCCCAGCCATTGCCCGGCAAAGTTCTTGACCAGAGCTTCAGAGCGAGGGCTTTTGAGAAGTCGTTCGGTCTGCTGTCGCAAGATGTCTGACTGATGAAGCCTCCCTTGTTTGGCCAGTTCGAACAGTTCGTCATCCGGCATGCTGTTCCAAAGGAAGTACGACAGTCGGGACGCCAGAGCATAGTCATCCAGCATCTCAATCGGACCGGCGGCACGTCGTCCCCCTTCCACGCGAAAGAGGAAGTGAGGTGAAATCAGAACCGCTTGCAGGGTGACCCGCATGGCCTGTTCGTACGTTTCACCACTCTCAACCAGATTGCTGGCGAGTTGGGCATAGCGTTCAATTTCCGCATTTTCAACAGGACGCCGAAATGCTCGGGGGAGAAACGGATCAAGACTCAATGCGGCGGTCTGGTAGGGAGTTCGTTCCGCATTGGGGAGATGCCGGGTCAGCAGCAATCCATCACGGTCGGATTCGCGGGTATCCAACGGTCCTTCCAGTTCGATGGAATTGATTTCAATGTTACGATCTTTGCCATCTTTGGCGTCAGCTTTGTAAAAGTCGTTCAGAAACTCTGTCGAAACCTGCATGGGCTTTCCGTCCGACGTGACATCGAACGAGATTTTCTCGAAACCTCGTGTCTGCTTGACGGAAACGGTCTTCAGCACTTTGTCATCGACTTTGACTTCCATCTTCGCATCTTCCGGTCCGGCTTTATCCTGCCGGGCCAGAAAATGCAGCTTGTATTTTCCCTCTCGAGGAAGCGGGAAGGTATGAAAGACCTTTCCTCGCGACAGCATATATTTTCCGTGCGATGAATCCTGAACAGATCCTTCAGAACCGAGTTGATCGCCATCGGCAATCCGCAGGTCAAACAGCGGGTTTCCAGGTGGAATGACCTTTCCTGAAATCTGCTCGGCGGCCGCAAGATACTTTTCCATCAGCAGTGGGGGAATCGTCAGGACGTCGCCGATGTTGTCGAAGCCGTGTCCGACATCGTCTGAAGGAAAGTCATCCGCGGGTCGAAAATCGATTTTCAGCAGGTCATTGACAGTGTTGTTGTATTCCGTTTTATTCAGTCGACGGACGGTGACCCGACCGGGATCCTGCGGGGCATTGCAGTCGACATAGAACAACTGATGATCCAGCCAGTCGACCACTTTCTGGCGTTCTTCCGCACTCGGCTGATCGGCGTCGGCAGGAGGCATTGCTCCCAGTTTCACCAGCTTCATGACCTTCACCCAGATGCTTCGATCCCGATGAATCGATGCGAGGGAATTGTAACGGTCAAACGCGAAATCCCCTTCCTGCGCTTCGGTGCCATGGCAGTCGTTACAGTAGGTCTTGATGAACGGAGCGAGATCACGTTGGAAATCGGCTTCCACCGGCTTCGGCTCAACAGGGGCGGACGCGACGACTTCCGTCCCGGCCTGCAGTGGTGGTGCATGTCCCGATGACCGAAAAACCAGTGTTCCACCAATGACCAGAACCAGAAGCAGGCTTCCGACAATCACCGTGACCGGAACGGAACGCCCCGGCTTAGAACGCCCTGAAACAGAACATTGTCTGGTCGTTTTCGGTTGGATAGGGGAGGGACCAGGAATTCCTGGCTCAGCTTTTGCCGTTCTGGTCTGAGTCCCAGTTGAACGGGGACGGACGGGAACATTTTTCTGGGAAGCACTCTTCTTCTGTGGCACCTTTGCAGTGTCATTCTCAGAGACATTCCCAGAAGTCGCATTTCCAGTTGCCGGAGGAATTTGCAGAACCTCTCCGCAACTCGGGTTCGGGCACCGGCCTCGCTTACCTGCGACGTCCGGTCGAACCTGAAGGCGAACTCCGCAATGAGGGCACGTCACTCGCACGCTTGGAATCCGTTGGATTGAAACGGCATGGGGGGAGGCCTCTGGTGAGACCTTGCCGTGGATTCAGGAAGGACACTTCAGTCTAGCATTATATGTTCTGTTGGAAACAGAGTCCACCGTGAACTTTGCAGGGCTTTCGTTTTATTGAAAATGGCTCGGGAGGGCGAGGCCAATCGTGTTTGGCACGAGTTTTGATCGGACAATTGAGAGTGAAAATATTGGGCGGCTGGGGCGCTCGAAATACATTCCGGCAGAGAGAGCGTCACTTGAAAACTAAGCGAAAAATACAAAAATTCAGATAATGGCCCCAGTCGGTCGGAACTGGGGCCATTACGCTCTTGATGAGTAGAGCACCGCTTCGCGCCCCAGCCACCCATCTCGAGTCAACAGCGCGGCGTCTGGGACTCTACACTTGAGGGAAGCCACGAAAAACACCATCGGCATCCACGCTGTCGGCGAACTCGCAGTAATCCATGTTGGCAATGGAGAGGTTGTTCTCGACGCTCCACATCTCAGAGGGAGTGACCCGAAACGTCCGCCCCGGTTCGTCGTACAAGTCCACAACGAGAACCGACTGCTCTGGACTTGTCAGGGCAATACGATCGGCAATGAACGCGAAGGTATAGTCACCGTTTTTCGGGGCCAGAGCGATCAATTGCTCAACCGTCAGTCCATCGTAGTCTGTGTCGCTAACGCAGTCGAGCCTCGCCTGAAAGCCTTCGGCGCTGGGCATCTGAACGGTGGTGCACAGGGCGGTCCACGCTGTCTCGTCTGAGAAGTCCGTCCTGAGCAGCAACGAGTTGTTGGATTTGGGGAGTTTCCACACGTGAGCCTCCATTACCTAAAGCAACTTGCAAAATGATTTACTCATCCTCGCAACGCGGAACTCATGCTGTTCCCTGTTCGAATACTGCGTCTGTCTCAATCTGGCACGGGCGGACACAGGCAGAGCAAACTGCTCTTGCCAGGAGCTCGTCATTCAGATCTGCTTTCCTCCCAGTACACTGAAATCAGCGAGTTGATTGCGGAGTCGATTAGTCTCCAGTGCGAGTGCGGTCAGTTCAGATTGTTGCTGCTGAGAGTGATGCACCGCTTCTTCCAGATTGGGAAACAATCCCCGTCCCAGACGGCTGTCGACCAGACGCTCTGTGACGGATCGAATGCGCGTCGTCAAACCGCGGCGCAGTTGCAATGTGAACCGGAAAATCAGCACTCCGCAAATAATCAACAGGAACAATCCGGCGGCGAGATAAAAGTCCGTCGAGAGCAACGGAGTGTCCCCCCAGAAGGAGTCGTAGAAAAAGTTCCTGCCGACCCGATAGAGCACAAATCCCAGATAGGTCGAAATGATCAGTTCATACAGAAACCGTGACCGCCAGCGTGAGTTTTTCGTGGTCTGTTCCTGAATCACTTCATCAATCATTCCACTGGCATCCCCGAGAAACTGCGTTTCAACATCAACCGCCTGATGACGCAGATCGGCCCGTGATTGTGGAGTTGTCGGCTCCGTTCTTAATCCGGCGGCGTCGAGATGACCGCGCATCACGATTTCTGCTTCCCGGAGAATGGAGTCGTTTAAACCCGCCTGACCCAGTTTTTGCAGACTCGATTCCGCAGACTGTTCCTGTCGGCGCTCTTCCAGCCAGCGGGCTCCCTGAACCGTGCCGAGGATCGCCAGTTGAGCCGCGCTACGAACACGG
Source organism: Planctomicrobium sp. (assembly GCA_035556335.1). Lineage (GTDB taxonomy): Bacteria > Planctomycetota > Planctomycetia > Planctomycetales > Planctomycetaceae > Planctomicrobium. The sequence goes on along the minus strand of DATMFC010000245.1, from coordinate 301 downwards.
AACAACATGGAGGAGGCAATCAGATTTCCCAAACCATGATAGAATCTGAGTACACAGGAAAACGGGCTGAATCCCCAACGGTCAATAACACTCGCCAGCAGCCGGCGTTCCCAGAGACGGCGGTTTCCCAGCAGTTCTTCCTGTAAGCGACTGGCCATCCGGCGATTCAAATTCACCTGTTGAGCAACCAGAGCGGAGCTGACATTTTCGAGGGATCCCGATTTCTCTTCCACCAGTTCCCGACACCGTGTCAGGCCCGCCAGAAGCAACTCCAGCACATTCGCGCGACGTACCCGCACGC
>DATMFC010000244.1:0-3952 GCA_035556335.1 Planctomicrobium sp. | reverse complement strand
TCCGGATCGAAGAACGCTCATTCTCTCCACGGCACCGCACCTGGTCTCCGCCTCCTATGCCCTGACGATCAAAGGATTGGGACGGCCAACGCCCGACTCGATCCAATCTCCGTTGCTCCCCCAGTTCCCTGAAACGGATCTGGAATACACGCTGGAAGGAGTTCAGGCGGAATGGGAGTCGTCGGGAATCTTGCAGACACTCTGGCTGCCGCATCTCGATCTGAATGTGGCCGAGGAATTGACCTGTCCCAGTCAGCCGCATTCCGAATTGTGGCGCGGCGCAACCGGCCCGCTCACGCTGAGCACGAAACTCGATTTGAATCGAATGCTGCGCCCGGAAATTCAAGCCGGTTCCCGGTTGGACCATGAGTATGCTCCCGAACAGGTCAGCCTCACGTTTCATTCGCAGGACCGTTTCGAACTGATCGCGGATGGCCAGAGACAGCCTGTCACTTCTCGTCCTGATCAAACCGGCTTTACGGCAACCGTGACCACCGGGAAGACGGAACTGTCTGTTCAACTCACTCTTCAGGTCAACGGTCCGGCTCCGGACTTGACTTTCTTCTGGACGACCGCTGAAGACGACCGTCCTCGCGCGTTGCCTTTGCGGCGGATGCGGCTTCCCTGGGCACCATCGGAAAACTCGACTCTGCCGGAAGTGCGCGTGGCCGACCTTCCCGAACTCCAGGGAGGCAACTGGAGCCGGGGTAAAGACGTCTTCTTCAGCGAAGATGCCGGTTGCGCGAAATGCCACAAGATTCATGGTCAGGGAGGAGAGATCGGGCCGGATCTGTCCAATCTGCCGCATCGGGATTATCCGTCCGTGTTGCGGGACATTGCCGCTCCGAGTTTCGCCATCAATCCGGATTATCTCACTCAAGCTATTGTGTTGAACGACGGACGGATCCTGACAGGAACAGTCCGCACTGTCGGAGATCAATTGCTCGTGAGCGATGCGCAAGGTCGAACGACGATGATTCTCAAGGAGGACGTCGAAGAGATCAAAACCTCTCCACTGTCGATCATGCCGGACGGACTGCCGCAAAAAATCGGCCCGGACCGTCTGAAAGACCTGATGATCTACCTCCTGCTCCCTCCTCCTCAGATGAGTGACTATGGTCCTTTGACGCCCCCCGAGCCCCGTTCGATGGAAGAGGTCTCGCGCGTTCTGGAGGGAAGCCGGAAGATTGTCCCTTCCGATCGCAAGACCATCGTGCTGGTGGCCGGAGTCAAGGATCATGGTCCTGGAGAACATGATTATCCCGCCTGGCTCGCCGCGTGGTCGCAATTGTTCCAGATGGACAGCCATCTCGATGTACGAACTGCCAACGATTGGCCTTCTTCCGAAGATTTCGCCGTAGCCGACTCGCTGGTGTTCTACCAGCATGGAAAGTGGACGTCGGAACGGGCGCGGGAGATCGACAGGTTTCTGGAGCGGGGGGGAGGAGTGACTTATCTGCACTATGCGATTGACGGGGGAAAGGACGCTCCTGATTTCGCCCAACGGATTGGGCTTGCGTTTGTGGGGGGAACATCGCGATACCGGCATGGGATCGTCGATGTTGTCGTCGGCGATGAAGGAGGGGACGGGATCGGGAGGAACTTTCAGAATGTCCGGTTCCATGACGAATCTTATTGGCGCCTGGCTGGAGATCCGTCACGGATTACTTTGATCGGAAGCGTCATGGAAAACGGATCGCCCCAACCGCTTTTCTGGACAATGGAACCTTCTCACGGCCGGGTGTTCGTCTCGATTCCCGGACACTATTCCTGGACTTTTGACGATCCGCTGTTTCGAATTCTCGTGTTGCGTGGCATTGCCTGGACAATGAGAGAACCGGTCGATCGCCTTAACGAACTGGTCCTTCCCGGCGCAAGAGTTCATGTTCCTTCCGTTCCATAGGATCAATCCCAAAATCGCTTCCCGATTTTAACAGTTGTTGGAAAATCTGGGTGGCCCGGCCAATATGGCCGGGTGCCATAGGCACAAGAAGCTTTTCCCTCCGCGTCCACTGTCTGGCTGACCATCAATTGTCCCTCAGTCGCCGAATCAGAGATGAGGTCTTTCTATGGAATCGAACGCTGAGGGGCAGGTCTCTTGTCGCTGCGCGACCCGGCCACATTGGCCGGGCTACCCGGGAAGTTGTTTCGGGACTGTTCCATAGTCAACTGCCTACAGAAAGTGTGTGGCGAAACCCATAATTGTCTACTCGGATGAATTTTGTCCTGGACTGAGGAGCATTGCTTAATGTTAGTTCACCTGATTTGCAGGGGATGCGGGCTAGCAGCCGTTGTACTGATTTGTGCTCTCTCGACGGCGGCGGAACCGACTCCGCTGCGTTTTGAGAAACTGACTCTCACCGACCGCTATTACTGCGACGGCATCACCACTGCGGACATCAACCGGGACGGTCACATGGATGTCGTCGCCGGGCCGTTCTGGTATGCGGGACCCATGTTTCGGGAGTCGCACGAGATTTATCCTCCGGTCCCGTTTGCTCCGGAGAAAGAGCGGTCGAACAGCATGTTCAGCTTCGTGCATGACTTCAATGGCGATGGCTGGCCGGACGTGCTCGTGTTGGGGCGAATTCACTTCCATTCCGCTTACTGGTTACTGGTATGAAAATCCGGGGGACCGTGATCAGCCGTGGAAACAACATTACGCCTTTGAGCGGGTCCGGGGGGAATCTCCCGACCTGATCGATATCGATGGAGACGGACGCCCTGAACTGCTCTGCCACTGGGAGGGAAAATGGGGCTGGATCAGTCCTGACTGGAAGAGACCGGCCGATCCCTGGACATTTCATCCGGTCGGCGAGACCCGGGACTGGGACCAGTACTACCATGGTGAAGGGTGGGGAGACCTGAACGGGGATGGCCGCATCGATATCATTCTGAATGACGGCTGGTACGAGCAACCGGCAACGTTGAATCCGGAAGTACCGTGGCGGTTCCATGCGGGTGTTCTCTCGACCGATCGGGGAGGAGCACAGATTCTGCTTGATGACGTCGACCAGGATGGAGACCAGGACATCATCTCCTCACTCGATGGTCACGGTTGGGGACTCGCCTGGTTTGAACAGTTGGCCGAACCTGGGGATGGAGAAGGGGTATTGCAGATCGGTGAACGGTCATTCCGGCGTCACCGGCTCATGGGAAACCGGAGCGAAGAGGCGACATTCGGCGTCGCGTTTTCCCAGCCGCATGCTCTGGCGCTGGCGGATCTCGATGGCCGGAAGGACATCCTTACCGGCAAGCGGGTGTGGGCTCATGGTCCCAACAAGGACGAAGAACCCATGGGGACGCCGGTGCTGTACTGGTTCCAATCGGTGCGGAACGCGGACGGGACGGTCTGCTTCGTCCCGCATTTGATCGACGATCATTCCGGTGTCGGGACTCAGCTGACCGTGGCGGATGTCAACCAGGACGGACGTCCGGATGTGCTGACCGTCTCGAAGCTGGGAGCGTTCCTGTTTCTCAATCGCGGGCCGAGTGGCGCGCCTTGACGATGGAAGGACGTGGGAAGGGGGGGATGGATTCCAATTTGAAGTTCTCGTTCCCAATCCTCCATCCACTTCCAGTTCCTGCAGTAATTGACCATATTGGCCGCTGGCGACCGGGAGGATGGAAACGGGAATGCCCTGTGACAAAGCACTGGTCTCATCCGCTCAGGTTGGCGTATTTCTATTTCATCCTGAAGTCATCACATGCCTCTTGAGAATGATCAATCCCCAATGATGGAAACAGTCTCGCCTGGTTCATTGCAGGGACCGTTACGGAACCTGTTTTCATCGGAGATCAACTTTGGTTGCGTCATCGTGGCCATGGTGTTCGTACTGATGGGGAGAACTCCTCCGGCGACGGCTGCAGATCCATTGCCGCCAGCCGTTGATCTCCGTGACAGCCTGAAGCCCTCACCGATCAAAGCTCTCGAATCAGGTTCGTTTGCGAT
>DATMFC010000243.1:0-15843 GCA_035556335.1 Planctomicrobium sp. | reverse complement strand
GTGTGATTCGTTCGATTCGTGGTTTCTTCCACACGTAATTCAGGCCATTTTGACCAGACAGACTGGTTGGAGGAGATGACTCACTCATGATTTCCAACCCCTTCGCGATCTTGGCGTCTTTGCGGTAAAAATCATCCCTCGGCAGCAGATTGGCCTCGGACAACTTCAGACCACGAAACTGTTCCACGAATCGTTAAATCTCCCCAATCAGTGGGGGGAGTCCGACACGGGGACAAACGGGAAGAAGCGGACACTCCAGGCATTTCGGGCGTCGGGCAATGCAGGTTTTCCGCCCGTGAAGAATGATTCGGTGTGAATAATCGATCCACGACGGCTTCGGCAGAATCCGCATCAGATCCCGCTCAATCACTTCCACATTCTGGGTTGCAGTGAGCCCGAGGAGATTGGAGATCCGCCGGACATGAGTGTCGACAACAATTCCGGTGGCAATCTTAAAGGCGACTCCTAACACAACATTCGCCGTTTTCCGCCCGACCCCAGGAAGCTGCACCAGTTCATCAAGAGTTTGCGGAACAATCCCCTGGTGCCGACTCACCAGTTGTTTTGCGAGACCGGAAAGATTCTTCGCTTTCGCCCGAAAGAACCCTGTCGATTGAATCAGTCGTTCAATTTCCGGCAATTCGGCTTCCGCGAGTGATTCCGGTGTCGGAAAACGTGCAAACAGAGCCGGCGTGACCAGATTCACACGCCGATCTGTGCATTGCGCGGAAAGGATGGTCGCCACGACCAGTTCGTACGGGTTGCTGTGTGTCAGTGCACAAACCGCATCGGGAAATTCTTTCTCCAGCACGTTGAGGATCGTGCGAACCCGCTGTTTCTCATTTCGTTCCGCGTTGAACAGTTTTTTGGGAGGCATTGGTCTCGGGGGAATTTTCGGAGGAAATTCATGTTTCCAGGTGACAACGGTTCTGAGTGGAACGTCAACAGTTTACTCCAAACGGAACGTTCAAGCGAAGCGAGATGATACGCGGCGAACTCAGCGCTCTGTGTGAAATGATTGGCATTGTGAAGGCAAATCTGCGAAACTGCATTTGGTTCGGTTTCTGGCATGTGACTGTGACCCCGTTCTTTTCAACTCGATCTTCAGTGATCCCGTTCCCTGACACCCAGTCTTTGACAATGGAGTGCCTTGATGGCATCTGTCGGCGCACAGTTCAGTCACCTTCATTCACTGTATGTTCGCTTGAAGGACATTCAGGATCAGCTTGCCAAGGGGCCACGACAAATCAGGATCCGACAAAATCGGATTACGGAAGTCGAACAACAGCTTGTTCTTACTGAGCAGGAACTCAAGGATGCCCGAACAACGGTCGATCGAAAAAATCTCGATCTCCGTTCAAAAGAGGCCCATCTGCTCGATATGCAGGGGAAGTTGAACACGGCCTCTTCCAATCGGGAATACGACATCATTCGGGGACAGATCGACGCCGACCTGGCGGCCAAAGCGGTTCTGGAAGATGAAATCCTCGAATGGCTGGATCGGGTGGATGGCGTTCAGAAAAACATTGTCGACACGAAGGAGCGTGTGAAGACAATGCAGGCAGAATCACGTGAATTCGCCACGGATTTCGAAACCAAAGCGGTCGAACTGCAGCAGCGCGAAGCGGCGTTAAAAAAGAGCATCTCGGAAACAGAAGTGATCGTTCCCAATGAGATGAAGGCCCAATATCAGCGCCTTGTCGAAGCCTACGGGGCGGAAGCCATGGCCTCATCGGAGAACGGGGTCTGCAACCAGTGCTTCGTCTCCCTGACGTCTCAGAACAAAGTGCAGTTGAACAGCGGGAAACTGATGTTCTGCAGTGTCTGCGGTCGCCTGCTGTATCCGGTCGACAAAGAATCGCGGTAAGTTCGACTGGCCGCTCACATCGTCCCCATCACGCTGCGACGGACATCAGTTCTTCAGCAGCCGCTTCCACGTCGACGGCATGAATTGCCTGTTGTTGATCGACATATCCCACCAGTAATGCCAGATCGCATAGCTGATTGATCCGTCGCGGAATTCCCTGTGAAAGTTCCCAGACCGTTTCCGCTGCCATTTCATTCAAGATCGAGGGATCCCCTCCAGCGATCTGAATGCGGTGTCGGGCGTAATTGAAAACTTCATCCGGGACAAGCGGCTCAATTGTGGTTCGAACTTCCACTCTCTGATTCAGTGACGCCAGTTGCGATAACCGAGCCAGCAGTTCGGTACGCCCGGAGAGGATCATGGAGAAATCGCCGATCCCTTCTTCCCGAAGGTTGAGGAGAAGTCGCAGCAGATGAAGATGAGGCATCTCCAATAGATGAGCGTCATCAATCAGAAATACGACATGCGTGCCCGACTCCCGTAACTCGGAGAGTTTTTCTTCCAGTCCAGCGAGTAATGCCGCATCGGATTCGGTGTTTTCAACGCTGGCCCCGAGACGCCGGGCCAGGTAAGAGAGGATTCCGAGTGGGCTCAGTTGAGGAAAAACGAGACGCTGAAACCGAAATTTTCCGGTGCTCACCAGTTCTGATTCCAGAACATGTGTCAGGTACGTTTTTCCCAGTCCATGTTCTCCGGCAAGAACGGCCAGTCCTTTTTGTTGTTCAATCAGGTAGCGGAGCTTGAGCAGACTCGCCTGATGAGAGCTCCCCGGAAAATAGAATTCCGGAATTGTCCCATCATCGAATGGTCTTCGCTGAAGATTCCAATGCTGGAGATACATGGTGCAACTTCCGTTCGCGGCACGAAGTAACAGTGAAACGTGAGCGGGAGGACTGTACTCGTGCCTTGTCAGGCTTCAAACTGAGGGTTGTCTCACATGTTCCGCGGCTCGTTGGCCGCTCCTGTTTCAATTCTTCCACCCTAATTTTGAATGCTGACGCAACACTCGTTTGAAAATTCAAAATTCGAAGCAGAAAATTCGAAACAAATTCGAAATCAAAAATTCAAAATTCAGACCGGAACTGCTTCCTGATCAGGACCGTACGCCGTTTCGAATTTGAAATTTTGAATTTGTTTCGAATTTCCGATTTTGAATTTCGAATTGATTCCACTTCATTTCGTGTCGGGACTGTTTTCCCTGTCATTCCACCAGTTCGATTTGCCCCCGGAACCAGACAGTTCTGGTCTTCCCGGTATTTGGAACGTCCTCCAGTAACGGAAAACGTTCGTAACCAACTCGTTCAACGGCAGGCGTCGGACGCGATGGGGCAGTGTCTGGGAGTCGGACGACACCGGGGCGGGGATGAACTGATTTGCTCTCTTCTTGTTTCGGAAAACCAGCCGCCGGACGTGATGTTCTCGTCCTCACATTCGTTAAATATTGCGTTTCTGTTGTGACCGCTTCGAGATCCTGATGTCGGCGGAGTACCTGTCGTTGGGATTTTTCATGCGTCTGAACCAGATCGTCCGGGGCGACATTCACGTCATATGCCCAATACATCGAGATTGAACCCGCCAGCCAGACTGCGGCAATGCAGAACCATGTTTGCTGGCGAAATCGACGCATGCCGCTGTCATTCCGTTTGTTACGACAATTGAAAGAAAATGCTCCGTCGTTAATCAGGATCGGCGGTTGTCACCATGAACTTGACGGAAACGCTGCTGACACCGGTCGTATGAAGTGCATGCGCTTGAATCTGAGGAATCTTTCACGCGATACTCTGTTTCCATCAAGGAAGAGTTGAATGATGCGACGTCAACATGCGACGATAGGTTCAGTCGACCCGCCGTGATTCCCACCTTTGAGCTCCAATCAGACTGAGGAGAAGCGCTTCATGTTACAGGATTTTCATGTGACGACCCGACAGGTCCTCACCCGTTGTCTGGTCGCCATGGCTGGACTGGTTGCTGGACTGATTGGCACTCAGACTGGTCTGGCGGCAGAACCTGCGAATGATCCGTATCACGGATTCAAGGTCGGACTTCAAAGTTACAGCCTTCGCCATTTCGATGTCGACACCGCGCTCAAGCACACTCAAAAACTGGGACTGAAATACTGGGAAACATTCCCCGGCCATGTGAAGGTCGGCACTGTTCCCAGCTATATCGAAGAACAGAAAACCCGATTTGCGAACTCCGGTGTGAACCTGCTGTCCTATGGAGTGGTCGGCTTTGATGAGAATGAATCCAAGGCCCGTGAGGTTTTCGACTTTGCAAAGGCCATGGGACTGGTTGCGATTGCCGCCGATCCTAAAAAAGATGACGCCACATTCAGTCTGCTGGAAAAGCTGGTTGAGGAGTATCAGATCCCCATCGCCATTCACAATCATGGACCGGGGCATCGTTACGATAAAGTGGACGATGTTCTGAAAATGGTGGAGGGCCGTCATCCTCTGATCGGCGCCTGTGTCGACACCGGTCATTATCTCCGCAGCAATGAAGACCCGGTGGAAGTGATCCAGAAACTCGGCAAGCGGGTCTTCGGGGTCCATCTCAAAGATGTCAGAACCATTCACAGCGAAGAAGAAAAACAGAAACTGCTGGCGGAACTTCCGAAAAATCGTGCTGCTCAACTTTCCCGAGAAGGGAAAATCTTCACCATTCTCGGGGAAGGTGAATTGAACATTGTCGGTGTTTTGAAAGCACTTCGAGCGATTGACTACGATCGAAACCTTTCAGTGGAATACGAAGAAAACCCACAGAACCCACTCTCCGACATTGAGATTTCGCTCACAAATCTGCAAGGAGCACTGGACTATCTGGATGATTCGGAAGAAGGATTCGTTCAACTCTGGGACGGAAAAACCTGGGAGAACTGGAAGATCAACGAGAGTCCTGCCAGTTGGAAAATTGAAGATGGGGCGATTGTGGCATTCGGCCCGCGCAGTCACCTGTTCTATGAAGGATCACTCGCGCCGTTCAAGAATTTTCAGTTGAAAGTGGACGTGAAAGCCGGCCCCAACAGCAACGGCGGAATCTATATCCATACAAAGTATCAGGATCAGAACTGGCCGAAGTACGGTCTGGAAACCCAGGTCAACAACACCTATGTGAAAGACCCGAAGAAGACCGGCAGCTTGTATGGCGTGGTTGATGTGACGCAACAACTCATTCCGGACAATGCCTGGTGGACCCAGGACATCACCGTTCGAGGGAAACATGTTGTCATCAAAATCGACGGCCGAACGGTTGTTGATTACACCCAGCCAGACGATTTCGTGAGTTCTGACAAAAATTACCCGCGACTGATCGATTCAGGCACATTCGCTTTGCAGGCACACGACCCCGGAAGTACGGTTTACTTCAAGAATATTCGTGTCAAGAAACTGCCAGATTGAGGCTGACGGCTGAAACCTTCAGCAATATGGACGCGGTTCGTGTTTGAAGAACAGATTAAGAGAACCAGACAAGAGTCATTTAGACGTCTTGTCTGGTTCTTTCTGTTTAGAGCAACTTGCTCGAAATTTAACGATCCTTCAGGGCGGAAAACTGTTCCGTCTGCGCTTATAATCGACTTTGCCCCACTCTAAGCAGCGGATCCGCAGGATCGTTTATTTCAAGAAGGCAAGGTTCATGTCTCGACCGTTTCATTTTCATTCACGCGCCGGGAGTCTGGCAACGCGTGTTCTGGGAAGTATTGCACTTCTGGTCGGAATCGCGGTGCTGTTTACGATTTTCGTCCCGAATACGACAACGCAAGGTCCGACAGAAACGGACTCCGTCACTGAGTCGCAGGCGATCAGCCGGAAATGTGAAGACGATCTTGCGGATTTGATTGAGGCGATCGCCCCGGGACGTCTGGGAATTTCCTCAGACCGGATCACTCTGATCAATCGCCTTAACACCTGGCAGAGTGAATGTCTGACCGTGGGAGACACCCCTGCTGCCGGCAAGGAAATCGAAGTCGCCAAACAACGGCTTTCCGGAGAAACGCTGACAAGAACTCTCAGCGAAAAGTTTCTTCCTGAAGATGCCTCACACGTGCGTAACAGTCTGCTGATGCGCGATATCGTGACACGAATCACCGAGGGACGCCCCAATAACGTCGAACGGTATCTTGCACTGTTTGAATTTATCTGTCGCAGCCAGATGCTGGTGCCGGAAGAAATTCTCAAAGACTTCCCGTTAACCCCCTATGAATCGCTGGTATTCGGGATGGGAACGTCGAAACATCGGGCCTGGGCTTTCTGTGAACTCTTACGGCAAATGAGAACCGATGTGGTCATCATCTCTCCACAGGGAGAAGGGCTGGAGAATCACTGGCTGGTCGGAGTCATTGCCCCCACTGAAGGAGTGTTGCTGTTTGACCCCACTCTGGGAATGCCGATCCCCCCTCTGGGAGAAACTGACGCGGATCAAAAACTTCCCGTTGCAACTCTGGCACAGGTTCTGGAATCAGATGAACCGTTCCGAAAATTGGATGTTCCTGATTCTCCTTACCCTCTGAAATCCGAAGACTTTAAATCTATCAAAGTCTCCGTGATTGGAACCAGCAGTTCGTGGGCTCCCCGTACGGCTCAGTTGCAGTTTCTCCTCCCTTCCCGGTTCAGTTGTGAGTTGTATGACGGACTGGCGGAGAGCGAATTACGGTCTCCCGGATTACTGCAACGAGTGGTTGATGCCGGTCAGAAAGGAATGTGGAAGGAAGAAAGCGTCGACCTCTGGGAATTTTCAGGAGAGCAGCTGATTGCCATGGAACTCACTCGCGGAGAAGGAGCCGAAGGGAGCATGCTGGCGACCTTCCACGCCGTTTTCCGTGGACCTTATGTTCCTCACCAAACCGACGATCAAGGGAACTATCAGATGGTCCCGATTGATAAGTCGCTGCATTTTGTGCGAGTGGAGCAACTTCAAGGGAACCAGGTCGCCGCGATGAAGGACTTTCTTCCCATTCGCTCGGCGGCAAAACTGGCCAAAACTCCAGCCAACGATCTGGCCGCCGAATATGCGGCACTGTGGACGGGAGTCGCTCAATACGAAACCAGAAAATTCACTGCGGCATTCAACACCTTTGGACGGCTCGTCAGTACACAGGCGAGCAGTACCGGAATTTTACGATCCGGAATTGAATGGGGAGCCAATTGCCTGATTGCGGAAAACGAACCAGCGGCCGCTGCCAAATTACTGGCACAGGCACCGCCAGGACTTGCTCCGCGTCGGGATGCATTGCTGATCCGCAAATGGCAAAGGATGGCCGGCATCGATCCCGATACAATCAAGCCTGAAGACGCTAAACCAGAAGCGAAGCCGGAAATGCCAGCGAAAGAGGATACAGCAAAGGAAGATACCGCGAAGCCGACGGGCAAACCGGATGAAGCTCCTCCGGAAAAGAGCAAAGAAATGCCGCAGAAAGAATCTCCAAAAGAATCTCCTGTCAACGAATCCAAGCCGGCGACTCCTCCGAAACCGGAAGAGAAATCCTCGGACAAACCGATTGCTGAACCAGAAACGCCAAAACCGGACGAGTCTCCAAAACCTTCTGTTGAAGAATCTTCCGAGAAGCCTGCATCTCCCCCTGAGTCTGCGGAATCGAAGCCAGCAGAAGGGAAAGAAAAGTAAGCATCGTTTTCCGTCCTCAAAATTTCTGCTGTCGATACTTGTGATAATCGATCAGTCCGATTACTCTTATAAACAATAGTGAGACTGAGTCTCAGTTGCCATCTAACATGGCAAGTCATATCACTCAGTGACCGTGATGACTGGGATGGGTACATGACCGGGGAAAACGCAGAATCTCTCGTGTTGCGTCAGCATTCAAAGTGAGGGTGGAAGAATCGAAACGGGAGCGGCCAACCAGCCGCGGAATATGTGAGACAACCCGAAGTTTGAAGCCTGACAAGGCACTCGTTTGATTCAACGAAATCCTTGAATGGCTCCTCGTAGCCGCTTATGACGGAAGCAGCCGGATGCAACGACGTGGGAATCATATCAGTGAGTGATTCCAATGGTCTCTGAGTGGAACCGATTCGAAATTTGACATGAGGAGTGTGTGATAATGCGAAGATTTCAAATTCTTTTCGCGACAATTTGCGCGATGGTGCTGGCGACGGGAGTTTCGCAAGCACACTTCATTTTTGTTGTTCCGGAACCCGCAGAGAACCCGACGGTCGTGAAGGCCTATTTCGGTGAACTGGCCGAAGGGGACGATCCCGCCCTGATCAAGATGATTGCCAAGGCTCAGGCCTGGACCACCAGCGGACACGGCAAGCCCACCGCTTTGGAAATGAAAATCGATGGTGATGCACTCGTCGGACAGATTCCCGAAAAGGGAGCCGGAAGTGCCGTTTACCTGAAGCATACTTACGGCGTGATGTCCAAAGGTCCAGAGCCCTTCCTGCTGATGTATTACGGCAAGGCTTACACCAATACCCTCCCCGGGAACTGGTCCACGATCGGGAATGAGGAAGATCTTCCATTGGAAATCGTTCCTGAACTTGCCGGAAATGAAGTGGCCTTCAAGGTTCTCTGGAAAGGGAAAGCTGCCGCTGGAAGTCAGGTCACCATTGAAAGCCCTGTACTCGCCGACAAATTCCAGGGGGACACCAACGCCGAAGGAATTTTCACAGCGAAACTGGACAAAGCGGGTCTGTATTCCGTTCGTGCCCGACTGACCGATGAAACACCGGGTGAACTGGATGGCAAACCCTACAAGCAGATTCGGCATTATTCGACACTCGCCTTGCCATACTCTCCAGCTCAGGTCGTCGCAGCAGATCAGCAGTGGCCCGATCTCGCCAAGGGGATGACCAGCTTTGGAGCAGCCGTTGCTGATGACAATCTGTACGTCTACGGCGGTAACTACGGCGGCGGACATCAGTACGCCGAAGCAGATCAATCCGGTGATTTCATCCGATTGAATCTGAAGAAAGAAGGAGCTCAATGGGAATCGCTGGCAGGCGGTCCCAAACTGACCGGTCTCGCCATGGCGGCTCACAACGGCAAGCTGTATCGCGTTGGCGGATTTACCGTCACCGATGCAGAACCGAAAGCCGTTCTGAACTCCAGCAACAGCGTTGCCCGATTCGATCCCGCGAAAGGAACCTGGGAAGACCTGGCTCCACTTCCGGAACCACGTTCTTCATTGGACGCCGTTGTTCTGGGAGACCAGTTGTATGTTGTCGGAGGATGGTCCATGAAATCCGCCGACGGTAACAACGATGACGGCTGGTTGACGACGGCTTATTCACTCGATTTGAATGCAGAGAAAGCAGAATGGAAAGCACTTCCGGAAGTTCCGTTTAAACGACGTGCGATTTCCGCCGCTGCCCACAACGGCAAGCTCTACGTCATCGGAGGAATGCAGTCCGAAAACGGAATCACAAAGAAAGTCGCCATCTTTGATCCGCAAACATCCACCTGGAGTGAAGGTCCACAACTGCTCGGAAGCAGCATGGACGGATTTGGAAGCGCAGCGTTCTCGGTCGATGGAAAACTGATCGTGACCACCATGTCAGGTGCGATTCAGGGACTCTCCGCAGATGGCTCGAAATGGGAGAATTTAGGTCAGCTGAAATCTCCCCGTTTCTTCCATGAATCTCCCGCCTGGAATCATGGAATCGTGGTTGTCGGGGGAGCCTCAATGGAATCCGGAAAAGCCCTGTCGCTGGAATTCCTGCCCATCGGCGAACTGGAAACAGCTCGTAAAGCCGCCCTGCTGAAATAACGGACGGAATGAAGTTGAACTGAATCAATCTCTCGGTTGACGGCGCAATGTCGCTGCACGATGGCACCGTGCAGCGACATTGTTTTTTAGTGCCGCGAACAAAACCTCTCGAATAGTGAGAATTCCCTTTCCGCGAGCGGATCGCGGACGGTTTTGTCAGGGGTTCTCAGAGAGCAGTTTGCTCTACCATGTGCAGGCGATTGAGGGTGTTTCGGCACGCGATGCCTCGCTTTTCGCCTGCGGAACGCTGAAGATGATTTTCCAAGATGCTCTACTTTGAAACGGGTCGGGTCTGGTATTCACGAGGAGAACCTTCAGCGCCAATCTGAACGGTGTAGCTTTCTCCATCTGGAGCAACCGACGCTTTGATCCAGTTCCCTGCACATCCTTCGGTCTCGCCGGTGTTGGCAATGAATTCTGCCGGTGTCTGCTGTTCGGCAGTCAAAGACAGATTGCGATGAAGCTGGTACAGAGTTTTGAAGGAATCACAGGACCGGATCGTTTTGATGACGTCCGGATTTCCCCCTTTACTCGGGCCGTTACACATCACCGAAACAACGGGATCCACCGCTTTCACCAGTACCGGATTGTTGCTGACTCCCAGCCCATGATGGGTCACCATGTACAGGTCGACTTGACCGATCGGGTTATTGGGAGTGACCAGTTGAGCTTCGATGTTCCATGTCAAATCGCCACATGTGAGGAAGCGAAAACGCCCGAATTCAAACAGAAACGACAAGCTGGCGGCATTGTCGGATTTGTCTTCCGACTGAGGTTGATGGTCTTTGGCAAACGGGTTCGGTTTACCGGTGTTCTGAATCACGTCCCGACTTCCGGTCAGAATGGTGACCTGAATCGGCAGATCAGGTCCGGAGATCTCGTGACGTTCCCCTGCCTTGAGTGATTTCGAAGCATTCTGGCTGGCAGCCCGGTACGCGGCGATCCGTTCATCAAATTTCTTGTCTTCCTGAAGCGCATCAGGAATCCCACGGTCCCAGAAGTTGATGACCGGGAAGACAGCGGCAATGGAAGCGTGGTTTCCATAATGATCCAGATGCCAGTGGGAAACGACGGCATGATCAATCTGCTTCAGTTTGGCGACGTCACGAACCACCTTGAGAATCCGGTCGCGATCTCGTCCGTTGTAGTCAGGGTATCCGGAATCGATGAGAATGGATTCCCCACCCGGAGTGACCAGCAACGTGGCGGCTCCTCCTTCGACATCAATGAAGTACAGATCAAGCCTGCCATCTTTCGAATCGGCCTGAGCCAGTGTGGACATCAGCCAGAGAGGAACAATCGTTGCGAGCAACAGGATCCGAGTGAGCATGAAACACCATTCCGTAAAGAGGATGAAACGGAATCTCTTCATCAGAGAAACCATATCAGTGTTGAAGCAAACACAGTCTCCCCCGATCGTTTGAAGGATGCAACTCACACATCAACAATTGCAGGGCTTTTGCTTGATTGAAGTCTCGTGAAAGAATTGTCCCGAATGGAATCAGTCTGAACAACTGGCCAAAGGAACGAGACTGTTATCTTCCGTGATTGAATGCAAGTGACAACGATAGAGCTTGCTTCTGATGTCTCGGACCTCATTTTCAGAGAAAGCACACTCCGGAAATGCCACCCAGACATCCCCTCTCAAATCGTTCAAGGGCGTCAAGAAGTTGATCTGTTCCATCGTCAAAGGGGATTCGAAGGAAATCCGATATTCTGTACCAAGGGGCCACGCAGGAATTGAGCCCGTCTTCCCTCCGAGATTACTTACAATACGGCTGACATGTGAATCCTTGTATTGCACTGCGGCGTAGTCCATTACTGCAAGAATGATGAGGCAGGAAACAGCAACGAGGAGAATCTTAAAGCGTCTCATAGTCAGAATTTCAGTCGGAACTCCTGGAATCGCTGCGTGGAATTTTTGCTGCCCACTCTCAAATGCCCACGACCCACTTTTCCTCGAATCGATTTCAGGACTCCTCTAAAACTACAGTTGCAGATTGTGTTTTCCTTATTTTTCGATGGTCAGGCATGCGGGAGGGCGAAGCTCCTGCTGAGCCGCATGAAAGATCACGCGTTCCTTTGGGTTGCGGCTCGGCAGGAGCCTCGCCCTCCCAACACCGTTTTTATCATGCAAAAACACTCAACACATTGGGCTTTTCAACAAGTGCAACTGTAGTACTAAAACACGGCGATCAACAGCATCTGGGCGGTTCGGGACACCCATTTTCGTTCGTCGTCGGAAACTCGCCCCACTCGAACCATGTAGCCGGATTTCGCTTTCACCTGAGAAACGAAAAAGCGTTGCATCGACGAAAGCGCGACCGTTCCTTCCGCTTCCGCATCAAGCAGTTGTTGGGTGACCCGATGGACCGCTTTCGCCTCTTCCAGCTTCTGATAGACCGGCTGTTCCCAGGCCAGCGTGGTCTTCGTATTACCAATCTCAATCAGCAGATCACGAATCAAAGTGCAGATACGGGCCGCCTTGTCGTATTCAATTTTGTCCGCCGTGTCCCCGGGGGTGTGGTAGTCGGGATGCTCTCCGGTTGAGAAGAAGAGAAACGGAATCTGCTGGTCACGAAACGGTCCGTAGTCACTGCGCGTTCCGATCATGTCGGCTCCCAGTTGAGCAATTTCCAGTTCCACGGGAACAACCGCGTTGGACAAAGCGTCTCGGGCCACTTGCGAGTGTTCGGCTCCGATGACAAAGACGGTCGGCAGAGTGAGCCCTCCGAGTGAACGACCAATCATGTCGGCGGTGACACAGAACTTGATTTGATCGGTCTCCATCGGGGTATGCCCCATGAACCAGCGTGATCCCCATAGAAACGATTCTTCAAAGTCGAACGCGACAAAGGCGACACTCCGCTTCAAAGGAGCCACTTTCAATTTTCTGGCGACTTCAATCAACATCGACACCCCGGATGCATTGTCGTCGGCACCCGGAAAGACTTCTCCCCATTGAATTCCCAGATGGTCATAATGGGCATTGACGATGATCCATTCCTTCTTCAGTTCCGGGTCGGTTCCCGGGATGAACCCACCCAGGTTGTAACCGACCTGCGCGGCCTCTCCGCTGCCACTGCTCTCATCACTGACGCGGGCCGGGACTTCCTGTGTCCACCTCCCTGAGAACAGCGGATACAGCCCCATCCCCTGGAACTGCGAAATGATGTAATCGGCTGCCTGATGTTTCCCTTTGCCCCGTCGTCCCTGCCGTTCCTTGTCGGCGAGGTACTCGATGTGGGGCCGGATTTGATCGGCAGTGATTGCCGGTGGAGCTGTTGTGTTCTCAACTTCCTGTGCGAACAAGTGGCTCCCCGTCGTCACCAGACACAGCCAGATGAATACGCAGGAGAAAATGAAGCGGCTGAAATCGGAGCAGTAGATTCTGGGCTGTTTGCGTAATTTCGGGTCGACTTGGGCAAGAGGTTGTAGCGGTTGCATTGAATCTCCTGAAAATTCCTGTTGCATGAGCCGCTTGTAGCCGAAAAACCCATAGGGTGTCCATGTCGACATCGAAATGCAGTGGTCGCAACGTCGCATCCATCATCTGATGAATGCCGGAAATAGATACGGTAACGAAGGAGTAATTGTATGATCAGGCGAATTCTGACCGCCGGTCTGTTCGCGATCACCCTGATGGCACTGTCCATTTGGGGATCCACACAGGTGGAAGCGGCTCCTCCGGGACAGCCGACAAACTGGCAACGATTCTACTATTATCCGTATGTCTATTATCCACACAACTTTCAACCACAAAATGAAAGTCGGGACCACCTGTATAACCGTTATCCCCAACAGCGGCAGATTCCGGTGTACAACAAAAGCTGGTACAACTTCTACCCCGAAAAGAAACCATACCACTGGGGAAATCACTATACGATAGACGTATTTTAGGGCGACGCTGATTATCGTCACCGTGTGACAGGGCTTTTGCCTGTTTCAAGACGGGCAATTTCCGGGAGGGCGAAGCTCCTGCTGAGCCGCATGAAAGATCACGCTTGCCATCGTTTGCGACTCGGCGGGAGCCTCGCCCTCCCAAGCGATTTTCAATAAAGCGAAAGCCTTCGCCACGTGATGCCACCATCTTAAAAAGGCATGATGGCAATCAGGTTATGATGACACTTCGGTCTTGTTTGAATTGATTCTCCCCCAGTACATGATCTGACAAGGCATTACGCCAGTTTCGGCGGCTTTGTCATCATCTGTTCTCCTTTGGGAGAGCGGAACCTCCGGGGGCGATGCTCTGGACTGGAAAATTGGGGAATCGAAACTCCGTCTCAGTTGAGGCGGAGTTTTTTTATTGTATTTAGTGCCGCGCACAAAACTTCACTGAACAGTGAAAATTCTCTTTCCGCGAGCGGATCGGGACAGGTTTTGACAGGACTTCTTATTGTTGGATGATCGATTGTCGGGACCGTCCGAACCGAACGGGAGAAAAAAGAGACTCCGGTCCCCTTGTCCCCTGCACACGAAGCACGAAAATGATCTAAAATGGCAAGAATTGTCTTTTTCAGACTGCTCGAAGAAAAAACGCCATCATTGCGACAGATGTCGGGGAACACGTGTTATCGGATCATCCAAAACCTCCCGAATCTTTCGAAACGATTGTGCCGGGGCGCACATCTAACGACGCTCCTCCAGGGGAATACTCCGGGCCGGTAGGAGGCGTCTGGATTGGCCCTTATCAGTTGCTGGATGTTCTCGGTGAAGGGGGAATGGGAACCGTCTATCGGGCGGAACAGGTCGAACCGGTCCGGCGTCAGGTCGCTTTGAAACTGATCCGCAAAGGACTGGATTCCCCTCAGATTCTCGCCCGTTTCATGATGGAACGGCAAGCACTCGCGATGATGGATCACACCAACATCGCCCGGGTTCTGGATGCCGGTAATGCCGATGACGGTCGCCCGTATTTTGCCCTGGAACTGGTTCAGGGCGTTCCTATTACCGACTACTGCGACCAGAACCGCCTGAATCTTCGCGAACGACTGCGGCTGTTTATTCCGGTCTGTCAGGCCATTCAGCATGCCCATCAAAAAGGGATCATTCACCGCGACATCAAGCCGTCAAACGTTCTTGTAACCACCGTTGACGGCAAGCCGGTTCCCAAAGTCATCGATTTCGGCGTCGCCAAGGCGATGGAAACTCCCTCCGAAGAATCAGGCAATCAGACTCAGTTCGGCGCGGTGATCGGGACACTGGAATACATGTCCCCAGAACAGGCTCAGTTCAGTGAACAGGGGGTGGATACCCGAAGCGATATTTATTCACTCGGGGTGGTGCTGTATGAACTCTTGACCGGGACGCCTCCCCTGAATTTCAACCAGCACCAGACCAGTCTGCCGGAGATGCTCCGGTTGATTGCAGAAAAGGAACCTGCCCGACCGAGTACACGAATCTCGAACACTTCCGCAGACGTCAAAATCCCGGAAGTCCGTCAGTCAGATCCGGTGAAGCTGCGCCGGTTCATGCAGGGAGACCTCGACTGGATCGTCATGAAATGTCTGGAGAAAGACCGGACACGACGGTATGAGTCGGCAAGGGATCTTGCCCGTGATGTCGAACGATTCCTCGCGAACGAACCGGTGGAAGCCTGTCCGCCGTCCGCGTCGTACCGGCTCAAGCATCTGGTTCGCAAGCATAAGGTCAAAATCGCAGTTGCCGGACTGTTTCTCTTGTTTCTGATCAGCGGTTCTCTTTTCTGTATCTGGCAGGCGGTTCGCGCGACCGGAGCGGAACGGCAGGCACTTCTCGCCGAAACGGAAATGAGAACAGAACGGGATCGGGCCAGAGAGACGATGTGCCGCAACGTCGCCGAACGACTTGGCGGAGATCTGGGTCGACTGGCTGTGTTTGCCGACGTTTTCGCCGCGTTCGTCGAAGAAAATACCGACTGGGATCAGGCCACCATGGAGCGTCGGATGCGGATGGTTCTGGATCGTCAACCGGCAGTGTTTGGCCTCAACGTGGCCTTTGAACCGGGCCAGTTCCGCCCCGAGATTCAGGACTTCGATCTCTATGTTTTTCACGGAGACAATGGAATCGAAGCAAAAGTACTTGTCCCGCCAGACTACACTCCGCTGTATCGGGAATGGGACTGGTACACCCGGCCGCAGCAGGAAGGACGGGCACTCTGGACTGAGCCGTTCGTCGACACCGGTGGGGGGGACATCCCGATGGTGACCTATGCGATCCCGATGCATCGGAACGGCAAGTTTATCGGAGTCACCTCACTGGATCTGTCGGTAGA
>DATMFC010000242.1:0-10537 GCA_035556335.1 Planctomicrobium sp. | reverse complement strand
CAGTGATCCCCCGAAATCTCCACGGGCCAGCAATGGGTAGATACTGCCGGGCATGTCATCCGGAGCGAAGCCGTGGAGCCCAGCCTGAGTCACCAGATCGGCGTTGGCAGCGTCTTCTTTCTGGAAGCCGATAAGATAAATTTTGTTCGACTGCGGGCGCGTCGCGGGATCGATCGTCGGCATCCGCTCCAGACATTCAAATGCACTGACTGAAAGATCGTCCGGGCCGGTTTTGACCACGTTCTCATAACAGAGTGTCCACGAACCGGTCTCCCCTTCTTCCGGAGCGAAAACCAGCGAGAACAACACGTCATCCCGCGTACGAAGATGCAGCATGACGGAATAGCCGTTGCCGGTTTTGTCTTTGAAGTATTTTGTGCCGTCAATGGGATCCAGCGCGATGACGTACTCACTTTCATTGGCGAACGCAGCCAGATCGCCGTTGGCCTCTTCGGCTTCAATACGACAGTGCCGTAAGAGGGGGCAACGATCGCGGAGTCCGGCGACGACCAGTTCCTGAACAGTGAGGTCGGCGAGAGTCAGAGCATCGGTATTCGAACTGCCGGAGGACTTTCCTTCCAATGCGATATTGAAGGTTCGCATCCGTCTGGCGATGGCCCCGGACCAGCGTAACAGGTCAGGAGCTTCGCGGCGTAATTCGGCAATCAATTGTTCAACAGGCAGTGACATCTCAACGTTTCTCCAGATATTCAATCACTTTGGGGGCGACTTCGATTCCGGTGATTTTCTCGAAGGCCCGCCAGCCCGGGACCGCATTCACTTCAATCACCAGGCAGTTTCCATCGGGATCGTACAGTAAATCGACCCCGGCGAAACAGGCTCCCACTGCAGTCGCAGCCCGTAACGCCAATGACTCTTCCAGATCGTTGGCAGCATAGGCTTCCGCAATCCCGTTTCTCGCGACATTTGTGCGAAAATCGGTGGGATGCTTTCTTTGAAACGCACCGAGCACGACTCCATTGAGAACGAGCACTCGTACGTCGTATCCGGCGTGTGGAATGAATTCCTGAAGGTACAGAACGGCCTGAAGCCGTTCGAGAGTACGAAACGTCCGGTACGCCAGATCCGGATCGGAGACCCTTAAAATTCCGCGTCCTTCCGAACCGAACAACGGCTTGACGACAACGTCACTACGCAATTGCTCAAACGCCAGCATGGCGTCATCTGCCGTTTCGCAGACAATGGTTCGAGGCGTTGGCAATCCGGCGGCGGCGATGCGTGCGGTCGATAGAAACTTGTCGACTGCTGTTTCGATCGCCTTGGGAGAATTGAGGATTGCTACTCCCTGTGATTCCAGTCGTTGAAGAACATCCATCCGATAGACGACCTGTTCCAGCGAACCGGGGGGCATCGTGCGCACGAGTAATGCGTCCATCGTCTGCAGAGACTGCCCGACAGAAAAGACCGTCACCTCTGGACTCAAGATGGACGAAGCCAGCGTGCGAAAATCGACAACGTGCGACTGATGTCCTCGTTGAATCGCGACCCGCTGCAACTCCGCCGCATACCACCCCTCAGGCGACCCAAGAATGCCGATGTTCATGTTTGCCTGGACCCGTATTACCCCGAAGGGGTTTTGACAACAGAGCCCAGGGTGCGCTCACTGCGTGATCGACCCTGGGCTGTGTTGTGATGCCCTTTCAGGGCAGATGTTTGTGAAGATCCACTCTTTATCCTCATGGTGAGGGTCAACGAGAAAAACATGGGAAAAACAAGCCACATTGGCCGGGCCACCCAGCGTGATTTTTCTCCCTTTTTCTGACCCCTGAATCCTGATCCCTGACCCCTTGCATCCATCAGGTACAAACTTGGAACGACTGTATTAGTCTTTCCCCTGCCCTACAGTCCTTCATTCAGCGGTTGCAAAGCGTCCGGGAGGAACCGGCCGTCTTTACGGATGAGCTGACCGTCGAACCAGACTTCGCCGCCACCATATTCCGGAGTCTGAATCAGCACCAGATCCCAGTGGACTGCGCTGCGGTTGCCGTTGTCAGCGGTTTCGTAAGCGTTTCCGGGAGTCAGGTGTAACGAGCCGCCAATTTTCTCGTCGAACAGGGTATCCAGCATCGGATGCCTGATGTGGTTGTTGCATCCCAGTGACCATTCGCCGATGTATCGGGAGCCTTCATCAGAATCCAGAATCTCGTTCAGGCGTTTATTCTGTCCCTGACAGGTGGCGTTGACGATCTTTCCCTTCTCGAATTCGAAGCGGACGTTTTCAAAGATCGTCCCCTGATAGCGGGAACCGGCATTATAAGTAATGACTCCATTCAGA
Organism: Planctomicrobium sp.; assembly: GCA_035556335.1. Lineage (GTDB taxonomy): Bacteria > Planctomycetota > Planctomycetia > Planctomycetales > Planctomycetaceae > Planctomicrobium. The sequence continues at coordinate 8,241 of DATMFC010000242.1, read as the reverse complement.
CTGTCACGAACAGGAGCCGTGAAGACTTCGCCGTCAGGAATATTCCGTCGCCCGTTACAGGTGATGACAGGGATATCCTTGATCGAGAACTCGAGATCGGTTCCCGGGCCGGTGATTTTGACCCGATCGGTGGCCAGCATCAGTTCCCGTAATGGTTCCTGATTTCGGCCCATGGCCTCGTAATCGGTCGTGCAGACGTTGAAGTAAAACTCTTCAAACGCCGCAGTACTCATTCTCGCCGTCTGAGCAAATGAGGGGGTCGGATACCGCAACACCACCCATTTCGTTTTGGCAACCCGCAGGTCGATATGCACCGGCTTCCAGACATGCTGCTGGACCAGCTTAAGCTGATCGCCGGGGACATCGACCATTTCTTCACTGTTTGTGCTTCCCCGAACACCGATATAGGCCTGCATCTGTGACATGACGTGGGATTCAAATCCCCCTGTCAATTGTGCTGAATCCAAGGTTGCCGACCGATACAGTGATCGCAATACCGTATTGTTCTTGATGGAGACAAACGGTCTGGCTCCAGCGGCGGCCGCCCGTTCCACCAGATGGCAGATCAGGTTTGGCTCCGGCAGATCGAAGGCTTCAATCAGCACATTCTCACCGGGCTGAAGCCGGCAACTGTGAGACACCAGAACTTCGGCCAGTCGGTCAATTCGGGGATCAATCACAGGAGTGACTCCAGCAGCATACGCAGTTTGCGAAGTTCGAGGGGACGGCGTTCGAGTTCCGCCGGTTCGGGCAAGATTTCGATAGAGAGTGCCCGAGCATAGCGCTCGCTCTCAAGCAACCCGATCAGTTTACTGTAGTCCACTTCTCCAAGGCCGACCTGAACCTGCACCTGCGAGACGGTGGAATCCCGAAGATGCGTATGCAGTGTGTAAGGAGCCACAAGGTCCATCACACTGTCGACAATTTTGGGATCGAGAAAGTAACTTGGATCGAAAGCGAGTCCCAACTTGTCGACGGCCTGACACAGCTCAACGGCGGTATGAGCGTCCCCACTCAAGCGACCGGCCTGAGTTTTCAGACCGACACGAACCCCATTGGCCATGGCCGTGGAGGTCAGTCCTCGTAAACGGTCGATCTCGAGATTGAACGGCGTTCCCAGTGGAGAGGAAGGGACGACAATTTGTGAAATTCGCAACGCCTTCGCCACACGACACAGCGCTGCAAACGTCGGAGAATCGACGTCATCGGCCAGAGTCAGGGCAATGGGAGAGAGTCGGGTTCGATCACGCATTCTGGCAACAAACTCCTCCGAGTTCGCTGCGACGAATGAGGGTTTTAAGGCCCCGGCTTCATCCAGCCAGATTTCAACCCGATCGAATTCAAGGTCGGTAATTTGATCAAGTGCCTGCCAGAAATCCATTTCGGCAAAGCATCGCGTAGACGCAGAAACAAACACACAGATCCCCTTCGTGTGGGATTATTCTTTTGGCGTCGTCGCAGAGGAGCTGACTCCGAAACGACAGACAACTCCGTTCCAGCCCCATTGGGCTGGTGTCTGCTTGGTACTCTATGACGATCAGGCAAACCCTGCAAGCTTTTCGGAGTGTGGCGAAGCTCCGGAGCTTCCGATTCTCACGGATTCTCCTCATTTTTCCATGCCGACTCACTGGATTGATTGCCGATAGAGAGAAAACAGAGTTTGTCTTTCGGGGTCGATTCCGGATTCATTTCGGCGGAGACTGCCGAAGAGACCGCTTTGGAAACGCTGACCGCTGGGGGGGAAGTCGCGGGAAAGTTCTCTCGCGAAAGCCAGGGGCAGAAAGTCAATCACGCGAAAAACGGTGCCAATGTCGCACGTGTGAGTCGCGAACAGGATGCAGGGACATGAAGCGAACAATCCACGGAATGGTGATGATGACACTGCTGGCCGGAGTCTGCAGCGGCTGTCAGACATTTGGAAACGGGGCAGCCGGAACCGCCACCGTCGGGATGGCACCGGCTGGTTACGCCACTCTGGGAACCTCAATGGCCGAAAGCCGAACGGTCCGCGGACAAAGTCCGGAAGGTGCCGTCCCGGAATGGGCTCAGGCGGACCAAGCCCAGGCAAGTCAGGCACAAGCGACCGAAAACGGTGTGGTTCCTGCCGGACACTATCACACGCCGATCCGCTCTGCCGCGAGTGAAATTCAGGATCATTACGTAGAGCATCACAGCAAAACCATCTACCACGGAACCGTTCCACAAGAGGCCGGGGGCGCTCCAGGTTGCCCGCCGGGAGGTTACTCCGGCTATGAGAACTGTCCCCCAGGGAACGCTCACGGTTTAGGAACTCACGGCTGCCGACAGGATCGGTACAGCTACAACTACCTGGTGCCAAACAACCTCGTCTATCCGCAGCAGAATTCGGTTGGAGGAGCCGTGGTTTACCCGTATTACACCCATCGCGGTCCCAGCGACTTCTTCCGCCAATAAGGAAGAGTAAGAACCAAAAATTTGTATGGAATGCTTTTGGTTCCTGGCTCTTTAAATTTGGTTCTTTCTTCATTTATTCATCGATAGCAACACCAGCGTTGATGAATGCCTGAGCCAGACGATTGGCGTGCCATGAGACGAGGGTGAGGGTTCGTTCCTCGTCTTCGTCGTAATCACCTGCCACAAGGAAGGTGATCTCAAATCGACCAAACCGCTTCCGCTGGATCGAAACAATTCGGTCCAGCGGAATTGTGTGTTCCAGATCACATAAACGGGTGATCGGTCGAAACAGAAAGATCCCACAGGTGATCTTCAGTGTCGATGGAGTGAGTCGAACCCATAGGCAATTGTTTGCTCGTCCCATTCGAGTACGCAGCGACTTCCACGAAAAACCGGACGCGAACCGTTCCTGAAACAGGATCGGTTCATTCTCATTCTGGTCCGCGAAGTCTGGGGTCATTGCTGCAGAGAACTCGTTGATGATTGACGAAGTTTACTGAGCACATCTTTTCTTCCCGACTGAATATGTTCAACCATCAGTTGATGAGCCAGTGTCGAATTCCGTTCATTCAGAGCTTGAACCAGTCCTCGATGTTCAGAAATGACCCGACCGGCGTCGTCCGCTGTCAGGCTTTTTAAGAGTTGGCGTTGAACGTCAAAAATTCGGGCCTGAGCACGGTGATCGGCAATCACTTTCTTCAGCAGCTTGTTTCTGGCCGCATCGACCAGGATGGTATGAAAGCGTTCTTCCAGCGTCACCCATTTTTCCTGCAAGGCACTGGTGAGTGAACCGGAATCTCCTTTCTTGATCTGCGAGACCAGTTCTTCTTCCGCCTGGCAGATCTCCTCCAGTTCCTCCAGTTCATCGTCTCGAACCTGTCGCGCCGCTTCTTCCGCCGCGCAGGCTTCAATCGCGACTCGCAGAACATAAAGTTCATTCAAATCGTCTCGACTGATCGTTCTGACAAAGGCCCCTGCCCCCGGTACGTGCTCCACAATTCCTTCAACGGCCAGTCGATGCAACGCCTCCCGAATCGGAGCAAGACTGCTTCCCAGATCCTGTGCCAATGATCGGGTCACCAGTTGCGATCCTGCTTCCAGCTCTCCCCCGATGATTCGCTCCCGGAGAGAGCGGTAAATCTGCTCAGCTCGTGTGTCTTGCATTGCGAAGGTGAATTTCTTACTTTGAAATCAATTGTGATCGATCATGATTGATCATTGTCGTCAATTCAGAGAAATCTGCAAGATTCTCGCCTCGAAAAACTTCTTTCAGGTCTGGTTCGATGCCTGCATTTCCTTCCCGACACGGTTTGATTGCCGCAACTCATACCCCGTTTCATGCAGACGGTTCGTTGAATCTGGAGGGGATTCCTCTTCAGGCTCAAGGACTTCTGGAACTGGGAGTGACAGCCGCATTCGTTTGTGGCACCACTGGTGAATGTTCTTCTTTGACGATTGATGAACGCCTGGCGGTCGCCCGGCGGTGGTCGGAAGTCGTGCAAGGGACGGAACTGGATCTCATCGTCCATGTCGGCAGCAACTGTCAGCAGGATGCGGTCGTTCTGGCCAAAGCCGCTGAACAGATCGGAGCACAGGGGATCGCGGCCTTGACTCCCTGTTACTTCAAACCGGCCAATGAAGAGGATCTGGTGACTTTCATGGAACCGGTCGCTGCGGCCGCACCGGAGACACCGTTCTACTTCTACGACATCCCGTCAATGACCGGGGTGGCGTTGTCCATGGTTCGTTTTCTTGATCTCGCCGGTCCCCGGATTCCGAATCTGGCCGGATTGAAATATACGAATGGAGACGCTGTTCAATTGCAGGAATGCCTCCGGTTTGAAGGAGGAAAGTATGACATTCTTTACGGATTCGATGAAAGCCTGCTTTCCGGATTGTCATTAGGGACAAAAGGAGCGGTCGGCAGCAGTTACAATTTCGCTGCTCCTGTTTATCATCGGGTGATTGATGCCTTTGAACAGGGAGACCTCGAGACTGCACGACGAGAACAGGCCGACTCCATTCGCCTGATTCGATTGCTGGCCAGCTATGGGTACATGGCCGCAGCCAAAACTGTGATGGAGTTGCTGGGAGTTCCCGTCGGTTCTCCTCGCTCACCCATTCGGGGATTGTCGGTCGAGTCGAAGAAGTCACTGGAACAGAAGCTTCATGAACAAGGTCTCTGGGAGAAGATCCAACCGGGCGTGAAGGTCTGATTGATTAAAATGAAATACTAAATTCTAAATACTAAGAACCAAAATAAAGAAGTTTGTCTAAGTCCATCTATCTGTCCTGTTTGGTTCTTAGAATTTCGCATTTAGAATTTTCCAGTCTCCCTCCTACAAGAAGCCCAGTTCAGTGACAGCACCACTCCCAGCGTCTTCATCTGTGAGTCGCACCGCCTGGCTGTATGTTGCTCTGTTAATGCCGGTGGCTCTTTTGAATTACTTCGATCGCCAGATGCTGGCGGCGATGAAGTATTCCGTCATGGAAGGTCTCCCTGATATCGGCAGCGATGCCAACTGGGGATACATGCTCGGGCAGTTCAAATGGGTCTATGCATTTCTAAGTCCGGTCGGTGGTTATGTCGCGGATCGGTTCAGTCGACGCTGGGCGATCTGTGGCAGCCTGTTCGTCTGGTCTGCGGTGACATGGTGGACAGGGCATGTCCAGTCTTATAACGAGCTTCTCTGGGCTCGTTCATTTATGGGAATCAGCGAAGCGTTTTATATCCCGGCCGCATTAGCCTTAATCTCGGATTATCATCGTGGCCCCACCCGATCCCGTGCCATCGGGCTGCATCAGATGGCCATCTACATGGGGGTGATTGCCGGGGGATTCAGCGGTTATGTCGCGGAAGCGCCCGATCTGGGGTGGCGGTTTCTCTTCTACTTCTGCGGCATCTTTGGAATGGTTTATGCCGTTCCGTTATTGTGGATTTTACGTGACGCTCCGATTGATGAATCTCTGCCTGAAAACATCCCACAACGCCGGTCCTTCTTCAGTACCACGTTTGAACTGTTGCGAAATCCCTCGTTTCTCCTGCTGGTGGCTTATTTCACGTTGCCTGCACTGGCCGGATGGGTGGTGAGAGACTGGATGCCGGCGATTTTGAAAGAACGCTACAACATCGGTCAGGGACTGGCCGGAGTTTCCGCCACGTTATACTGGCAGACGGCTGCCATCTTTGGAGCCTTCTTCGGCGGATGGCTGGCGGATCGCTGGGTCTCAAAAAACATCCGGGGACGAATCTACGTCAGCGCCATCGGCATGGCATTCATCATCCCGGCCCTGTTTGGAGTCGGGAACGCAGGGACACTGGGGACAGCGATTGCATTTCTGATTCTCTTTGGACTCGGCTGGGGCTTCTTTGATTGCAACAACATGCCGATCCTCTGTCAGATCGCACGTCCGGAGCTTCGTGCCACCGGTTATGGAATTATGAACATGGTCAGTATCAGTTGTGGAGGTCTGGCCGACTGGGGTTTCGGGGTCTTAAAAGATGCGAATGTCGGCTTGAATATTATCTTCGGGGCATTCGCCAGTCTGGCATTACTGTCAGCCTTTCTGGTTCTTGCCATTCGCCCGAAACCAGAGTTATGAAAGCTTATTTCTGGCAGGATCTCATGCATGTAGAAAGACGCTGTCAACCCGGTTTCGTCCCCCGGCTTTGGCTCGATAAAGTGATTCATCGGCGGCCATCATGAGTGATTGAAGTGTGGTTGATGCCTCGCTGATTCCACAGGCCAGTCCAATACTAACGGTCATCTTTAACGTTTGCCCATCCGAGAGGTGCACGACTGTCGCCTCCACTTCACTTCGAATTCGCTCTGCAATCGTCCGCGCGTTTTCATAACCCGTCTTCGGCAGAACCACGGCAAACTCTTCCCCTCCCAGTCTACCCAGCAAATCGTCCTGTCTCAGAACACCGGCCACAGTACGGGCAAACGTAATCAACACCTCGTCTCCCGCCGCATGCCCGTATTGATCATTGACCTGTTTGAAGCGATCAAGGTCCATCATCAGAACCGCCGGAGACGTGATCCTTGGGGAAGGGATCGTGACGAGCCTGGCTCCTTCCTGAAGAAAAGCCCGTCGTGCCAGAGCATTGGTGAGGAAGTCATGATTCACGGCATGATTGAGTGTCTCCACCAGTTCATTTCGTGTCTGGTTAATACTGGCAGCCGTCAACGGTCCAAGTGCCAATAAAGCAACTCCCAGCCGGATGGACATCAGCTCCGACATGAGATCGGTCGACACCGGAAGAATGGTGATCAACCCGGCCGAGACGGCAATCATCGTCCACGAACAGGTCAAAAATGTCAGCAAAGCCGTGTTGAACATGCTGTAAGTCAGAGCACACCACAAGAGTGCCGGAACCGTGAAAGCAATCGCTCCGGGGCCTCCGATGACGAGCGTGATCACAATTGCTCCGAGAAGTGCCAGTAACGGGGCTCCTGTCGTGAGATCACTTCGAAACGCTTTCGCCGTCTCCTGAATTTTTTCTTTCCAGAGAATGACGGAAGGAATGGTGAGTACCACCGGGACCAGTAACAGGTCGTTCACCAGCTCTGTCGTGAACCAGAATCCAAACCCGGTGAGCCAGTCTTTCTCGAACAGAAACGTCGCGACTCCTCCTCCCGTCAAGGCCGCAGCGACACCGGCGATCGTCGCGATGACGAACAAGTACAACACCGACAGCGGTCGATGGAGACGTCGATCCTCTTCCGTCAGTTGATAGAACAGAAGAACTCCGGTCCCTGCTCCCACCAGATTCGCACCGGTCAGCCAGAGCGTGACAAACCAGTTTCCTCCGGTCATCAGATCAGCTGCCACATATCCGAGAAACGCAGCACCCCAGCCGGCTGGAGTACAAAACGCCCGATGACGGACCATGATGGCGAGCAACAATGCATTTGCAGGCCAGAACGCCGCCAGAAATCCGACCGGTCGGGTGAGAATTCCAAACAGTGCTGCCCCGAAGATCAATCCGGCAACAATCAGGTTTCGGCCCAGCTGACGAGAAAGCCGCCCCATCGCCAGATCATATTCATCGACGCATGGTGAAGAAGAAGCCACACTCACAGCCCGTTACCCCGGTGAAAGCCCATCAAGATGAAACAGATCCATTAGGATAAGCTAAGACCTGATTAGCACCGGAGAAGGGTTTAATTCATCACAGCGTTTCAAAAGCCTGTGATTTTCGCGATCTGTGGTAGACAATGGAGCCACAGAATCGACACGACCCGTTCCATCCCTGCCTTTAGTACAGGCGGCCCCAGCGGACGACGAAAGAGTTTCCAAGCTTCTCGTCTCCGGTTCCACGGTAGAAGCTGATCCGGCGATCGAAGACATAGCCCGCTTCCAAAACACGGCGGCTACCGCTGACCTGTCGGCTTTCCACCCCACAGACCCAGCGAAGATCGCGATACCCCAGACGGTCATTCATCTGGTTCTCCCGCTCAATGGCCCAGGAACCTCCTCCGACTTCGCCTGCGGTGTAAAGCCACGATTCCCGCTCAGGGTTCTGATCGAATCGCCAGGCCAGTTTGGGCCGGGGAACCAGCAGGTCCATTTCCAGATTATCGGTCACCATCCATTTGACCCCGGCAATGGGGATGAACGGCAGATCTGGCCGGTCGAGGAACGTGAGACCCGCGACCAGCCGTGTGTCTTCATCCGCCTGAAAGGAGAGCAATCCTCCGGCGGTGAGACGAAAGCTGTCACTGCTGTTGTTCGAGAAATCTGTGGAAAACAGCGGTGAGATGCTTAACGCAAATCCCCAGGCATCGTTGAATCGCCGTGAAT
>DATMFC010000241.1:0-7554 GCA_035556335.1 Planctomicrobium sp. | reverse complement strand
ATCGCAAACGAACCTGATTCGAGAGCTTTGATCGGTGAGGGCTTCAGGCTGTCACGGAGATCAACGGCTGGCGGCAATGGATCTGCAGCCGTCGCCGGAGGAGTTCTCCCCATCAGTACGAACACCATGGCCACGATGACGTAACCAAAGTTGATCTCCGATGAAAACAGGTTCCGTAACTGTCCCTGCAATGAACCAGGCGAGACTGTTTCCATCATTTTGGATTGATCGTTCTCAAGAGGCATGTGATGACTTCAGGACGGAACAGAAATACTGTAGACATCAGACGAAAAACGTAGCGCCCGTCGTGGGAAAAGTGTGGCGATGGTAGTCGAAAAGGTCCCGGCGGGGAGAGGGTGTCGGGCCGGGAGAGAGAACTTGCCTGGTTGTTATGTCGTCGCGGCGGCAGGCGGGCTTGAGGATTTTCCCCGGAGATTCTGGCGGCGGCGTTTGGCATTGGCCAGGCGGTAGCTCTCGCCGCTGAACTCCAGAATATGACATCTGTCAGTCGGTCCAGGGCTGCTCCGGTGAGTCGTTCACTCCCCAGAACCTCGGTCCAGTTCTCGAACGGCAGGGGGCAGCCTGCAGGTCGCAGTTCGCTGGTGCCGAGGAAACATCAAGTTCTGGAGAAGAGGATAGAAAAACGATGGATCAGGGAGTCCCTATCCATCAGTCCATGCCTGACAGGACACGAGAGTGGTTATGAAAAAGGTGTAGACATTTCCGCAGGCGAAAAGGTAGGCTTGCTCGTATCCAAAACCTTGAATGACCTGCACAGGCGAGATCATGCCGGTCTTTGCTCACATCAGAGAGATTGGAGACATCATCTAGCGCAGTTTGCTCTACTCATGTGCCCGTCTGCATCAGTTGGACAGGGGGGATTCTTGAACGGGAAAAACGCTGCTCGCCGCGTGGCGGGGATGGGTAAATCCATTTGCAAATTGCCCTAGAATACACGGAAGAGCCTGAAACGCAGCCTTTCCCGGCCCCTATTGTCTCCTCTCTCTTTTCCGTCTCTTCGAAACCAGTCATGAACTCGGAACGACTGTTACCTTTTTCAATTTTGGAACGTAAGGAAACTCCTGACCAATGAATCGACGTGACTTACTCAAAAGTGCCGCCGCAGTCCTGGGCTCATCTGCTTTTCCTTTGGCCGCGTTATTTGAAAACAGTTCGGCAAAGGCCGGCTTAAAGCCGTTGGGTGAACCGGAAGTCTTCGATTTTCTCCTGCTGAAAAATCAGGCGCGCCAGTTGGCCAGGAGCCCATATGAACCGCCGCCAGACACTCTGCCGGCACCGATCGCAAATCTGGACTGGGATTCCTGGCAGTCGATTCGATTCAAAGAAGATCATTCGTTGTGGCACGATCAAAACCTGTGGTATCAGGCACGTTTCTTCCACTTGGGATTTACCGTCAAAACCCCAGTCCGGATGTATGAAGTCGTGAACGGCCAGGCCCAGCAGCTGGCCTATGATTCCGCCATGTTCGACTATGGCCGGAGCGGCGTGGATCCCGAGTCGCTTCCTGAAAATCTAGGCTTTGCCGGCTTCCGGTTGAATTTTCACACGGATTGGGTGCGCGACATCGCTGCATTCCAGGGGGCCAGTTACTTCCGAGCGGTCGGTAGTGAAAAACAATATGGACAGTCGGCCCGCGGACTCGCCGTTGACTGCGGCATGGATTATCCGGAGGAATTTCCGAACTTCGTCGCCTACTGGCTGGAACGGCCCGCCAAAGATTCAACGACATTGACCGTTTATGGTTTGCTCGATTCACCAAGCATCGTCGGCGCCTATCGTTTTCTGCTGACACCGGGTGACCACTTTGTCATGGATATCGATGCAGCCCTGTATCCTCGCAAAGAGATTGAACGGCTGGGAATCGCGCCACTGACCAGTATGTATCAGTACGGCGAGAATGACGCTCGCATGAACAATGACTGGCGGCCGGAAATCCATGACACGGACGGTCTGCAGATGTGGACCGGCAGCGGCGAATGGATCTGGCGGCCTCTGGTGAATCCGCCCGGTGTGCGCGTCAATTCCTATTTCGATGAAAATCCCCGCGGTTTCGGACTGTTGCAGCGCGACCGTAACTTCGACCATTACCAGGATGACGGTGTCTTTTACGAGCGTCGTCCCAGCGTCTGGATCGAACCTAAACCAGGGCTCGATGGCTGCGGCTGGGGAAAGGGAGCCGTCATGCTTGTGGAAATTCCCACCGCTGATGAAACCTTTGACAATATTGTCGCGTTCTGGAACCCTGCCGAGAAGCCGCAACCCGGCACGGAGCTATCGCTGGGCTACAAACTACACTGGGGGGCCAGGACACCCGCGTCTCCGACTGCGGCGACGGTGCGGGCCACGCGGACCGGACCAGGCGGCATCGTCGGCCAACCGCGGAAGTATTTCTCATGGCGCTTCGCCATCGACTTTGCGGGGGACAGCTTCGCACTTCTGGGAGACAATCCACAGGTGGAACCGGTGATTGAAGTCTCGCGTGGCGAAGTGGAAATCGTCTCAGCCCGGCCGCTCTGGCAGGTTAATGGAGAGCAGATCAGCGGTTGGAGGGCGATGTTTGATCTTAAGCCCACTGACCAGAGCATAGAACCGATCAATATCCGTCTTTATCTGCGTTGTAATGGTCAGGCACTCACCGAAACGTGGCTCTACCAATGGACGCCCCCAGTACAATTAAAGAAAGAATCCAAAGACGCGAGGGGTGTCTCGTAATGGAATCTGTCCCCCGACGGACGATTTCACCACAACCTGGCACTCTATCATTGCATGAACCTGAAGTGTTCACCGTTCTGCTACGCGGCGAACAGCGTTTCATCAATCGAAACTCGCGTCTGTCTGAAATAACACGGGCGGGCAAAACTGCTCTAAGGTCGGAAAAGAATCTGATGACGATGCGGACAGAAACGCCGGTATCCGAGCAACTGGCGTCGGGAGTTGGTGAGCGAATGAGGAAACCCCTTCGAACGGGAGACTGGCTGTGGTTGTCGATCGCGGTGCTGGCGGCGCTGGTGCCCGCGCACGGACAGACGCAATCTTCACGCGTTCCCTGGACCACCTCCCGTATCGACGGGACGCCAGAGCCCCCCGCGCCGTATGTTGTCGAACGGTTATTCCCGCAGATCCGTTTCGAGACGCCTGTCGACTTCGCTCTGGAACCGGGGACAGGGCGATGGTTCATCCTGCAACTGAATGGCAGTATTCTGGTTCTCGACCCCGCTTCCCCCGACGAAGCCCTGATGGTTCTTGATGCGCCGGCGGGAGGGTTGGAAGTCCATCAGGCGTTCTCGATCGCTTTTCATCCTCACTACTTGACGAACCGGGAACTCTTTCTGTGCTACATCAATCAACCGGAAGGAGAGGATGGAACACGGGTCGTGCGATTGCGGGTCCCCGCCGAACCGGGAGAGTTGATCGACACGACGGCGGAAGAAATTCTGCTGACCTGGCCCAGCGGCGGGCATAACGGAGGCTGTCTGCGGTTTGGACCGGATCAGAAACTCTACATTTCCACGGGAGACGGAGCCGCTCCGTTCCCGCCGGACGAATTCAATGCCGGTCAGAGCCTGACCGACCTGAGGGCCTCAATCTTGCGCATTGATATCGATCAGGCAGATGAAGGACGGCCCTATGCCATTCCCCCCGATAATCCTTTCATTCAGCATGAGGGATCTCGTGGAGAAATCTGGGCACTGGGATTACGCAACCCTTGGCGAATGAATTTCGATCCGCAGACGGGAACCCTGTGGGCGGGAGATGTCGGCTGGGAGCGTTGGGAAAGTCTGCAGCGAATCGTGCGGGGCGGAAATTTCGGTTGGCCGTTACGCGAAGGAAGCCATCCTGTTCGAAGTGATCTGGTTGCTGGGCCAGGAGAACTGTTGTCACCGGTCGTGGAATATCCACATACGGAAGGGCGGTCCATTACGGGAGGAGTCGTTTACCATGGACGAAACCTGCCGCAACTGACAGGCAGCTACCTCTATGGAGACTGGGCCACTGGCAAGATCTGGCAACTGCGTGTTGATCACGCCTCCCAGCAGGTTGTGGAACCCGAGGAACTTGTTGACACAGTGCTCAATATCATTGCTTTTGGAGTGGATGCGGACGGAGAACTGGTGATCGTCGACTATGGAGGCGGCTTGTACCGCATGGTTCCGAATGCCGATAAAACGCCGAATAATGCTTTTCCGAGACGGCTGAGCGAGACCGGACTCTTCGATGATACGAAACTGCAAACCCCTGCAGCAGGGGTGATTCCTTATGAAGTCAATGCGGAACTTTTCTCGGAAGGAGCGATTTCTCGACGGTTCCTGGCAATTCCTGGTAATGGTCAGGTGTACCTGCCTTATTATGCCTACCCCCGCGATACGGTCGCCGTCAAAACGCTGGCTATTCCGCTCGATCGCCATGGTAAAAAATTACGGAACGTGGAAACACAGTTACTGCATTTCGACGGTTCAGAATGGCGGGGATACAGTTATTTATGGAACGACGAGCAAACGGATGCCGTTCTGGTTCCCAGGGAAGGAATCGAAACACAGATCCGCCTGGCTGATGACGATACGGAAGATGCCTCCCTTCCCAGGGTCAGAAACTGGCGGATTGTCAATCGGGCGGAATGCCTGACGTGCCATGTCTGGCCGCTCGGCTTCATTGCCGGATTCAAAGTGCCGAATCTGAATCGCGACGTCCCTGCCGATCCTCATCTTCCCGGCACTCAGGCGGAGAACCAACTCGACCGCTTCGAGCGTTGGGGATTGTTCGATTCCAAAATCTCTATCGCCGATCGTGCGGTGGCCATGGTCAATCCTTATGATGCTTCAGCCGACTTGAGTCTTCGGGCTCGATCCTATCTTTCAATCAACTGCTCTCATTGCCATCGACGGGAGGGGGGTGGAAACGCCAGGATCGAATTTCCATTTGAGTTCTCGATCGAGCAGATGCATGCCGTGAATGAACTGCCGACCCAGGGGAATTTTGACCTGACGGAGGCGCGGATCATTCAACCTGGTCGGCCGGAGCAGTCGGTTCTGTATTATCGCCTGGCCACGGTGGGCCGTGGACATATGCCGTATACGGGGAGCCGCAACGTGGATGACGCCGGCCTGAGCCTGATTCGTGAGTGGATCATCTCGCTGGAACGCGACCCCGAAGAGGTGCAGGCGGAAGAGAAGATGCTGCTTGTGGAGCTTGACGAGGAAGCCATTCCCCCCGTCACCGGCGAGACGTCAGCGGCATTGCGGCTGGCGGATCAACTCGCGCGGGTGTCCAACACGGAGCGGCGCCAGAGGATTGCTGCGAGAATTTCCAGGGAGAGCCCCGAACACGTGAAAGGGTTATTCGAACGTTTTCTCCCCGTGGAACAACGGCGACAGACATTGGGAATGGTCGTCAATCCGGAGGAGATCTTCAGACTCAAAGGGAACGTGGCAGCAGGCCGTTTCCTGTTTCAGAAGGCAGAAGGATTTTCTTGCCGTAACTGCCATCGATCGGAAGGCATCGGTCGGGAACTGGGACCGGACTTATCAAAGATCGGCAGCAAGCGGAGCCGCGAGCAAATCCTGAAAAGTATTCTGGAGCCGTCGGCGGAGATCGATCAGGACTATGTCATGTACTTGTTGGAAACAACCGATGGTCGTGTGCTGACAGGTCTGGTCACCGAGCGGACAGAGGAACGGATTCGTTTCAAGGATGTGAGTGGAGCGGAACAGGAATTGTCCATGGAAACGATTGAGGAATTAGTCCCTCAGCCTCGTTCCCTGATGCCCGATCTGCTGCATCGTGACATGACTCCCCAGGAACTGGCCGATTTGCTGGCCTATCTCAGTTCCCTCCGATAGAGCATCAGACGGAAATCCGGCAATCTATTCCACGGAATCACTTGTCGTCCTGCTCATTCTGCAGGCTGTGCTGACAATTTCCGAAGCCGATATCATGAAGCAGAACTGGGAACTGAACCATCGGATTTGGGCTCACACGTTGCCCCCGGAACGCAGCGGCATTGATTTGCCGCTCGCGGCTTGCCAGAATCACCCGAGGAGAGAGTATTCGTCACGCCGTCTTCCGCAGACGGGCCATCGCCCCATTTGGAAGCCGGGTGAAACCCCAGGTTATCTTCACCCAGGCCATCTCTGCTCGATGAGACAGAACGTGTCCCAGCGTGAGGGACGTTCCTCTGCTCACCCCTGCGACGGTTCCCCGTCATTTCATTCCGGAGCAATCCCATGCCGATGATGACCTTGATTTTCCGATCCCTTCCCCGCAACGGTCTGCTTTCGTTGTGGCTGGTATTGGCCGTTGCCGTGACGAGCGCCGCTTCCATGGCGACGGCTCAGGATTCGTTGACTGTTTATTCCGGGCGGTCAAAACAACTCGTTGAACCGCTTGTCGAGAAGTTTCAAACGGAGACGGGAATCAAGGTCAACGTCCGTTTCGGCGGAACGGCACAACTGGCACTGGCTCTGCAGCAGGAAGGGAAGCGGAGCCAGTGCGACGTCTTCTGGGCGCAGGACACCGGCGCGTTGGAGCAACTCACCAGCGACAAGCTCTTCACGAAGCTCCCGGAAACGATCATCAACCAGACGCTCCCCGCATTTCGGTCACCGGATCAAACCTGGGTCGCGACCAGCGCTCGGGCAAGGGGCATCGCCTATTCACCCACGCGTGTTTCTCCTCCGGACTTGCCGAAGTCCGTGTTCGACCTGACCGATCCCAGATGGAAGGGACGCATCGGCTGGTCCCCGGCGAATGCATCATTTCAGGCATTCGTGACCGGCATGCGGGCGAAGTACGGTGAAGAAAAAACCAAAGCCTGGCTCACGGGAGTCCGCGAGAATGGGGCCAAGTCGTATCCCCGCAACTCTCCCATTCTCGATGCCATCGCTGCCGGGGAAATCGACATCGGCATCCTGAACCATTACTACCTGCATCAAGTGAAGAAAGACCGCCCCGACTTCCCTGTCGAACAGACGGCCTTTGCCGACGGTGACCTGGGGAATCTCGTGTTTGTTGCCGGTGTCGGAGTGCTCGAGAGCAGCAAGAAACAGGAACTGGCTCAGAAGTTTCTCGCCTTCCTGCTGAAGGAGGATTCCCAGAAGTATTTCACCAACAATGTCAGCGAATACGCGGTGACCGCGACCGAACCACCGGAACAGTCCCCCGTAACGAAAGCCGCTCCGGAGATCAAATATTCCGATCTCCAGGATCTGGAAGGGACGCTGAAACTGCTGCGGCAGGTCGGTTTGCAGTAGAATGCCGGACGACATCCCCTCGTGCCTTGTCAGGCTTCAAACTGAGGGTTGTCTCACATGTTCCGCGGCTCGTTGGCCGCTCCCGTTTCGATTCTTCCACCTTAATTTTGAATGCTGACGCAACACTAGTTTTGTTTCAGGATGAGGACTTTCGATCGATCGGGAGGTCTTATTCGCGGCATAAAAATACCTCCGATGAATGAATGGGAGCTGGAGCCATTGCTGTTTCGCCGTCACGGCGGCCCCCGTGGCTGCTGATCACTCTGGCCTTGCTGACCTCGCTGGT